>CAMCZF010000071.1 GCA_945885775.1 Rhodoferax sp. OV413 | reverse complement strand
CCTATCTCCAGGAACTCACCATGAAAAAAAGGAACAAGAGGCTGCGCATCCCCGTCAGTCTGATGGTCTGCGCCTGCATCGCTGCGACCAGTCCGTCGCTGCGTGCCGGTGACCTCAACGCCGAGGTCAACGCCATGTTCAACAACCTGGGCGCCATCGGCAACTACACGGAGCCGGGCGCCTTTCGTGGGCAAGCCTACAACACCTACAGCGGCGGCAGCCTGATGATGCGAGCCCCGAACAAGGTCTATCAGTTGGCCGCCATCGAGTTCCCGAACGCCAAGGCTGGCTGCGGCGGCATCGACGTGTTCGGCGGAAGTTTCAGCCACATCTCCGCCACTGAATTCAAGAACATGCTGCGCAACATCACCGCAGCCTTGCCGGGCATCGCCTTCCAACTCGCGCTGGAGGCAGTTTCCCCCCTGCTCGGAGGACTGACCAAATGGGCCAAGGGCCTGGAGACCTGGATCAACAATGCCCGCATCAACTCGTGCGAGACCGCCAAGGCGATCGTCAGCACGGCGGCCGACGCGGCGGGCTACAGCTCGCACGAGACCTGCGCCGACCTTGCCATCGAGATGGGACTGGAGAGCGACCGTGATGCCGCCCGGCGGCGCTGCGCGTCCGATCGACCCAGCATCCTGGCAACGGCTCGCAAGTCCGGGGACGCCGGCGTGCGCAACAAGGCGCCTTTTGTCGGCAATCTCACCTGGCGCGCCCTGCAGTCCGCCGGCACCTACCTGGACGACAAGGAGCGCGAACTGATCATGAGCATGGTGGGAACCGTGGTCTTCTACCCGGAAGACGCTGGTCGGGATCCAGAGCCCATAGCCCCCACGCTCACCTCCATCAGCCAGTTGCTCTACGGCCAGGCCGCCGGCAAGGACAATGGCGTGATCCAGCACCTGCTGCAGTGCAATGACTACGCGCAGTGCGATGCGGTCACGCTGAACACCAACTACAACCACACGCCATTTACCGCGCGCGTGGAAACCCTGATGCGCTCGATCGCCGACAAGATCGCCAGCCGCACCGCGATCCCGAATGACTCCGCGGAGGTCGGCTTCGTCAATCAGACCTCCGAGCCGGTCTACCGGATGCTCTCCATTGGTTCGACCATTCCCGGCTCGGGCCTGGCGGACAACCTGATCGCGCAATACCGCGATGTGATTGCGGCCGACTACGCCTATGTGTTCCTGGAGCGCAACCTGCGACTGGGCCTGGCCGCGCTGGCCAAGGACTACACGCTGGCGCAGCACCAACGCGAGCAGGCCCAGCAGGTGCGCCAGCGTGCACAGGCCATGCTCGCCCAGTTGGCGCAGGAGAAGAGTCTGCTGTACCAGAAGGTCGGCTCGTTCCGGGCCGTCTCCAGCCACCTGGAGCAGCTCGAGCGCCAGCTGCGCAGCAGCCTGCCCCAGCACGTGATCGACATGCTGGGCCAGCAGGCGGCCGGGTTCACACGTTGACCTGTGCGTTGATCCGCACCCATCCAATGCAACCATGTGGGAAATCTACGCCTACCAGAATGTGGACAGCCTGTTCGGCATCTTCAACGCCGCAGCTGCCATCCACGCATCGAACGACTACCGCTCCGTCATCGCCGCGGTCACCGCCTGCGGCTTCCTGGCCGCCCTGTTCGCCTATGCCTTCGCCCCGGAAAAGCTCCAGGGTTGGAAGTGGCTTGCGTCCGTGGTGCTGGTTTTTTCGGTGCTGGTGATCCCCAAGGTCACCGTCGGAATCGTCGACAAGACTGGCGGCTCGCCGGTCAAGGTCGTGGACAACGTCCCGCTGGGCATCGCAGCATTGGGCAGCATCACCAGCACGATCGGCAAGACGCTGACCGAGCTGTTCGAGACCGCCTTCCAGGTCATCCCCGGAGCCGGCGCCCTGCCCTCCGAGTTCGCCTACCAGAAGAACGGCCTGGTCTTTGGCAACCGGATGGTGCGCGAGACCGGCGCGGTTGTATTCCAGGACCCCGCATTCCGAACGGACCTTGTCAACTTCATCCACAACTGCACCAGCTACGACCTGATCGACGGAACGCTCGATCCCACGGCCTTCAGTCGCGCGGCCGATGTCTGGTCCCTGATGGCCACGCCCAATCCGGCGCGCTTTACCACGGTGAGCCAGTCCGGCGCTGTTGCCGTTGACACTTGCCCCAATGCTTACCGCACATTGAACGGTCGTATACCCGCCCAGATCCAGCAAATCGAAGGCCGCCTGGCCTTTCAGGTCAATCCCACCTTGCCCGGGGCCGCCGCAGCAGCCGTGATCGCCTCGCAGATCCAGCAGGCCTATCTCAAGAACAGCCTGGCCGATGCCGCGTCCAGCGCTGCGGACATCATCCGCCAGAATGCCGTGCTCAACGCCATGGATGACGCTGCAAAACTCGCCGGCCAGAAGTCGAACGACCCGGCGGCCATGGTCCTGGCGGTCGGCCGCGCCCAGGCCATCGCCCAGAAAAACGCGTCATGGCTCAACTACGGCAAGGTGGCCGAACAGGCGCTGCCGGTGTTTCGCAATGTCGTGGAGGCGATCACCTATGCCTTGTTCCCGCTTTTTGTGCTGCTGCTTCTGCTCAGCGGCGGTCGCGAGACCATGCTGGCCCTCAAGGGTTACGCCTTGCTGCTGATCTGGATTCAGCTGTGGCCACCCCTGTTCGCGATCCTGAACTACATGGCATCCATCTACGCGGCCTACGATCTGGCAGCAGCCGCCGACCTGGGTGCCGGCGCCAAGGCGCTGTCCCTGCAGACCGCCTCAAACATTTACGCAAGGGCGATTTCCGGTGAGGCCGTCGTCGGTTACCTGGCAATGAGCATCCCCTTCATCGCCTGGGCCGCACTCAAACGCATGGAAACCCTCGGCACGGCCCTTGTCGGTGGTCTGTCTGGCTTGCAGGCAAGCCTGGCCATGGCCACGGGCAATGCCGCAATGGGCAACCTGAGCCTGGGCAATGTCAGCATGGACCAGACGCAGCTCGCACCCAACCGCACCTCCGCCTTCATGGGCAGCATGCAAAGCGACCTGAGTGGCAACACGGTGACCTCCAATGCGCTCACCGGCCGCGCGGCCGTGAGCGTGCTGCGCAACCAGGGATTCGCATCGCGCGTGGTGTCCATGCGTGTCTCGCAGCAGGAAGTGACAGAGGCCAGTCAGCAGGCCGATGCGGCGCGGACCGAGGCCGTGTCCGCCTCCCAGCAGCGCTCGGCCAGTCTCACCGAGGCATTCACGCGCGGAGTCAGCAAGCTGCAATCGCTTCGATCCACCAGCGGCACCAGTAGCAGCAGCTTCGAACAACAGGCCCAAGGCCTCACCGAATTGGACCAGATCGCCCGAGGCGTGTCCCAGCGCACGGGTGTATCGCAGTCGCAGGTGGCGCATATCGCCTTCAGTGCCAACGGATCGCTTGGCCTTGGCGGCTTCGGTGCCAGTGCCAGGGCTCAGGGCAGCGCCGGCAAGACTTATCAGTCCGGCATCCTGAGCGACGAACAAAAGGTCCTCAATGCCATGAGCTCCGAACAGCTATCGGCCTTCAAGCAGTTTGGTGACCGGATCTCGCGCGACAGCAGTTACATGCGCGCGATCGGGTCTGACGGGCGCGAAGCCACGGAAATGGCATCCAGACTGGCCAGCGATACATCGACGGCACAGCGCACCGAGGCAGCCTACAGCCAGCGCAAGGCGATGGCAGAACGCCTGAGCGCCGCCCACGAGAGGGGCGAGGCCATCTCGATCGACATCGCCCAGGATCCGCACAACATGGACATGTTCATGCGCTACTCCGAGCAATACGGCGGCAGCAGTGCGGCAGCGCACACCCTGATGGCATCGGAGTTGGCGCGCCAGGGACTGCAGCCCAATCGGAGTTTTTCTGACGGATCGGCGGCTCCCCAGTCTTTCAGGCAGCTTCGCGACAGTCACAACGACGCGGTCGAACGGCAAGCGACGGGAGACGCAATCGGCGCCGCGCGCCAGAACAACGATGTGGAGGTCGCGGCACGGCAATCGAGTCTGCCATCGCCAGTGCCTGCACCGGGCTCACCGACGACACAGATTCGCGACCAGGTGCAGGCGCAGAAGGCACGACTGCAGCGCCAGGGTGCCGCGATCGATGCCAGTTCGACGGCGACAACCGACGTTGATCGAACCCAGGACGGCACGCTTCGATCGGGAAAATCACTGCTGACCCAATCCTCCAGGCAACTGGCCACCGACGCCGAGGCGACATTTGACGCTGCCAAGGACGCAGTCAAGGGATTGTTGCCGCGAAAGTAGTGGCAGCAGAAGCTCAATGCGAGATGTCTGAATCCTTGGCGTCTGGCAGCCCCGGTGTGGACGTGAGGTGTCCATGGTGGATCCAGTAGTTGTCGTTCAGTTCGCGCTGCGATTTCGCCAGTCCGTCGGACTGACCATCCGGCGCATCGGGATCGGGTTGCACGCGGGACGTGCGCCGCGCCTTGCGAATCGCGCCGCCGACTGCGGCGCCCACGACGCCACCAATTGCGGTCAGTACAAGTTGCACACCCGACCCCTGGCCATAGGCCACAGCAGCCCCCACCGCACCACCAAGTACCGACCCTATGAATGTTGATCCGTAGTTCATCGCGTCCTCCTGATCATTCAGGCTACAACGCGAACTACGGTCATCAAGTACCCAGCCAGATCGCCAGCCAAGGCAATCTGGTGCGCGCCATAGCGATCACCGCCTGCTGTCCATGCGACCGCATTCGGGTGGACGCGTGAATCATGCGTCGCGCCATTGGCGCGATCGAGAAGCACCTGCAGGGGTGACCCTTGTATTGGTCTGGCTCGTTCCAGTTGCAGGCGGCGTCTCGTCCACCGTCGTCGACTGAGCCTCGATCCAATCGCGAATCTGCTCGGCACGCCATACCGTAACGCGCGCCGAAAGCTTGATCGGTTGCGGAAAGGTCTTGGCCTGGACTCGTCGCCAGAGGGTCGACTTGGAGAACGGAATATGCCGCAGCACCTGCCATTGCCGCACGAACCCGTTGATCGGAAGTGTTTGGGATTGCCGGTTGGAGCCTGCGGTCAAGTCGGTCGCCGGAAGTTTAGACAGATTGGTCATGGTTGATCACTACTCGTTGCATCGAGTGAACGACAAGTGACCAACTTGAACGCGGTCGCGGTTAGGTCAGATTCACGCGCGCGATGAAGAACGAGGATGCCTTGTTCGTGCAGGCGAACGGCATCTTGAAAGCAACGCGTATTGGCATTGCTGCGGCAGGTAACGACTGCGACACCCACGAGTCGGGACTGGCGACCGTTACCTATGGAACGGCACGCCGCGACTCATGGACCCTTATGCTAGCGAAGAACGCCCATCGAGCCCGATATCACCAGGTGAATCACACCGTGATCTCACCCGGATCTGGAGGTCTTGACGGTGGCAACGAGAACACGCTCCGGTCGCCGTTGCGGAGGCGCCGCTCTCAATCGACGTTAAGGTCAATCAACCACGCCCAGTCACGCCGTCCAGCAAACCAGAGAATGTTCACCGCAACGGCTCAAATAGCAGCTGATTGACGGGCAACGGTGTTGCCCTGCAGGGCGTCGAGATAGTTTGCCCATTGCTGCATCATGTTGCGACGTTGCTCCATGAACTCTGCCCGATCGTAAGCCGCGCCCAGGGGCCCGCTCTTGCCGTGAGCCAACTGTGCTTCAATCACGTCCGGATTGACGTTGAGCCTCTCAACCATAATGGTGCGCGCCATCGCCCGGAATCCGTGTGGCGTCATCTCATCGTTGCTGTACCCCATCCGGCGAAGAGCTGCACGCAGCGTGTTTTCGCTCATCGGCCGTTCGCCGGTCAAAAGGCTTGGAAACACGTACCTACCATGACCGGTGACGGGGTGCAGCGCCCGAAGCACCTGCATAGCTTGACGCGCCAAGGGAACGAGATGCGGCCGGCCATTGAGCTTCTTGTCGATCGTGCGTTTCATGTCGCCGGCGGGAATCGTCCACCTCGCAGCTTCAAGGTCAATATGCGCCCACTCCATCATCCGAATGTTGTGAGGACGCTGGAACAGCAACGCCGACAGGATCAGCGCGCCCCGCGTCGTTGGTTGACCAGAAAATCCCGTGATCTCCCGCAGCAACTTGCCGGCCGGCTCAGGTTCCAATATGGCAGCCATGTGCTTGACGTTGACGGGCTTCAGTGCGCCATGCAAATCTGGCGCAGGATTGCTGTGGCATCGACCGGTCTGAATACCAAAGCGAAAAACCTGTCCAGCTGTCTGGCGCAGCGTGTGCACGGTCTCTTGCGCGCCCCGTGCCTCAACCCGACGAAGCGTCTGCAACAACAGCGGCGCCGAGATCTTCTCCAATGGCAAGGTACCAATCCAGGGAAAGGCGTCCTTCTCCATACGCTCGATCCAGCGTTGGCCATACTTCTTGGACCAGCCGCTGGCCTTGATCCGGTAGAACTCACGGGCGACGGACTCGAACGTGTCATCCGCCCGATGCAGGTTCTGTAGCTTGGTAACGCGCCTGGCCTGAACCGGATCGGTACCCGATTGATTCAAGTTACGCGCCTTGTCCCGCTCGCTGCGGGCCGCCTTCAGGCTGACGTCGGGGTAGCTTCCCAGTGCCAGCCTCTTTTCCTTGCCAGCGAAATAGTACTTCCAGAACCACCGCTTCGATTCGTTTGCGGAGACCTCCAAGTACAGGCCGCCAGAGTCGACAAAGCGTTGCCTCACCTTGCCCGCGGGACAGGACGCGTTCTTGCAACCAACAACGGTCAGCGACATAGGGGAACAAACCTGAAATACTCAGGAAAATTGGTTTTGTTCCCCTGTTTGTACCCCTATTTCGCGTCGGATGCAACGATATGCAGTGGATCGTCGTGAACCAACGGGCGCCTTAAGTTGTTGAATTAATTGGAACTATGGGACTTGCTGGGACTTCAGGAAACCGCCAATTGGCCTGCCCGGAGGGGATCGAACCCCCGACCCACAGCTTAGAAGGCTGTTGCTCTATCCGACTGAGCTACGGGCAGCGATCGGCGCGATGCATTGTAGGGGCCCCACCCTGCACCCTGGCGCTACAGCACGACGGCTTGGCCCAAACGTGCACTCTTCGCCAAAGCTTCCAGGGTGGCTGCGTTGTCCAGACTAGCCTGGGCAGCGCGTTCAATAGCCGCAAAGTCCTGAGCGCGGATGACCCGTGCGAATGCCTCGGCAGCAAACCTGAAACCGCTGCCGGTTCCGGTGATAACGTCTTCAAAGGGAGTGGTGCTAGCAATACCGCGGCGCAGGCGCAGTTGGCTCGGCAGGTAGCCATAAGCATGGCCGCCGGTCTGCTCGCTGGTGTGGTTCAGGTATTCGGTTTCGATCGTGCCCTCAGTCCCCACAATGGTGGCGCGACGGTGATTGGCCGTGTCCATGGCGCACGAGAGTTGAGCGCGCCGCCCGTCCGCGTAAAACAAAGTTGCCAACAGACTGATGTCGACACCCGAATCTGCCCAAACGGCATCCGCCATGACTTTTTGAGGGGCCTCGCCCATGACAAGCCGGATGAGGCTCAACGCATAGCAACCGGCATCCAGCAGGGCGCCGCCGCCCAGCGCCGGGTTCAGCCGGATATTGCCGACCGGCTTGCTGAGCGTGAACCCAAAACTTGCCTGCACCGAGCGGACGCGTCCAATGTCTCCGCCGCGCACCAACTCAAGCATGGCCCCAGTCTGCGGCTGGAAGTAGTAGGGAAAAGCTTCCAGCAGCATGACCCCGTGCTGGCTCGCCGCCTCGAACATCGTCTGTGCCTGCCCCAGCCCCATCGCCAGCGGTTTTTCACAGAGCACGTGCTTTCCGGCCTCGGCTGCTTTGATCGCCCATTCTGCGTGGAGGCTATTGGGCAGAGGCAGATAAATCACATCAACATCAGCGTCCGCCAGCAAGGCCTCGTAACTGCCATGACTGCGCGCAATGCCACAGGCTCCGGCAAAGGCATCGGCTGTCTCCTTGCTTCGGCTGCCAACGGCGACGACGTTGGCATCGGGGCAACCCGAGACATCGCGGGCAAACTGCCGGGCAATGTTGGCACACCCCAATATGCCAATGCGCAAGGCGGGCTCGGCCGCCGCCTTGACGCGCGTGCTCATGTCCGCAGGCCCTGCAGCACCCTGTCAGGCGTGAGCGGCAGGCGCCGGAACCGCACCCCGGTAGCATCAAACACGGCATTGGCCAGCGCGGCACCCGTTGGGCCTTGGGATGCTTCCCCAGTACCCAGAAAAGGTTGGCCAGGCCGATCAATCAGCACCACCTCGACCGGCGGCACCTCAGTAAAGGTGAGGATCGGGTAGCTGTTCCAGTCTTGCGACAGCACCTGGGTGTCGTCCATTTGAACCTCTTCTTTCAGGGTCCAGGACAAAGACTGGATCAATCCACCTTCAATCTGGTTGCTGACACCATCAGGGTTGACGATGTGCCCACTGTCCGCACTGGCCACCGCGCGCAGCACGCGAATTCTGCCGCTCTGGCGATTGACCTCAACCTCTAGCGCCACGGCGCAGTACCCAGCGATATTTTTGTATTTGGCAAACCCAATGCCCCGGCCGCGGCCGGGCGATTTTTGCCATTGCGACCAGCCAAATTTTTCGGCAGCCCGAACGATGGCATCACGGGCGCGCTCATCTTTCATGAATCTCAGGCGATAGGCCACCGGGTCCGCACCTACCGAGTGCGCCAACTCATCGATGAACGACTCGATGGCAAACACATTGGCGTAGGCCCCAAGTCCACGGGTCGACGACACCCGCAAGGGCATCTGGGTGATGAAATGGGTGAGCACGTTGTGCCCCGGAAAATCGTACAGCGCGATGCCGTTGCGATCTGCTGAAAAATTGGGTGCGCCGCCGTTCTGGGGCTTGGGCATGGGGAAAGGTTTCTCAAGGTACCGGGCCGGCAGCAAGTTGCCGGGGTCGCCGCCCGGTCGAGTCCCGTGCGGGGTAGACCAGATGGCGAGATCCCAGTCCAACACATTACCCTGGGCATCCAGCCCAGCCCGCGTCTTGATCAGCATGGCCGAGCCGTAAGGCTCCCACATGTGCTCTTGCTCACGCGTGTATTGCAAGCGCACCGGCGTACCCGGCACTGACACCGCCAGCAGAGCAGCATCGGCAGCGGCATCATCAGCCATGTTGTGGCCATAGCAGCCGGACCCTTGCACATGCTGCATCCGCACCTTGGCTAAAGGTAGACCCAGCATCTTGGCGATGGCTTGACCTGTTTCAAACACCGACTGGCTGTGAGTTTGTACGGTCAGGACACCGTCGGCACCCAATGTCGCCAGTGCAGCAGAGGTACCAATGGAGGCATGCATGTGATACGGCCGGTAGTAGCTGGCTTCGACCGTTTGCGTGACCTGGCCCGGCGTGCTACGAGCCTGTTTTTTAGTCTCGATGATGCGATCAGGCTTGGTCTTGAGCAGCCAGTCAGGCATACCGTCAGTGCCAGGCAATTCTCGTGGTAATTGCCACTGGCAGGTCTGTTGAAGGGCCTGTGCCGCCGCTTGAGCCTGCCCTTCACGTGTGGCAATGACACCCAGAAAACTGCCGTCTCTCAACACCTTGATAACGCCAGGCATGCGCGTAACGGAGGCTGTGTCTGCTGAGATTAGCCGAGCGCCATAGGTCGGAGGTCGAACAATTTGGCCAAAAACCATGCCTTTGGGCCGCAACTCTTGCACAAACATGGCTTGCCCAAGAATCTTGGGGGTCAGGTCTAGTCTGTGCACGGATCGACCAACAATGCGATGCTCGCCCAGGGGCTTGGGCTTGACCAGTCCAGTCGCTTCACGCTGCAGCGACTCGCCGACGAGCAAATCCCAGTAGCTGGTCTTGGCTCCAGAGTTGGCTTGAATCATGCCATCCCGCACGCTCATGCCAATTGCAGCCTGTCCCAGCCGGATTTGCGCCAGACCCAACAAAATGGCGCGGACTTCTGCTGCCGCCTGCCGAACGGCGGTGGCGCAATTGGGCATTGAGAAGGAGCCCGCAGTGGTCCCTTCGTTCGGCACCAGGGCGGTATCACCAGATACAACCTTCACACGTGCCATTTCCACATCGAGTTCGTCTGCACAAACCTGTACCACCGCAGTCAGAATGCCTTGCCCAAGCTCGACCTTTCCGACCATCAACAACACAGACTGGTCTTCGCTTTGAATACGAATCCAGGCACTCAAGGTACGGTTGACTTGTAAGTCACCAGGGAGCCGGGGTTTGTCTACAGATGCTGCCTGCTGGGAGTGCACGTCCAGCAGCGGGATGGTGAAGCCAAGTGCCAAAAATCCAGTGCGTTTCAGAAAACGACGACGCGAATCAGAAGCTAATCGTGTCATGTCAGGCTCCTTGCGCCGCGCGCATCACGGCACGAACAATTCGGTTGTGCGCACCACAACGGCATAAATTACCATCCAGTGCAATGCGGACCTCTGACTCCGTGGGCCGCGGGCTGCGATCCAGCAGCGCCTGGGCCTGCATGATCATGCCGGAGGTACAGTAGCCGCACTGGGCGGCCTGCTCTTGCACAAAGGCCTGTTGGAGTCGGCTGGGTGCACCGCCCTCGCTCAGGCCTTGCAGAGTCACCACCGACCGACCGCTGACGGCTGAAAGCGGGACCACACAACTGCGCTGCGGATCGCCATTAACGAGCACAGTGCAAGCGCCGCATTGCGCCTTGCCACAGCCATATTTGTGGCCATTGAGGCCAAGGTCGTTGGCCAAAATCTGGAGCAGCGGATCGGAGGGCGGGGCAGACGACTCGATAGTCTGGCCATTGACTTTGAAACGAATCACAGTGCTCTCCTCTATTTTTTGGTCATTTTCAACGAAAAACGGGTTTTGAGCACAACGCCCAAAACCCGTCTTCGTTCTTATGATGGTCGGGGCGAAAGGATTCGAACCTTCGACCCTCTGGTCCCAAACCAGATGCGCTACCAGGCTGCGCTACACCCCGACTGGACATTATTGTAGCGGGTGACTGGCCCTGTTTTTCCTACCAGCGACCCTGATGAAGGGATCATCAGCCGTCATGCGGCGAAAACCAGGCCAGGAAAGATCGCTTCATGCTCGACGCCCAAGGCTCAGCTACAGTTCAGACATGCCCAATCTAGCCCCGCAGTTGCCTTGGCTCGCGCCCGGAACAGACTTCCCCAATCCAAGCCAGGCGTGGGGCGCCGACACACCAGCGCCGGGCCTGCTGGCTGCCGGCGGCAGCCTCGACATTGATACTTTGCAGCACGCGTACAGTCAGGGCATATTTCCGTGGTTCAACGAGGGGCAACCTGTCCTTTGGTGGAGTCCTGACCCTCGGATGGTCTTGCAGGCCGCCCAGTTCGTCCTCCACCCGTCCCTGAAAAAAACGATTCGTAGATTTGTACGGACACCCGGGTGCGATATTCGATTTGACACAGCATTCAGGGAAGTGATCCAGGCCTGTGCCGGCAGTGTGCGCTCAGGACAGGCCGGAACCTGGATTCTTCCACCCATGATTGAGGTTTACTGTGAGCTCCATCATGCCGGCCTGGCACACAGTGTTGAAACCTGGATGAACGGTAAATTGGTCGGCGGGCTGTATTGCGTGGCTTTGGGCAAAGCAGTATTTGGAGAGTCCATGTTCAGCCTGGTTACTGATGCCTCAAAAATTGCACTGACGGCACTGGTCGCATTTTGTCGCCAACACGACATTCAACAAGTGGACTGCCAGCAAAACACCGGCCACCTGGCTTCTCTCGGTGCAAAAGAAGTGCGTCGAGCGCAGTTCCTAGCAGGCGTTTCTACTGCCCTCCTCCACCCTGCGCCAACCTGGCAATTCGACCCCCTATACTGGGCGCTGATCATGCCAAAAGGGTCGACAACGACGTGACGCATCTCAAAGACCTTCCTTTGCAGACGGTGCAGTTCTATGCCACGGCGGCCTACCCCTGCAGCTACTTGACGGATCAGCTAGCCCGATCTCAAGTTGCAACGCCCAGCCACTTGATCAATAACGAGACTTATTCGGCCCTGGTGGCAAAGGGCTTTCGACGAAGCGGTATGTTCACCTACCGTCCCTATTGCGACGGCTGCCAGGCCTGCATCCCCCTGAGGGTATTGGTCGGTGAATTCAAGCCGGACAGGAGCCAGCGGCGGGCCCAGACTCGGCACAGCACATTGCAGGCCAGAGTAACTGACCTCTGCTTTGTTCAGGAACATTACCTGCTTTACCTTAGGTACCAAAGCGGGCGCCATGCTGGTGGCGGGATGGATCAGGACAGCGTCGAACAGTACACCCAGTTTTTGCTTCAAAGCCGCGTGAATTCCAGGCTGGTGGAGTTTCGGGAGTTGGGATCGGACGGTAGCCCTGGACAACTCAAAATGGTATCCATTCTTGATGTGCTAGAAGACGGCATTTCGGCGGTCTACACGTTTTTCGAACCCGAACCTCAATGCAGCTATGGCACCTACAACGTGCTTTGGCAAATTGAGCAGGCCCGTGCACTCCAATTGCCGTATGTGTACTTAGGCTATTGGATCAAGGCCAGTCAAAAGATGAGCTACAAAGCCCGATTTTTGCCAATGGCCCTGCTCATAGAGGGTCAATGGGTGATTGCCCCTCAGGGCATCGGTGAGACTCAGGCACCCTGATGGAAGTCGAGGCAATTTTTTCATATGGTAAAATTGCGCTTCGCAATTCAGGAGCAAAAGTGCCAAAGTCAGACAGCCTTACGGCGACCACGCCAACCGTACAGGTCATTGAACGTATGTTTGCCTTGATCGATGTACTCGCATCACGCGAAGAGGCTATATCACTCAAAGAGATTAGTGAAAAAACAGGCCTGCACCCGTCCACCGCACACCGTATCCTCAACGACTTGGCGACCGGCAGATTTGTTGATCGCCCGCAGCCCGGCAGTTACCGTCTGGGAATGCGACTGCTTGAGCTGGGCAATTTGGTGAAAAGTCGGCTCAATGTCCGCGATGCTGCTTTGCTTCCCATGCGGGATCTGCACAAATTGATTCAACAACCTGTCAACCTCAGCGTTCGGCAGGGCGACGAGATCATTTATGTGGAGCGGGCTTACAGCGAAAGGTCAGGTATGCAGGTGGTACGGGCAATTGGCGGGCGGGCGCCGCTGCACCTGACGTCGGTTGGCAAGTTGTTTTTGGCAGCCGATGACCCGCTACGTGTGCGGGCCTATGCCACTCGAACCGGCTTGAATGGGCACACTAAGAACAGCCTAACCCAATTACCCGTGCTCGAGCGCGATTTGTCGAAAGTTCGCCAGTTCGGCGTCGCCCGTGATAACGAGGAGCTTGAGCTCGGAGTTCGCTGTATGGCAGCAGGCATCTATGACGACCAGGGCAAGCTGGTTGCAGGCTTGTCTATTTCTGCGCCTGCCGAGCGGCTGGAAGAAGCATGGCTGCCCAAGCTACAAGGTACCGCTAAAGAAATATCGGCTAGCCTGGGCTATCGAGCGGAGGCCTTTCGCAAGGCTTCCAGTTGAACCTCTAACGGACTGCCAGCAGGTTTTCTCGGTTAACGATCGCCAAAGTGGACGCTGAATGCCGCGCGCGCGCAGGGCTTGACTCAACCCAACGTCTCACCCGTTCCGCATCTGCCAGGCGAGTCAACTTTCCTGCAGAGTCCAGGAACACCATAATCAGCTTGCGGCCAGCTACCCGGGCCTGCATCACCAGGCATTGACCCGCTTCGGATATATAGCCTGTCTTTTGCAGACCGATATCCCAAGCTGGATTCTTGACCAATCGGTTGGTGTTGTTGTACTGCAGGGTGCGATGCCCCACCTCAACCTGATGGCCCGGCGACGTGGAAAACTCTCGTAACAGGGCATCAGTAGACGCTACATTGACCAGCTTGACCAAGTCACTGGCGCTAGACTGGTTTTTGCTGGACAAGCCGGTAGGCTCCACATAGTTGGTATCGCTCATTCCCAGGGATCTGGCTTTCGCGTTCATCAATGCCACGAAAACAGGCAGACCGCCTGGGTGACTGCGTCCGAGGGCATGTGCCGCTCGATTTTCACTGGACATCAATGCCAGGTGCAAGAGTTCAGCACGGCTCAATTCGGTGCCAACGCTCAGGCGCGACGTACTGCCTTTCTCAGTGTCCACATCGGCTTGGGAAATCACTATTTTCTCATCCAAGGCCAATTTGGCTTCACTAACCACCAGACCCGTCATCAGCTTGGTCAGCGAGGCAATCGGCAGGACCGCTTTGTCATTTTTGCTAAAAAGAACTTCGCTGGTCTCTTGATCAATGACCAGAGCCACACTCGATCTAAGCTCAAGGGCATCGCGCGATCCATGCAGACCTGCCAGCTTGCCGTATGACGGTTTCAGCGGCAGGAAATTTGCTCGTGCGATGCCAACCCGGGCTTTGGCTTTCGCTTTGGCTTTCGCTTTGGCATTGGCATTGGCATTGGCATTGGCTTTAGCTTTGGCTTTGACGCCAGACTGAGCAATGACTTTGCGCTTGGCTGGCTTTGCCTTAAATGTACTGACCTTAACCTCACCCTGAGGCTGGGCCCCAAGCGCCAAGGGC
>CAMCZF010000070.1 GCA_945885775.1 Rhodoferax sp. OV413 | reverse complement strand
GCGTGCGCCTGGACAGCGGCATCGCAGAGGGCAGCACGGTGAGCCCCTGGTACGACCCGCTGCTGGCCAAGGTGATCGCGCATGGCCGCGACCGCGACGAGGCCATCCGCCGCCTGCGCGCCGCCCTGGCCCGCATGCCCCTGCTGGGCTTGCGGCACAACGGCGGTTTTCTGCGCGACCTGCTCGACCACCCAGCGTTTCGCGAAGCCCGAATGCACACCGCCTTGCTCGACCAGTGGCTGAATGATGGCGAGCCTCTGTTGCAGCGCCCAATGCCTGACGACGTGGCCTGGTGCGTGGCGGCAGCCGCGCTGGTGCGGCGCCAGGGCAGTGGCTGGCGACCGAACAGCGTGGCCGCCTTTGACCTGACCCTGCGCTGCGGCGAGCAGACGCAAGCGCTGCGCGTGCACAGCCAGGCAACAGGCGAACTGCACCTGACGATGGGCGGCGCCCTGCATGTGCTGCGGCATGTCAGCGTCACCGACGATGCGGTTAGCTATGAATTAAATAGCGTAAAACATAGACTGGACGTGGCCTGGAGTGGTTTTGAGCTGTATATCACTATGGCCGCAGGCAGCTTTGTTTTTAGCGAGATGTCACCTTTCCCGCAGACCGATGCGGTGCTGGACGCCAGCCTGGCGCGCGCGCCGGTGGCTGGCCGCGTGAGTCGGGTGCAGGTGGCGGTGGGCGATGTGGTGCTGGCCGGCCAGCCCATGGTCTGCGTGGAGGCCATGAAAATGGACATGTGGCTCACCGCCCGGGCGCCCGGGCGAGTGCGGTCGCTGCACACCGCATTGGGTGAGCAGGTGGTGCTGGCGGCGGTGTTGGTGGAGCTTGATCTTGACGATCCCAAGGCGCCTTAAAGTGATCTTTGGACCAAACGCGCCATGCTACAATTCAAACTTTAGCGGCTGTAGCTCAGTTGGATAGAGTACTTGGCTACGAACCAAGGGGTCGTGGGTTCAATTCCTGCCAGCCGCACCAAATGAATCAAGGACTTACATTCGAAAGGATGTAAGTCCTTTCTTCTTGGTGCGCCCAGTATGGGCACACCGCATCAGCGAGTCACCCCGCCCGCCTGATTTGGACCTTCAGCCGAATTGAGTTAACCTCCCATCCTTTAACACGCAAGTGCGACAGCAGTGCAGGCAAATGCTGTCGGACCTTGGCAGCGACCGCGTTGTTATCTAGTAGCAGGCACCAGGCATCGCCATCGATGGGGCCGGCTTGTATCGCCGGGCGCAGGGCTGTGGGGATCAGGCCATCCAGGGCGTTGAGCCGGGCCACCGAATCCCGGCTCAACTCTGTCAGCCGGGCCAGCGTGGGCGAGTCCTGGCTGGCTTGCAGCGCGGTGATGGCATATTGGCGGCGGTTCATGAGCAAACGGGTAAGGGGCTAACCAGATGCAATTGATTATCACGGATGCCTGGCTGGCGAAAAGCCGGGCGGTTCACTTGAGCGGAACCAAACTGCTGGGCGCCATCGTTTTGGCGTCATTTGTCCTGATGCTGGTGGCGGCTGTCCTGTACCACTGGGTTTTTTTGAAAGGGGCCCGTGAGGGCTGGCCGGTGGTCGGAACTTTGGTGCGGCTGGTGGTCAAGGACGAGTTTGATCAGCGCGACCGGTTCATGCGCGAAAACCTTGACGTGTTGGCGCGCCGGGTGGGCGAGCTACAGGCCAAGCTTCGCCAACTGGAGTCTTTGGGTGAGCGAGTCTCGGGGTTGGCAGGCATGAGCCCCAATGACATCAAGGCCAAGCCTGGACAGGGTGGTGCACTGGTTTCAGGCCGCCCCTTGTCGGTCCAAGAACTTGAGGTCACACTGGCCGATCTTGACCGACTGACGGGGCAACGCACTGATTGGATGACCGTGATGGAGTCGCGTCTGGTCGACCAGAAAGTCCGCGCCATGATGGTGCCGACCCGTCAACCGGTGGTCTCGGGAAATTTAGGCTCGCACTTTGGCTGGCGCATAGATCCAATCACCGGAACATCAGCCTTGCACACCGGGCTGGACTACCCGGCCGAGCCAGGCACCCCGATATTGGCGGCTGCTGGCGGGGTGGTGGTAGTCCAGGAGTTCAACGCCCCGTACGGCAACATGATCGAGATCGATCACGGCAATGACCTCATCACCCGCTATGCGCATGCCTCTAAGGTCTTTGTGCGGCGGGGTGACTTGATCCGGGTGGGTCAAAAAATTGCCGAAGTGGGCAGCACCGGGCGTTCTACAGGGCCTCATTTACATTTTGAAGTGCTGGTGCAGGGCATTCCGCAGGATCCGATGAAGTTCTTGGCAGCCGGCAAGAGCGGTTCGGCACCGCCGCCAAACCGGTCGATGGCCGCCCATCAGGGCGTACCGGCGGCCCCGTCGGCTCGCCCACCCGTGCAAAGGTAAAATCGGAAGATGGGTGCCTGCGGCGCCATGCGCTCGGTGTCCCCGATTGCATTGCGCCAAGGCGCCCCCACATTCCTCTGATTAGAAAAAGGACTGCGCTGCCCTTTGGGTTCTGGTGAACCTTGGGGGCGGGCTTGCATTCATGGCCATTAACCTACTCACCAAAATATTCGGCAGTCGCAACGACCGCCTGCTCAAACAGTATCGCAGCGGTGTGAATCGCATCAATGCGATGGAGGCTGAGCTGGAGGCCCTCTCCGATGAGGCCTTGCGTGGCAAGACCCAGCAGTTCAAAGAGCGTATTGCTGCCGGCGAAGCGCTGGACGCCCTGCTGCCCGAAGCCTTTGCAGTAGTGCGTGAAGGCTCCAAGCGGGTCATGAAGATGCGCCACTTTGACGTGCAACTGCTGGGCGGCATGTCTCTGCACAATGGCAAGATTTCCGAAATGGGTACGGGCGAGGGCAAGACCCTGACGGCCACGCTGCCCGTTTACCTAAACGCCTTGACCGGCAAGGGCGTGCACGTGGTCACGGTGAACGATTACCTCGCCAACCGCGACGCGCAGTGGATGGGCAAACTCTACAACTTTCTGGGTTTGTCAGTGGGCATCAACCTGCCCAATATGGCACGTGAAGAAAAACAGGCCGCCTACCGTGCCGACATCACTTACGGCACCAACAACGAGTACGGCTTTGATTATCTGCGCGACAACATGGTCTACGAGGTGGCCGACCGGGTGCAGCGAGGCCTCAATTACGCCATCGTCGATGAGGTTGACTCGATCCTGATCGACGAGGCCCGCACGCCGCTGATCATCAGCGGGCAGGCCGAAGACCACACCAGCCTGTACATTGCCATCAACCAGGCGGTACCGCAGTTGCAGCAGCAGGAGGGTGAGGCCGACCCGCGTACTGGCGAAGGCATCATCAAGGCGGGCGACTTCACCCTGGATGAAAAAAGCCGCCAGGTGTTCTTGACCGAGCAGGGTCATGAGAACGCCGAGCGTATCTTGTTCGAGATGGGGCTGATTCCAGAGGGCGCCACCCTCTATGACCCGGCCAATATCACGCTGGTGCACCATCTGTACGCAGCGCTGCGGGCCAAGCACCTGTACCACCGTGACCAGCACTACGTGGTGCAAGAGGGCGAAATTGTCATTGTGGACGAGTTCACCGGTCGCCTGATGAGCGGACGGCGCTGGAGCGAAGGCCTGCACCAAGCGGTCGAAGCCAAAGAAGGCGTGGCGATTCAGCCAGAAAACCAGACCATGGCGTCGATCACCTTCCAGAATTATTTCCGGCTGTACGGCAAGCTAGCGGGCATGACCGGCACGGCCGATACCGAAGCCTACGAGTTCCAGGAAATTTACGGTTTGGAGACCGTGGTGATGCCGCCCAACCGTCCCAGCCGGCGTGACGACCAACTGGACCGGGTGTACAAAACCACGCGCGAAAAGTACGAGGCCGCCATCCAGGACATTCGGGACTGCTATGAACGCGGTCAGCCGGTGTTGGTGGGTACCACTTCGATCGAAAATTCCGAGATCATCTCGCAGTTGCTGGAGAAAGAGACGCTGCCGCACCAGGTGCTCAACGCCAAGCAGCACGCCCGCGAGGCGGACATCGTGGCCCAGGCAGGCCGTCTCAAAATGATCACCATTGCCACCAATATGGCGGGCCGCGGAACCGACATCGTGCTGGGCGGTAATGTCAGCCTGGTCGTGGACGCTCTGGAGGCTGATGGTGCGATGGACGCCCCTCAAAAGCAGCAACAAATTGCCGAGCTACGGGCCCAGTGGAGCAAGGACCATGAGCAGGTTAAGGCGCTGGGCGGTTTGCGCATTATTGCGACCGAGCGGCATGAGTCGCGCCGGATTGACAACCAACTGCGTGGCCGCTCCGGCCGCCAAGGCGACCCAGGCTCATCGCGTTTCTACTTGAGTCTGGACGACGCTTTGATGAGGATTTTTGCCGGCGATCGCGTCAAAAGCATCATGGACCGGCTCAAAATGCCTGACGGCGAGGCGATTGAGGCCGGAATTGTTACCCGGAGCATTGAAAGTGCGCAGCGCAAGGTCGAGGCGCGCAACTTCGACATGCGTAAGCAGCTGCTTGAGTATGACGATGTCTCCAATGACCAGCGCAAGGTCATCTACCAGCAACGCAATGAAATTCTGGATGCAACGGACCTGACGGCCCAGATCACTTCCTTGCGCGAAGGCTGCTTTGCCGACCTGGTGCGCCAGTATGTGCCGCTTGAGTCGGTGGAGGAGCAGT
This sequence comes from Rhodoferax sp. OV413, assembly GCA_945885775.1. Taxonomy (GTDB): domain Bacteria; phylum Pseudomonadota; class Gammaproteobacteria; order Burkholderiales; family Burkholderiaceae_C; genus Rhodoferax. The sequence continues at coordinate 9,903 of CAMCZF010000070.1, read as the reverse complement.
GGGACATCGCTGGCCTGGAAAAAACATTGACCGAGGAGTGGCAGTTGACCCTGGCCCTGCAGCAGCAGATCAGTGCAGCCAGTGCCATCACCGATGAGGATTTGCTCGAGACCGTGAGGGCCCAGGCCAACGCTACGTTTGCGGCCAAGGTGGCGCAGGTCGGCAATGGCAATTTCATCCAGTTTGAGCGCATGGTGCTGTTGCAGAGCATTGACACCCATTGGCGGGAACACCTGAGCTCACTCGACTACCTGCGGCAGGGCATTCACTTGCGTGGCTATGCACAAAAGCAACCCAAGCAGGAGTACAAGCGCGAAGCTTTTGAGCTGTTCGGTCAGTTACTCGACTCGGTCAAGAACGAGGTCACCAAGCTGCTGATGACGGTCAAGATCCAGTCCAGTGAGCAAATTGAGCAGGCCGCCTTGGAGATGGAGCAGCGGGCCGAAAGCATCGCCAACGTCACCTACACCGCACCAACTGAGACCGGCGAGGTGCAAACCACGGTGGACCCAGCCACTATCGGGCAAGCCCCCAGCGCATTCGGCGCGGTGCCCAGGGTTGGCCGCAACGAGCCCTGTCCTTGCGGCAGCGGTAAAAAATACAAGCAATGCCACGGTAAGTTGGCTTGAGTCTGGTTTTTTAATCATTGAAGGGGATAGCCATGCCTGTTCTGCTGTCAGCGCCGAATCCTGACCAGTTGTATCCCATTGCCGGTGTGCGTCTGGGTGTAGCCGAAGCTGGCATCCGCAAAGCCAAGCGCAAAGACCTGACGGTGGTGCTGCTCGAGCCTGGGTCGTCGGTGGCAGGGGTGTTTACCCAAAATCGGTTTTGTGCCGCACCTGTCCAAATTTGCCGTGAACACCTGGTCAGCGCCGGCGCCGGTGTGCGTGCTTTGCTGATCAACACCGGCAATGCCAATGCCGGAACCGGGGCCGACGGTCGCGCCCGTGCCCTGAGCACCTGTGCTGCCCTGGCCGGCAAACTTGGCTTGGCACAGGAGCAGATCTTGCCGTTCTCCACTGGCGTCATCATGGAGCCGCTGCCCAATGACCGCATCGAGGCCGGGCTGGACGCAGCACTGGCCGACGCGCGCGAAGACAATTGGTTGCGCGTGAGCGAGGCCATCATGACCACCGACACCCTGCCCAAAGCCTTTGGTGCGCAGCTGGACATCGGCGGTAGCCGGGTTAGCATCACCGGGGTCAGCAAGGGCGCGGGCATGATTCGCCCCAACATGGCCACCATGTTGGGTTTCATCGCGACCGATGCCTGTGTCAGCCCGACCATCATGCAGCAGCTGGCGCTGGAGCTGGCCGAAGCATCGTTCAACCGCGTCACGGTGGATGGCGACACCTCCACCAACGATTCGCTGGTGGTGATTGCCAGCAACCGCGCCTCGCACGCCCCCGTCGATTCGCTGGCCAGCGCCGAGGGGCAGGCCCTCAAGGCTGCGATGCTGGGCGTTGCCCAGCAACTGGCCCAGGCCATTGTGCGTGATGGTGAGGGTGCCACCAAGTTCATCACTGTGGCGGTAGAGGGTGGCAAAACCACGGCAGAGTGCCGGCTGGTGGCTTATGCGATTGCCCATTCGCCGCTGGTCAAGACCGCGTTTTTTGCAAGTGACCCTAACCTGGGTCGCATTTTGGCCGCTGTGGGCTACGCCGGCATTGCCGATCTGGACCAGTCTTGCATTGACCTGTACCTGGACGACGTGCATGTGGCGGTTCAGGGTGGGCGCCACCCCGCTTACCGCGAAGAAGATGGTCAGCGGGTCATGAAGCAGGCTGAGATTACGGTCCGGGTGTTGCTGGGGCGCGGTGACGCCGCCGACAGAGTCTGGACCTGTGACCTGAGCCACGACTACGTCACCATCAACGCCGATTACCGATCATGAACGTACCCTTTGAGCAACTTATTCTGCGTGCCGAACAGCTGATCGACCGTCTAGAAGCGGTGCTGCCGCGCGCCCTGAGCGCCCCCGACTGGACCGCCGCCGTAGCCTGGCGTTACCGCAAACGCAGCGCCGGTCATGGTGTGCTGGAGCCGGTGCGCCACCTTGGGCCCATGCGGCTGATCGATCTTAAAGAGATCGACCCGCAAAAAGAAAAAATCGAGCGCAACACCCGGCAGTTCGTGGAAGGCCGGCCGGCCAACAATGTGCTGCTGACCGGCGCGCGAGGCACCGGCAAGTCCTCGCTGATCAGGGCCTGCCTGAATGAATACGCCAGCCAAGGCCTGCGCTTGATCGAGGTTGACAAGGCCGACTTGGTCGATCTGCCTGACATCGTGGATGTGGTGTCTGATTGCCCAGAGAAATTCATTGTGTTTTGCGATGACCTGAGCTTCGAGGATGGTGAGCCCGGCTACAAGGCGCTCAAGTCGATTTTGGATTGCTCGGTGTCTGCCACCTCGCCCAATGTGCTGATCTACGCCACCAGCAACCGGCGCCATCTGCTGCCCGAGTACATGAAGGAGAACCTCACTTACACCCACACCGACGACGGTGAGGTGCACCCGGGCGAGGGCGTGGAAGAAAAAATATCGCTTTCAGAGCGGTTTGGGCTGTGGGTTAGTTTTTACCCATTCACGCAGGCTGAGTACTTGATCATCGTGGCCCAGTGGCTCAGCTGGTTTGGCGTGCCACCTGCAGCGATTCAGGCGGCCCGGCCCGAGGCCCTGGTATGGGCGCTGGAGCGGGCCAGTCGCAGCGGCCGGGTGGCTTACCAGTTTGCACGCGACTACGCTGGCACGCACGCTGGCACAGCATGACCACGGCGCCGCTGGTGGCTGACGCCGACCAGGCCCGAGAGGGTGGGCTGAATAGGCCTGTAGTGGATGTGGCGGTGGGTGTGCTGATTCGCCCGGATGGTGATTTTTTGTTGACCTCACGCCCAGAGGGCAAGGTTTATGCCGGTTACTGGGAGTTCCCCGGCGGCAAGCTGGAGCCCGGTGAGACGGTGCTGCAGGCCCTGCAACGCGAGTTGCAGGAAGAACTTGGCATTACCACCTTGCAAGCGGCGCTTTGGCGTACTGAGCTGGTGGACTACCCGCACGCTCTGGTACGGCTTAATTTTTGCAAGGTGTCGCAGTGGCACGGCGAACTGCAGATGCGAGAGGCCCAGCAGTTTGCCTGGCAACGCCTGCCGGTGAAGTGCGTGCCGGTGTTGCCTGGGACGGTGCCCGTGCTGACTTGGCTGGCGCAGGAACAGGGTTTTTTGGATGCTACACATTTGGTAGCATAAAACCTAAGCAGGATAAGGGCTAGAGCCCTTTTTCTCTTAAATCAACTGGGATCAGCCAGACCATCGGTCAGCTCGTCGCCAGTGTCCTTGGCGGCCACGCGAAAGCTTTCACTGGCCCAAGCCCCGAAATCCATGTTTTTGCAGCGCTCGCTGCAAAACGGCCGGGACGGGTTGCTGCTGGCGTACAGGCTGTCGCAGCCGCAACCAGGACAGGTCACGAGTGTTGGCCTGATAGGCGCTGGCTCGATATCCCCATTCATGCGCACAAGGCCAGCTCAAAGTCAGTGTCACCGCCGCTCAGATGCAGTCGGTCATCGTCGCCCTGTTGCATCAACCGGATCGACACCAGCAAGCGGTTACCGCTGATTTCGGGGATCAACCCCAGCGCCGGGTCTATCGCCAGGCGCAGCAGCTGAAAGGTGCGGCCCTGTGGCAGGTTTTGCTGGAACTGGCCGCCATTGGCCATCACCTTTTGTGGCGCGCCTGAATCACGCAGCAGTTTGAGCAGCAGTTCGATCGAATTCGCCAGCGGCATCAGGCTAGCAACCCAGGTCGACAAGTTTTGTTGCCGCTCAGCTGCCGGCTTGAATTGCCAGGCGTAGTAGGCAGGCAGGTCAAATTCACACGTCCCACCCGGGATGCCAATGCGGCTGCGAATGCTCATCAGCCAGTCGTTTTCGGTCAGCGCGTGGCCAGCTTTGCCAGGCAGGCCATTCAAGGCCTGAAAACAGAGGTCAAGCTGGCTGATCACCGCGTCGAGCACACCTTCGGCAATGGCCGGGTTGCCGCGGTAAGCATCAAGATGGGCTTTTTGCTTGTCCAGGTCTTTCAGGACATCGGATTTGAGGTCGGCGCGTGCGCCCACATCCATGATCTCAAAAAGCGTTGCCAGCGCAAAGTGGTGGTCCATCGCGGATTCGCGAGCCAGCAATTGGCTGAGCCGGACAAACAGATGTTCCAACCGCAAATAGGTGCGAATGCGCTCGTTAAAGGGGTATTCGTAGAGGATCACGCGGACAGTCAATAAGGCTAAAGCTACCCGGATGATAGCCCGAAGACAGGGGCCAATTGCTTCGCCTCAAGCGCCAATTCTGCCAAGCTGAGCAGGTCATTGAAAATCACAACATCGGCCGCGGCCAAGCGACGTGGCCGAGTGGCTTGGGATGCCACGATGGCCTCAACCTCGGCCCGTGTGAGCTGGCTGCGGGCCATGACACGCTGGCACTGCACTTCTGTGCTGCAGTCGACCACCAGCACTTGGTCGACTTTTTTCCGCCAATGCACTGATTCGACCAGCAGCGGGATATCAAACACGGCGCAGCGCCGCCCGCTGCTTTGTGCTTCAGCAGCCTGGGTCTGCACTTGCAGACCGACCAAGGGGTGGATGATGGATTCCAGTTGCTTGCGTGCACCTGGGTCGGCGTAGGCCACCGCCCGCATGCGGTCCCGGTCCAGCGCGCCGTCTGCCGTGATGAATGTCTGGCCAAACTGCTGACCGATCGCGGCGATGGCCAGTCCGCCCGGCGCCGTCAGTTGCCGGGAGATGGCATCGGCATCGATCACGGCCGCGCCATATGTCGCCAGAAGAGCCGCAACGGTGGACTTGCCACTGCCAATGCCCCCAGTCAGGCCCAGCCTGATCATGGCTGCCACCCTCAGAGCCCCACAAAACGCAGCATGGCAGCCGGGCTGAACACCAGTGCCGTGAGTCCGGCGCCCGCCAGAAATGGCCCAAACGGCACGTAGCCCCCCTCTCGCAGGCCACTGGAGAACTTCATGGCAATGCCGACGATCGCGCCCAGGACCGACGCCATGAGGATGATGGGGACCAGGGCCTGCCAGCCAAACCAGGCTCCCAGCGCCGCAAACAGCTTGAAGTCGCCAAAGCCCATGCCCTCCTTGCCGGTGACTAGCTTGAATGCCCAGTACACCAGCCAGAGTGAGACGTAACCGGCGATCGCACCCCAGACCGCGGCGGGCAGCGCCACGGGTGTCCACTGCAGCAGGGCTGCCAACAGACCGGCCCACAGCAGAGGCAGGGTGATGTCGTCCGGCAGTAGCGTGGTGTCCCAGTCAATCAATGCTAACGCCAGCAGGCTGGCGCAAAAGCCGCTCCAGGCCAATGCGGTGGCCGTGGCGCCCCACTGCATGCCGCAGTACGCAAACAGCAGGCCAGTGAACAGTTCCACGACGGGGTAACGCAGCGCGATCGGTTTGGCGCAGGCCGAGCACTTGCCCCGCAAAAAAACGTAGCTCAGTACCGGGATATTTTCATGCCAGCCGATCTGGTGGCCACAGTGGGGGCAACGCGAACGTGGAACGCTCAGGTTAAACGGTTCGGTGGGCGCAGCCGGCTGCCCATTCAGCTCGGCGCACTCGCTTTTCCACTGCGCGTCCAGCATGAGCGGCAGTCGGTGAATCACGACATTGAGAAAACTGCCTACAGCCAGGCCCAGTACCGCCATCATCCCTATGTCAAACCAAGGAGACACCAGCATCAGACCACCTGTCCTAGTTTGAAAATCGGCAAATACATGGCGACCACAATGCCGCCAATGACCGTGCCCAGAATGACGATGATGATGGGCTCCATCAGGCTGGAAATGCCGGCGACCATGTCGTCAACCTCGGACTCAAAGAAGTCTGCGGCCTTGCCGAGCATGTGGTCGATTGAACCTGATTCCTCGCCAATGGCACACATTTGCAGCACCATAGAGGGGAACAGTTTCACGTTGGTCATGGCCACCGTTAGGGCGGTGCCGGTGGACACTTCCTGCTGGATTTTGACGGTGGCTGCTGTGTAGACCGAGTTTCCGGCAGCACCCCCTACCGAGTCGAGCGCCTCCACCAAAGGCACGCCGGCGGCAAACATGGTCGCAAGTGTGCGGGTCCAGCGGGCGACACAGGATTTGTCCACCAAAGTGCCAAAAATAGGCATTCGCAAGAGCACCCGGTCCATCACCATTTGCATGGCCGCGCTGCGGCGCCAGGCCTGCATGAAAAAGTAAACGCCGCCGAACAGACCGCCAAAAATCAGCCACCAGTACTGCACGAAGATCTCGCTCAAGGCGATCACAAACAGAGTGGGCCCCGGCAAATCAGCGCCGAAATTGGCGAAGACCTCCTTGAAGGCGGGCACCACGAAAATCATGATCACCGCCGTGACCACGAAGGCCACGATCAACACCGAAATCGGGTACATCAGCGCCGACTTGATCTTGGACTTCATGGCTTCGGTCTTCTCCATATAAACCGCCAGCCGATCCAGCAACTGGTCCAGAATCCCCGCCGCCTCGCCCGCTTCCACCAAATTGCAATAAAGATTGTCGAAATACAGCGGGTACTTGCGGAACGCTACGTTCAGGGAGGTGCCGGTTTCGACGTCGGTACGGATGTCATTGAGCAGGCGGGTCACGCTGGGGTTGGGGTTGCCGCGGCCCACAATATCAAAGGCCTGCAGCAGGGGGACACCCGCTTTCATCATGGTCGCCAGTTGGCGTGTAAAGATGGCCAAATCCTTGGGTCTGATGGCCTTGCCAGAGCCCATGCGTCGCTTCTTGACCCGCGTCGCCACAACCCCTTGACGCCGCAGCGCAGCCCGTACCTGGTTCTCTCCGACCGCTCGTGTTTCACCGCGTACCTGCTTGCCGTTGCGGTCCTTGCCTTCCCATTCGAACACGGCTTCCTTCGCGTCTTTGCTCTTGTCGGTGGCCATGGGCAGGTGGGTCGACGAAGTCAGACGGTTGGAGTAGTCGAAATTTGTGCGCGCATGATGCAAGAATGTACTACGTTAGCTGCCAGTTTTCGGATTTTGCGTTCAAGAAGAGCCGGTAACAGCTTTTGCAGCGAACCATCAATTTTGAGTCCAACGAATCACTCGAGCCCCAATTTTTGACCGTATTCAGGCCAATGAATTTTGATTTGGTGTACCGTTTATCGAACTGCAACGATAAACGCAACGACTAACACTAAACGGAGTAACTTATGCATTTGAGTAACATGAAAGTCGGCGTGCGACTGGGACTAGGGTTTGGCGTCATAGTTGCTTTGATGTTGATCGCTTCTGCCATGTCCATTTACAGGATAGCTGGACTTAACGACTCCATAGATTTGATCATCAAGGATAGGTATCCAAAGATCGTTGCAACAGCAGATTTGCAGAGCAAGATCGACGATCAAGCACGCCTATTGCGCAACGCCATCATTGCAGTGAACCCTGCCGAAGTTGACAAATGGCTTGCCAAGGTGGATGAGGACTCAAACCAAATCCAAGTGATCTTCAAAAAACTTGAGGAGTCGATTACCAGCCCTGAAGGTAAAAACGTCTTGGTGGCCGCTGAGACAAAACGAGCTGCCTACCTGGCAGTCAGAGTTCAACTGATCAAGCTCATAAAAGCCGGTGATAGGGAGGTCACAGCAGCCTACCTGTTTGGTGATTTCCAGAAACCACAATACGACTACTTTGATGCTGTGGGGAAGTTGGCAAACTTTCAGGAATCACTGATGAGCAAAGATGGAGAGCAGGCCGCTGAGTCAGCTAAATCAGCCATCACAAACGCGATTGGGATTGCTGCGTTTGCTGCAATTTTGGCAGCTGTTGTGGCCTATCTGATTACCCGCACGGTGACCAAACCATTAATCCAGGCGGTGCAAATTGCGACAAATGTGGCAGCCGGCGACCTGACGACGCGCATTGAGTTTACCCATAGCGACGAAACCGGCAAGCTGCTTGGCGCTTTAAGGGTGATGCAGACAAACCTTGAGAAAATGGTTTCCAACGTTAGGAGCAGTTCACAAAACGTTGCCAATGCCAGTACTGAGATTGCACAGGGCAATAACGATCTTTCGGTCAGGACTGAACAACAAGCCAGTGCTTTAGAGGAAACGGCGGCCAGCATGGAAGAACTGTCCACCACCGTGAAACAAAATGCAGATTCGGCCCTTCAAGCCAATCAGTTAGCGGCGAGTGCCTCTGCCGTCGCGACCCAGGGCGGCGAAGTTGTTGCACAGGTTGTGGAGACCATGAAAGGGATCAATGATTCAAGTCGAAAGATTTTCGACATCATTAGCGTGATTGATGGCATCGCATTTCAAACCAACATATTGGCGTTAAATGCTGCGGTGGAGGCTGCGCGTGCCGGTGAACAGGGCCGCGGATTCGCGGTTGTTGCCAGCGAAGTGAGAAGCCTTGCAGGACGCAGTGCAGAAGCTGCCAAGGAAATCAAGAATTTGATCAACGCAAGCGTGGAGCGCGTAGAGCAAGGTACGGCGCTGGTCGACAAGGCGGGTGTCACGATCACGGAAACCGTAACAAGCATCCGTCGTGTCACCGACATCATGGGTGAGATCAGCGCCGCAAGCAGCGAGCAAGCTGCGGGTGTCAACCAGATTGGTGAAGCGGTGAGCAGTATGGATAAGGTGACGCAGCAAAATGCCGCGTTGGTGGAGGAGATGGCCGCTGCGGCAAGTAGCTTGAGCAGTCAAGCGCAGGAACTGGTGAAAGTGGTTGCTGATTTCAAACTCAATGACAATCAACAAGACTTCCGCAGCAGCATGCAAGCACAGCCTATCGCCAGTCCAACTAAAGCATTAGCCCGTCCACCGGTTATTACTAAGAAGCCAATGATCAGCAACGAGCCCACCGCCTTGTCTAAGCCTGTTGTTCAAGCAAAGGCAAGTACTGGCGCTGGAGGCTCCGATTGGGAAACGTTTTGATCGAACCGATTGGATAACCATCCTCGTGCTTGAGTCTCACTAATCTCAAACTAGAGCGAGGATGCGGTCAGCCTCCCTGATACCTGAGAGGTACGCCCCATGAACGGTGGCTCGGTACTTCTCATGGGTGTGCTCACCCGCAAAAAAAAAATAGCCTCTGACCATCTGGGCTCGCCATTATTTCATGGTCTTTCACTGTCGAGCCGATCCCTGCAAATGAGTAGGCGCCACGGGCAAATGGGTCCTCATTCCACCGCGTGATAATGGCCCGCCCTGGGGCTGTCGCGCGAGGTCCAAACATAGTCTTCAGATGTGGCGTAATTTCTGTAATAAGTTGTGCCTCAGTCATTTTTTCAATAATTCCCCCCTGTATGCCAAAGCCAAATGTGACCAGGCAGTTAAATGGGCTAAATGTTCGGTAGTTCATATAATATGAAAATCTACCGCGTATAGGTGAGTGAAAGCCAAAGTATTGGGTATTAACTGGCCAAAATGCTTTTTCGAATATTAAAAAAATCTTATTGACTTGACCTATTCCAAGCCGAGACATCGCCTGTTTTTTGAAATTACTCAAGGGGGGCTCTATGCTGACGCTCTCGCTTGATAGAACTCCCAATGGCAGCGTGACTAAGGCATAGTCAGCGCTGAATGAAGAACCTCCCGCTTTCACGGTAACCTGCGTGTTGCTGTGCTCTTAAGTTCGTAAATATTCGGTGAACCCGTAGGCCAACGTAGAAATTACTGGACACAGTCACCTTTTTCCTTTACCGTTGCACTTGTGCGTGCAACCCTTACTATTTCCGACACATCTGCCACCAAGGCCGTCGTTGTCGCACCGCCAGCGCCCTTTGCCCTGGAGTTCGTCACGATCACCAAGCAAGAGCATATCGAATTGAAGATGTCTGCCGTGCAGTGGCAGAAGTTCCACCGCTTGGCATTGGCCAAG
>CAMCZF010000069.1 GCA_945885775.1 Rhodoferax sp. OV413 | reverse complement strand
TCTGCGTAGCGTTCGAAGTACTGGGTTAAAAGTTCAGACATGATGGATTTTGATTATTCAGTCGTGAGGGTAGGCCGAGGTTGGTAATTCATTTCTGGGGATTAGGTGGACTTCTTGCGTTGAGCTTTGAGACGATTCTCAAAGTCATCAGTCAATTCAGTGTTCTGTGCAATCAAGGGCATGACAAGACCTGTACTCATCTGCACCAAGTTCATGATGTTGTTATTGGCCATCTGCGCAGTCATGATGGCTTTGATCTGTGCGGCTTCGCCACTGGTGGCGTTTGGATCTATCACTCCAGCAAACTGCTTGGCCTTCATCAAGGGCGTCAAGTGGCTGTAATGTTTGGTAATCATCAGTACAGACGTACCCATTTGCTCAGCCAGATCGTGGATGGGAATTCCCTCCAGCAAGCGTTGGGTGGCGTAGTAGTGACGCAGGCTGTAAAGGCTCCGCTCTTTACCTGTAACAGGGCAGTTGAGCAGTTCGGAGTCCTCAAGCCACTGACGGAAAGGTTTGTTCCAGTTGTCGGGCACAGACCCATCACTCAAACGGAACAGTAGCTTGGGGATTTTTTTCTTTAAAACTTCTTCAAGCGTCATGCTGGACAAGTCCGGACTGAGCTGACGTAGGCGCTCTAGCAGCAGCCAACAGCTGTTGTGGGCTACAAAGTTACGTGCCCCCCGTTTGCCGCGCTGTAGACGGAAATGCAGGATGGGCTGACCGTCGCGAACTTCCACATCAATGTGCCGCCACTCCAAGTATTCCGCTTCAGTACCTGGGCGCATACCAGTAGCGGCCATGAATGGAACGTAGATAGCCAGAAGCTCCCGAATGATTTTTGTACGAGCGGTGCGGCCATCATCAATGAACTTGGCCGCATACTTCATCATGGCTTCCAGCTCTTCATGACTGAACTCAGCGCGGCGGTCACTCTCCGCACCAGTGTTCTTGGTAAGAGGGCGCTCATAGGCTGTCATGTAACCGCGCTCAATAGCTTCATCAAAGATGAGATTCAGCGCAGCGTTGTGATTGTTTTGAGCACTGCCTGACAGCTCACGTCCCACCTTGTCGCGACGCCAGACATGGAACTCTGAAATCACAGAGGGCTTGATGCCATCCACGTTGTACAAGCCGTAGAAGGGGATTAAGTACAACTTAATAGCTGACACATAGTCCCTGGCGCTGGGCTTGGCTGTGCCTGCGGCAATTTCAGCCTCCAAGCGGTGCAGGACGATTTCTGCGACTGGCTTGAACTTTCTGCTGGTAACAGGGCGGCCTTCTTCCAAGTCAAAAGTAGCCTTCATCCACATGCGCTCAGCTATCTTCGAAGCTTCCTTGATATCAGCTGTATCTGTGCTGCGACGGAACCAAGTTTTAAGATTCTCCAGCTTGTAGTGAACTTGCCATTTTTTACTGTCGTCACGGCGCACAAGCCTAATCAACTCAGGCTTGACTACGACGGATTCAGTGCCAATTACACGCATGTCAGCACTTTACAACGACTTTTTGAAAAAAGCAACCAGCGGCAGACTAATCATTCGTGTAATAACCGTGTAATTGATAAACAAAATAAAAACAACGAGGTAAGACGTTGTTTTTAAAGGGGTTTTGGCTCCTCGACCTGGGCTCGAACCAGGGACCTACGGATTAACAGTCCGGCGCTCTACCGACTGAGCTATCGAGGAATACAGCCCCCAATTATAGCCAGGGAAATCGTCATTTCTGGCTGCATGGACCGGTTTCTGTCGGCCTGGTTCGCGGGCTCAGTCAAACACCGGGCTTTCCACGCCAAGCACCTTGTGCAGCTTGGGACTGGTGGTGGTGTACTGTAAAAACACCTTCTTGTCGGGCGAGATGATGGGCATGGCGCCAAAGGCGGCCAGGGCGCATTCATGGAAGCCGCTCAATATAAGCTTCTTCTTGCCGGGGTAGATGTTGATATCGCCCACTGCAAAGATGCCTGGTACGCTGGTGGAAAATTTCTCGGTGTCCACCTTGAGCTGTTTGCGCTCGATGTCCAGGCCCCATTCGGCGATGGGACCGAGCTTGGGGCTAAGGCCAAAAAACACCAGCAGCACGTCCAGTGGCACCACACGGGTGACGCCATCGGCTCCCGTGACCTTGGCGCCGGTCAGCTTGCCGTCGCGCTCCTCATAGCCGGTGACCTGCCCGACGATGAATTGCATCTCGTAGGCTTCGCACAGCTCTTTCATTTTGGCCACATTGGCGGGCGCAGCCTTGAAACCGTCGCGCCGGTGGATCAGGATGACGCTTTCGGCTTTGTGCGGGGTGTCTTTGACGAAATCCAGCGCCCAGTCAAGGGCCGAGTCGCCACCGCCGACGATGACCAGGTTTTTGCCGGCAAAGTCATCGGGGTTCTTGACGCGGTAAAACAACTGGCTGCCCTCAAAGGCCTCAAGGCCGTCTACCTTGAGCGTACGCGGCTGAAACGCGCCCACACCTGCGGCAATGAAGATGGTTTTGGTCAGAAAGCGCGTGCCTTTGGAGGTCTCGACAAAAAAGCGCCCGTCGTCCTGTTTTTGCACCGTGGTCACCTCTTGCCCGTAGTGGAAGGTGGCGCCAAAGGGGGCAATCTGCTTGAGCAGGTTGTCGGTCAGTTCTTGGCCGGTGCACACCGGCACAGCCGGGATGTCGTAAATAGGCTTGTCGGGGTAAAGCTCCACGCACTGGCCGCCGGGGTAGGCCAGCGAGTCGATCACGTGCGCCTTGATTTCGAGCAGGCCAAGCTCAAACACCTGAAACAAGCCGACTGGGCCTGCTCCCACGATGACGGCGTCTGTATCGATGGCGCCACCGGACGTCGAGGCAACCGATGTTGCCTCGGCAATTATTTGAAGATTCCTGTTGGTTGAACGGCCCGCTCAGCGGACCAAAAGAGACAATTTATTGGCGATATCTTTCCACTCGTCGGCATCAGGCAGCGGCGCCTTGCGTTTGGTGATGCTCTTCCAGCCCGGCAGGCGCGACAACTCTGCATTGAGCGCCGTCATGTGTTGCTGGTCTGCCGGTACGTCTTCTTCGGCGTAGATGGCGTTGACCGGGCACTCAGGGATGCAGACCGCGCAGTCGATGCACTCATCAGGGTCGATGGTCAAAAAATTCGGGCCTTCACGAAAGCAGTCCACCGGGCAGACGTCCACGCAATCGGTGTATTTGCACTTGATACAGGCTTCGGTGACGGTGTGGGTCATGTTGGTTATCGACGTAGGGGTGGAAACCCAATATTTTATTGGGTTTCAGTGGCCTTACCGACTGCGATCCTTATTGCGGACCGGCAGCAGGGGTGCTTTATCCAGCTCTTGTCGGGCGAACAGCGGGGCGATGGTGCGGGCGTCGCCCTGGTAAAAACTGGCGAACCGCAAAAACTGCGCCTCGGCGGCTGCGGCGTCCTGGTCAGCGCGCAACACGGCGGAGTCAAAGCCACTGCGTTGCATCTGTACCAGCTGATCGATCAGCACGTCACCGGTGGCACGCAACTCGCCCTCAAAACCGAGCCGGCGGCGCAGCAAGAAAGCCTGGCTGTAGGCGCGGCCATCGGTGAACTTAGGGAACTGTAGGTCGATGCGGTCCACCCCATCCAGGGCCAGCGTGGCCGGGTCTACGTCGTTGGCAAGTTGCAAAGCATTTTGGCCCTCAACCCTTGTCGCAGCGTCGTTTATAGCTATTAATTTCATAATATTTTTGGTTCAAGCGACTTCCGCCACTTGGTTGTGACGGGCGCTTGCGGCTGCATTTTTGAAAGGCTCTAGGCCAACCCGGCGTAGCGTAGCAATGAAGGTCTCGGCACTTTGGCGTTCGCGCCGGTAGGTGTCCAGCAGCGCCTCAATCACATCAGGCAGCTCGGCCGCGCCAAACGACGGGCCAACGATTTTGCCGGCACCAGCCGCGCCGCTGAGGGCCGAGCCATCGGAGCCCCCCAGCGACACCTGATACCACTCCCGGCCGTCTTTGTCTACGCCAAGGATGCCGATGTGGCCGCTGTGGTGGTGACCGCAGGAGTTGATGCAGCCGCTGATGTGCAGGTCAATCTCGCCAAGATCGTGCAACTCGTCCATGTCCTGGTAGCGCTCTGTGATGGCCTCGGCAATCGGGATCGAGCGGGCATTGGCCAGCGCACAAAAATCGCCGCCGGGGCAGGCGATCATGTCGGTCAAAAGGCGGATGTTGGCGCGGGCAAAGCCGTGCTGGCGTGCCGCGCGCCACAGCTCGGGCAGCTGGTCGCAGCGCACCCAGGGCAGCAGCAGGTTTTGGTCGTGCGTGACACGGGCTTCACCGGCTGAAAACTGGTCAGCCAGGTCGGCGGCGCGGTCTAACTGGTTGGCGGTGGCGTCACCGGGGGCCTGGCCCAGGCGCTTGAGCGACAGGGTCACGGCGCGCAGGTCTGGGTTCTTGTGAGGCGCCACGTTTTGTTGCAGCCAGCGGCCAAATTCAACATCGTCCTCACCCGCAGCACGCAGAATGTCGGCCATCTTGTGGGCCGTGTCTGCCCGCTCACTGTGCATTGCAGGCTGCACAAACGAGGCCGATACACGGTCCAGCTCGGTCTGGGTGATGGTGTGCGGGGCGCCATCTTGTGCCAGTATTTGCTGGTACTCGGCTTCAACCTCGCCGGTAAAGCGCTGGCACTCGGCCTTAACCAGGATCTTGATGCGCGCTTTGTAAATGTTGTCGCGCCGTCCCCATCGGTTGTAGACCCGCACCACGGCTTCCAGGTAATTCAGGATCTGGTTCCAGGGCAAAAACGCCCGGATGGTGCTGGCGATGACCGGCGTGCGGCCCATGCCGCCGCCCACCAGCACCTTGAAGCCGACCTCGCCCTGCTCGTTGCGCAGCACGTGCAGGCCCACGTCATGCCAGGCAGTGGCGGCGCGGTCTTCGCGGGCGCCCGACACCGCGATCTTGAACTTGCGTGGCAAAAAGGCGAATTCGGGGTGCAGCGTGCTCCACTGTCGCAGGATCTCGCAAAACGGCCGCGGGTCGACGATCTCGTCGGCTGCAATGCCGGCGCGCTCGTCGCTGGTGATGTTGCGGATGCAGTTGCCGCTGGTCTGGATGCCGTGCATGTCCACGCTGGCCAGCAGGTCCATCACGTCAGCGCTTTTGGCCAGAGGAATCCAGTTGAACTGGGCGTTTTGCCGGGTGGTGAAGTGGGCGTAACCAGTGGGCAAGTGCGTCGTACCCAGCTTAGCCTGGGTGCTGCTGGCGGTTTGGTACACCTGTGGCTGGGGCTGGTCGTAGTCGCGGGCGATGGTGGCCAGCGCTCGCAACTGGGCGCTGGAGAGCTCGCCATAAGGCACCGCCACCCGCAGCATGGGGGCGTAGCGCTGCACATACCAGCCGTTTTGCAGACGCAGTGGCTTGAAATCATCGTCACTGAGCTGGCCGGCCAGATGGCGCTGCAATTGGTCACGGTATTGGTCGGCGCGTTGGCGCACGAACTGGCGGTCGAAGGCGGTGTATTGGTACATGGGGCGCGACTTTAGGCGACCACGACCCTTTAACAAACGATCAATTGATGATTTCAATATGCCAAAGACGATATAAAGTCGCTGCCAGCTAGGGTTTCAACCGGCTTGCCCCCGCAGTTCCTGAATGCGCTCATCAAAATAGCTGCCCACGGTGTAGCGCGCTGACAACACCACTTCGCGCCGTGGATGCAGAAACAGCGGCAGCGAAATACGTGATTTCGCCCTGGCTTCGCCGGCTGGGTTGAGCACCCTGTGCACGGTGGATGGGTAATAGTGGCCCGAGGCTTCGGCCAGCATGTCACCAATGTTGACGATCAAAAAACTGAAGTCGCAAGGCACGTCGTGCCAGTCGCCGTCTTGCCCCAGCACCTGCAGGCCCGGCTCTGTGGCCGCGGGAAGCAGGGTCAGCAGGTTGATGTCGCCGTGCGCCGCGGCACGCAAGGCGCCAGACGGTTCATCACCCGTCAGCGGCGGGTAGTGCAGCACGCGCAGCAGGGTGTGGTCGCTGCCGTCCAGCATGGCGGGCAGCGGCATTGAGTAGCGGGCGCGAACCTCTGGAGGCGAATGCGCCTCGACCCAGCCCAGCAGGGTTTGCGCCAACGCGCTGCCCTGGACGTAGTAGCGCCGCGCTGCGTCTGACACTTCTGCCGGGTACCGGCCCCAAGGGTAGATGTGAAAAAACTCTTTCAGATCGCGTTGGGTGTGGCCTTTGGCTATCTCAGACACTGCGGGCGAAAAGTAGCCGTCGTGCCGCACGGCGTCATGGGTGTAGGCGTGCTTAGCATCACTGTGAAAAAACTGCAGCCACTCGGCGTAAATGCCTTCCACCAGCGTTTGCTGTAACGGGTGGCGCGTCAGCACCGCAAAACCGGTGCTGTGCAGGCTGTGGCAAAACGCCTGGGCGGCGCCCGGGCTTTGGAAGTCGATCACGGGCAGTTGCATGGCATAGCCTTTTGTTTGGCTGGCAGTCTGTGGCCCTCAGGCGCTCAGCCAGGGGCGCATCATGGTTGACTCGAACAGTGCGCTGCAGGCCTCGGCATCGACGCCCATACATGCCGTGCTGCTGGGTAAGGCCGCTTCCCAGCCGGCTTGCGGGTACTCAATGCCAGCTTGGCGCTTCAGGATGGTTTGACCCTGAGCCACACCATCGGTGGCGACACGAATCTGCCCGGACTTGGTTTGAAACAGATGGGGTGCGACCAGATAGATAAAGGCCAGCACATCGTGACCAAAGCAGCCGTGCACGGCGGCCACGTGCTCAAAACGACTGCCGTAAAAATTGGCGTAAAAGGCCACGGCATGGTGCAGCGTGTCGGTAGCGCGATGACGATGGTGTTGGGCGATGCGCTCGAACAGCGTCACTGGCAACACAAGACGGTGCGTTACATCCAGGCCGACCATGGTCAGCGGCCAGCCGGCGGTGAACACTTGGTCAGCCGCGTGGGGGTCGTTCCAGATGTTGGCCTCTGCCACCGGCGAGACATTGCCTGGCTCCAGTACTGTGCCGCCCATCAAAATCACCTGCTTGAGCAGGCGTGGCAACTCGGGCTCGAGCCGCAGCGCCAGGCTGAGGTTGCCTAGGGGCCCAACTGCCACCAGGGTAATCTGGCCGGGGTTGGCACGCGCCATGTCAACGATGAACTGGGCTGAAGAGCGTGGGTCAAGCTGCTCTTTGACCGCCATGCGCTCGGGCAGGTTGCCCAGGCCATCAGCGCCGTGGATGTAGGCAGGCGGTGCTTCGCCTGGCTTGACCCAGGGCCGGGCCACGCCCTGCGTCACCGGAATCTGCCGCCCTGCGAGAGCGCACAGGTAGAGCGCGTTGGCGGCTCCCTGCTGCACCGTCACATTGCCAAAGGTTGTGGTGATGCCCAGCACCTGAATGTCAGGGTGGGCCAGGGCAAAGTACAAGGCCATGGCGTCGTCCACGCCGGGGTCGGTGTCAAAAATGACTCTATGGGGCAGGGCAGGGCTCATGGGGGATCCGTGGGTTCAGGTGGTTTGCTTGGCCAGAAAATCGGTGACTTCGGCCCGTGTCGGAATTGAGGATTGCGCGCCCATTTTGGTGCAGGCCAGTGCTGCTGCGGCGATGGCTTGGCGAAGGGCTTCGGCCAAGGTCAGGCTTTGGCTCAGGGCCGCCACCAGAGCGCCACAAAAGGTGTCGCCAGCGCCGGTGGTGTCCACCGGCTTAACGGGAAATGCCGGTTGCACCAAACGTTGCTGGCCGCTGCGCGCCAAGCAACCGCGCCCACCCAGAGTCACCACCACCGTGGGAACGCCGATGCGGGCCAGTTGGGCGTACAGGTCGCCGGTGGGGCCGGCCAGCGCGGCCAGCTCGCCTTCGTTGACGATCAGAATGTCGACGTCGGCCAGCAGTTCTGCCGGCAAGGCTTGCGCCGGCGCGGCGTTCAGCACCACCGTCACGCCCAGAGCATGGGCTGCGTGGGCGTAGGCCGCCACGGTGGCCAAGGGGGTTTCGAGCTGCATCAGCAGGTGGCTGAAACTGGCCAGCGGCGGCAAACCGGTAGATGCCAAGTGGGCCGGTACCAGGCCCTGGTTGGCCCCAGGCGCCACGGTAATGGCGTTTTCGGCGTCGTCCGACACACAAATGAAGGCGGTACCGGTGGCCTGGTCCGCCACACGCACAGCATGCAGCACCACGCCAGCGGCGGCCAGTGATGCTTCGATGGGTGCCGCGTAAGCGTCATTACCCAGTGCCGCCAGCATGTGCGTCACCACGCCGCCAGCGCGTGCACAGGCGGCGGCCTGGTTGGCGCCCTTGCCACCAGGGTAGGTCTTGAACTCGCCACCCAGTACTGTCTCGCCCGGGCCAGGGATGTGTGCTGCCCGCACCACAAAATCCAGGTTGGCAGAACCCGCCACTACGACCATTGATGTGCCTTTCGAGGCCTGGGAGCGAAGGCGTTGCCGCGCAGACGCTGCTCCCGCTGGCCTGTTGTCGGGTCCATTGTATAAATGCCGGGCGGCATCGCAACCCTGCGAGCACCCTGCGAGCAGTACCTGTCAGCTTGGAGAGTTGCCGTTGAATTTGTTATGCTATCCAGCACTTGATGACATTGAGATTCAAGCACCCTGCGCCTGATTTTTTGTCCTAATGATGTCCACCCAACTCTGAAAGAGAACCACCATGAAACTGATGATGACTGCCCGTTTGGGAATCTTGGCCGCAGCCCTGGCTGCCAGCTTTTCTGCAGCGGCCGAACCAGCGATCGTGTTCGACATGGGTGGCAAGTTTGACAAGTCCTTCAACGAAGCCGCCTACAGCGGCATGGAAAAGTGGAAGAAGGAGACCGGCAAACAATACCTAGAGTTTGAGATTGCCAACGAATCTCAGCGTGAGCAGGCCCTGCGCCGCATGGCCGAGAAGGGCGCCAGCCCCATCATCGCCATGTCCTTCAGCATGGCATCCAGCGTTGAAAAAGTCGCCAAAGAATTCCCCAAGCTCAATTTCGCCATCATCGATGATGAGGTCAAGCTGCCCAATGTGCAGTCGCTGGTCTTTAAAGAGCATGAAGGCAGTTTCCTTGTAGGCGCGATGGCAGCCATGGCCAGCAAGACCGGCAAGGTCGGCTTTGTGGGTGGCATGGACATTCCCCTGATTCGCCGTTTCCAATGCGGCTACGAGCAGGGTGCCAAATGGGCCAACCCCAAGGCTGAAGTGTTTGCCAACATGACCGGCACCACCGGCGCAGCCTGGAACGACCCGGCCCGTGGCGGTGAACTGGCCAAGGCGCAGTTTGCAAAAGGCGCCGATGTGGTGTTTGCGGCTGCCGGCGGCACCGGCATCGGTGTTTACCAGGCGGCCAAGGACGGCGGCAAACTGGCCATTGGCGTAGACAGCAACCAAAACTACATCCAGCCCGGCACCATGCTGACGTCCATGCTCAAGCGGGTGGACGTGGCGGTGTACAACGTGGCAAAGGGGCACAAGCCTGGCCTGTCGGTCTTCGGCCTGAAAGAAGAGGGCGTTGGCTACGCCATGGACAAGAACAACGAGAAGCTGGTGACAGCCGACATGAAGAAAAAGGTCGACGCCGCCAAGGCCGACATTTTGAGCGGCAAGATCAAGGTGGTGGACTACATGTCTGCCAGCGCCTGCAAGTACTGATACCGCGCAGGGCTTGACTGCCAGCAGCAGCGCTAGTCTGCCTGCACGCGCGATGGTGCTGGAACCCGCGGTTCAGATGACGGGCATCAGCAAGCGTTTTGGCGCTGTGCTGGCCAATGATGGCGTGAGCCTTTCCGTGCGCATTGGCACGGTTCACGGCATCGTGGGTGAAAACGGCGCTGGCAAAAGTACGCTGATGTCGGTGCTTTATGGCTTTTACACGGCCGACAGCGGGCAGATTGCCGTATTTGGCCAGCCGGCCACCATTCGCCATGCTGACGACGCGATCGCGCTGGGCATTGGCATGGTTCACCAGCATTTCATGCTGGTCGACACCTTGAGTGCGCTTGACAACGTCATGCTTGGGGCAGAGCCGCACTGGTTGTTGGCCCCTGCTCAGCGGCAGGTGAGATTGCGGCTGAATGCCCTGATGCTGAGCACAGGACTCAAAGTTGAGCTCGACGCGCTGGTCCAGGATTTGTCCGTCGGGGACCGGCAGCGACTTGAAATCCTGAAGGCGTTGTATCGCGGCGCCCGAATCCTGATACTGGATGAACCCACCGCCGTACTCACGCCGCAGGAAACCGAGCAGTTGTTCGATGTGTTGCGTGTGCTGCGCGATCAGGGCAGCACCATCCTGCTCATCACTCACAAGCTCAAGGAGGTGATGCGCCTGTGCGACGACGTGACTGTGATGCGCGGTGGCCGCGTCGTGCAAGAGTTGCCGATCGCTCAGGCCTCGGTGGAGTCGCTGGCCCTGGCCATGGTGGGACGCAAGGTGCAAATGGGCCGGCTGCAAGGGCCTGCCCGCGCTGCGCCGGGTGAGGCGCTGTTGACCGCCACGGGTATCTCGGTGCGTGATGGCCTGGGCGTACAGCGCCTGGCCGGCCTGAACCTGACACTCCACGCCGGTGAGATCGTCGGTGTTGCTGGGGTTTCTGGCAATGGCCAAAGTGAATTGCTCGACGTGCTCTCGGGTCTGCTCGGGCCCGACAGCGGCAGTCTGCGAGTCGGCGGGCAGAACTTTGCCGCCGGCGCCTGGCTGGAGCCTCACGCCGCACGCGCGCTGGGCGTGGCCCATGTGCCAGAAGACCGCCATGCGCGCGCGCTTGTGATGGCGTTTGTGGCTTGGGAGTCGGCCGCGCTGGGCTATGACGGCCTGGCCGACTACAGCCGTCTCGGCTGGATGGCCCATGGCCGTATTCGTGCGGCGACGCGGGCGATGATGACCCGCTTTGATGTGCGACCGGCCAATGTCGAGCTCCTGAGCAGTAAATTCTCAGGCGGTAACCAACAAAAACTGGTGTTGGCGCGGGAACTTGGTCAAGCGCCGCGCGTCCTCTTGGTCGGGCAGCCCACCCGTGGCGTGGACATTGGCGCCATTGAATTCATTTATGAGCGGCTGCGTGCCCTGCGCGATGCTGGCTGCACCGTGCTGTTGGTCTCCAGCGAGTTGGATGAAATTTTGGCCCTGTCGGACCGGGTGATCGTCATGAACCAGGGCCGGGTCATGGGCGAGCTGCCGATCGCTGAATGTACTGAGGCCAAGCTGGGCTTGCTGATGACCGGGGCGGGCGCATGAACCCCGCGAACGCGCTGCCCCGCTGGGCCGATCTTCTGCTGTTGCCGGCGGTGTGTCTGGCGGTAGCACTGCTGGCAGCCGGCGGCGTCGTGGCACTGGTTGGGCAAGACCCGCAGGCGGTGCTGGCGGTGCTGGTTCAGGGCGCGCTTGGCACGCCGCGTGGCATCAGCTACACCCTGTACTACGCCACGACCTTTATCTTCACAGGCTTGGCGGTGTCAGTGGCCTACCACGGCGGCCTGTTCAACATCGGCGGCGAAGGTCAAGCGATCCTGGGCGGTCTGGGCACCGGTCTGGTGGCGTTGTGGCTCTCGCCTAGCCTGCCAGCCTGGTTGATGCTGTCCCTGATGGTGTTGGCTGGCGCCCTGTTTGGCATGTTGTGGGCGGCCGTGCCTGCTTATCTGCAAGCCTACCGGGGCAGCCACGTGGTGATTACCACCATCATGTTTAACTTTATAGCCAGCAGCCTGCTGGTGTACCTGCTGGTGAATCACCTTCGGCCGACGGGCACCATGGCCGTGGAGAGCAAAGCCTTCGCACAGTCAGCGCGCTTGCCCAGCATGAAAGATGCTTTAGCCTGGTTGGGCCTTGACTGGCCAGCCTCGCCCCTGAACCTGAGCTTGCTGCTGGCCTTGCTGGCGGCGCTGCTGGTTTACGTCTTTTTGTGGCGGACCCGTGCGGGCTACCACTTGCGGGCGGTGGGCGCCAGCCCGGCGGCAGCTGAGTATGCCGGTATCCGTTCGCAGCGCCAGGTGATGGTGGCGATGGCGGTCTCAGGCGCGCTGGCCGGGCTGGTCGGCATGAACGAAATTGCGGGCGTCAGCGGGCGCCTGCTGCTGGAGTTCGTCAGTGGCGCTGGTTTCACCGGCATTGCGGTGGCCCTGATGGGCCGCAACCACCCGCTGGGGATTGTGGTCGCCAGCCTGTTGTTTGGCGCGCTGTTTCAGGGCGGGGCCGAGGTGGCGTTTGAGGTCCGTGGCTTTAGCCGCGACATGGTTGTGATGCTGCAGGGTTTTATTGTGCTGTTTTCAGGTGCCATGATTTATGTGATTGCGCCGGGCGTGGCCTGGATGCTGTCACTTGGCACAAAAAGAGCGGGGGGGCAGCATGGATGAAGCGCTGTGGGGTGCCATGCTGGCGTCTACCCTACGCATGGCCACGCCCCTGGTGTTGTGCGCCTTGGCGGGCCTGTTGGCTGAACGCTCTGGCGTGGTTGACCTGGGCCTGGAAGGCAAGATGCTGTTTGCTGCCTTTGCCGCCGGGGCTGGGGGCGCGTTGTATGGCTCTACCGCGCTGGCGCTATTGCTGGCGGTCGCGGTGGCGACCGCTATGTCGTGGCTTCACGGTCTGGCCTGTGTCAGCCACCGTGGCGACCAAGTGGTCTCGGGGGTGGCGACCAACATCATTGCCGCCGGTCTGACCGTGGTTCTGGGGGCTGCCTGGTTTGCTCAAGGCGGCCAGACACCACCGGTGACGGCTGCGGTGCGCATTGGGCCGCTGATGCCGCAGCTGGCCGAATCGGTGCAGGGCCTCGGCCTGGTTGGCGCCGTGATCGGGCCCGGCTTGCTAGGCCATAACGCGTTGGTCTACCTGGCGTTTGCGCTGGTGCCAGCGGTCTGGTGGCTGCTGTTTCGCACCCGGTTCGGGCTGCGCCTGCGCGCCGTGGGCGAAAACCCACATATGGTGGACGCTGCGGGGGTGTCCGTCCAGCGCCTGCGCTACGCGGCGCTGACCATGAACGGCGTGTTATGCGGCCTGGCTGGCAGTTACCTGGTGTTGGCGCAAAACGCTTCTTTTTCCCAAAACATGACGGCCGGGCGTGGATTTATGGCGCTGGCCGCCCTGATTTTTGGTCGCTGGCACCCGGTCAAGGCCCTCTGGGCGTGCCTGTTGTTCGGCTTTATGGATGCAGTGGCAATCCGCCTGCAAGGGGTGCAACTGGCTGGGGTGGGCGAGGTGCCGGTGCAATTGATTCAGGCTCTGCCCTATGTGATGACGGTGGTGCTGCTGGCGGGTTTCATCGGTTCTGCCGTGGCGCCTCAGGCGCTGGGCAAGCCCTACCTCAAAGAGCGTTAGGCCGGCTCCTGGTGGCCTCCAGGGAGCGGGCCAGTGTGGCTTCTACCGGTAGTGGTTCTGCCCCCCAGCGGGCAGCCAGCAACTCGGCGCACAGCACCGCCAGAGTGAGGCCGCGCGAGCCCATCGCGGTGCACAGCCATAGGCCCTGGTCGGCACCGGGAGTTAGGGGACCGAGCAGCGGCAGGCGGTCGGCACTGACGCAGCGGCTGCCACGCCAGGCCTGCACTTTTCTGGCGGCAACCATCGTCGCCAGTGGCGCGGCCAGGTCTGGCAGCAACTGCGCCAATCGACTGAGGTTGGCTGCATGTTGCGACTGTTTGCCAGAGTCTGCCTCGTCTGCGGGCTGATAAGTAGCGCCAGCCAGCCAGGCCAGACCGGCCGTCAATGGCACCCGCGGCAACAGGCTGCCCGCGCCGTTAACGGGAGAAGCAGGCAGGGCGGCCAGCGCTGCCGGCGGCGAGTCGGCGTGCAGGGCCCAGGTGACTTGTCCATGAACGGTGCGTAATACTGGCCGGGTCAACCCCGATGCCCAACCGGCCTCAGTGTTGTCGCAGGTCGCTAGCAAGGGCAACACGCCGCAGGCATTCGCCAGGACCACCCGCTCCGCAATGGCCATGACCCGTCCATCTGCGCCAAGTACCTGCCACAGTCCGTCCTGCCGCTGCAGGCCAGCGACGGCGCAGTCCCCTTGAAAACGCACACCAGGCTGCGCCAGCCAGGCCTGTACCAGGGCCGCTGGCTTGACCCAGCCGGCCCGGTTATGCCACAAAGGCGGCACCTCTGGCGGGTCGCCATTGCTGCCTGGAAAGCACTGCAGCACACCGCTGCAGTCCCAGTCTTGACCATGCCGTAACAGCGCCTGCGCCTGCTGCAGCGCCATTTGTACACCGCTGCGTGACAGGCGCGACAAATTACAGTCGTCAACCGATATATGGGGAACTACCAACCCGGCCGGCAGACTTGATGCGCCTTGGGCCGGGGTGGCGGCGGCGTCCAGCACCACCACTTGCCAGCCGCGTCGGGCCAAAACCGCCGCAACGCTGGCCCCGGCCAAACCGGCACCCACCACCACGCAGCGAGTGACCGGCACCGCCGGCTCAATGGCGTCGGGACGGTTGTTTTTGAGTGCCCACGCCGGTTGAAACTCTGCCCGGATCACCGCAGCCGGCTTGGATGCGACCTTGTTCGGCACGACAAAGCCGCACTGTTGCAGCACCGGTCTCAACAGCGTGGCCGTGCGGCTGCTCAGGGCCAGTCCGGCACCACGGCGTGCCAGACGCGCCAGGGCTTTGACCCGCCACAGGTCCCATCGGGCGTCCGATGCGTCCAGCGATGAGCCGGGATCAAGCAGCAGTGTGTCCGCCTGAAAGCGTTGCTGGCGCAGCAACTTGGATAACTCGCCA
>CAMCZF010000068.1 GCA_945885775.1 Rhodoferax sp. OV413 | reverse complement strand
GCCCTCATCTTCATGACATCGCCCTCCATCTTCATCTCATGCACCTCGGTGACACCCGCCACGGGCGACGAGGCGCCCACCAGTCGGGCGCCGTCCCGGGCGGTGATTTTCATGAAGGCGCCCGTGGCCTTCTGGCCCTGCACGCTGGTTCGAACCCAGGCGTCTTTCACGTCGACGGATTGCGCGTGCACGATGCTGCCCATCAGAGTCGCGGCAAATATCAAAGTCTTTAAGGTCATGGGAAGTTCCGAATAGTCGTCAAAAAAATAATCAATGCTGATGGCCTGCTGCGCTGGACTCGATCACATCGAGCAGCGCGGCTGGAAATTTGAGGCCCTTGGTCGAAGCCCCTGACGCCGGCACCTCCACCCAAGGGTTGAACCCCTTGCTACAGGTCTGCATCACCTTGAACCACAGCGGGCCCGCCTTGTCAGGCAAGCCCCCGCGCAGCACAAACTCGTCGTAATGGGCGTCTGGCAAAGCATGCTCAGGCGAGGTCGCGGTCCAGATGATTTCGCTCACATCTTCCTCGACCCTGCGTCCGTGGTCTGTGTACGGCTTGTCCAATCTGGCCCGCTTGATCGACAGCGCCCACCCGGCCTTGGGCATGGGCTTTGCGCCCTGGAACCCAGCGGGTAGCGTCACCTGGATGGCCGTGGTCGGCTCACCCTCACAGCCATGACCTATGCGCAGTGCCGCACGGTAACTTTGGCCTGCCAAGGCCGCCGGCTCCTGAAGAACAACATGAGCAAAACCTACAGGGCAGGCCACCACGACCGCCCAAGTCAAACACTTTTTCCACATGGGGAAACCTCCAAAGAAATAAGCAGCAAATAGGCCTCCAGCCCTTATCCAGCGGGCTGTTAGCGCTATCAATTCAATAGTTCAGGAGGCGTTGGGCGGTCCGCGTGCGGGCAGCGGCGCGGCGCTTTGGGTCGTGACAACCAAGGCGTGTCTGGGCAACACGCCATGAGTCTGGGGCGGGGCCAGCCCGGTATGCTGCTGAATGACAAGCGGCGGCGCAGCCACTGAGGCGCACAGTGGGCAGTCCAGCGTCGCGCCGATAGGTGCCTCGCCACCGTCGCCTGGGTTGACCAGCAGTTGCATGACGCCGCTGCCAGAGCAGACCAGCACCAAGTTACTGGGCTTGGCGAGCGGCGAGGCGATCGCCACCCCGGTCACCAACACCAACCAGGCCAGCACAAGGCGGGCCAGCAGGGTAGCGTTGCGCAAGCACTGCAGGGTAGACATGGGAGGGAATTATGGCACCCGTCCTCAGTTAATCCTTTGGGCAGCGTAGCCAACCGGAATAGGCTTGACGTCTATCAAAGACAACGCACCATGAGCCGGGCACGATGAAGGCTTCAACTCACAAGATCGCCGATATGCACCCAAAACTCGCTGCGCCCTACAAAACCCTTTTGGTGGCGCAACGCGCCAGTTTGCTGGAGTAGCTGGCCGTCTTGCGCGGCGGCGAATTCGGTAGAGCCGAGGCCTCGGCCGAGCATTTTGGTCATGAAGAGGATTCCAGCGCCCAGATCAACACCGAGCGCGAACTGGAATTTGCACTAGACGCACGCGAAAGCGCCGAGCTCAACCAGGTGCAGGCAGCGCTCGACCGGATCGAAGCCGACAACTATGGGGTCTGCGTCGATTGCGGCATCGATATTCCGGCTGCGCGCCTGCATGCCACGCCCGAGGCCGAGCGCTGTATCACCTGTCAGCAAGCCACGGAGTAGTGACTACCATTTGCCTGAGCCATCGCGAAGGACGGTTCAAGCCGGCGGCACAATGTCCTGCTCAATCGCGCCACAAACGCTGATGCCGTCGCGCCCCGTCATGTCGATTCGGATGGTGTCGCCGTACTTCATGAACTCAGTGACCGACTTGCCATCCTGAATCGCCTCGATGGCGCGCTTTTCGGCTATGCAACTGTAGCCGTGACTCTGATCCACGTTGCTGACCGTTCCCGAGCCGATAACCGACCCGGCCCGCACATTGCGGGTCTTGCACAAATGGGCAATCAGCTCACCAAAATGGAAACGCATCTCCGGACCGGTTTCGCACAGCCCGACGCGACGTCCGTTCCAGGTACTTTGTAGCTTGAGGTGCACGCGGCCCTGCGTCCAAGCAGGCCCCAGTTCGTCCAGCGTCACCGCCACCGGACTAAAGGCAGTGGCCGGCTTGCTTTGCGCAAAGCCATAGCCCTTAGCCAATTCGGGCGGGATCAGGTGGCGTAGGCTCACGTCGTTGGCCAGCATCAGTAGCCGGATGCCGTCCAGCGCTTGGCCGGGCGAGCAACCCATGGGCACGTCGCCGGTGATGACCGCCAACTCTGCCTCAAAATCAATGCCAAAGGCCTCGCTGGCGCAGACCACCTCTTCACAGGGCCCAAGAAAATCGTCACTGCCGCCCTGATACATCAGCGGGTCGGTCGAAAAACTCGCCGGCATCTCGGCTTTTTGGGCGCGCCGCATCAGCTCTACATGATTCAGGTAGGCTGAGCCAACAACCCACTGGTAGGCCCGCGGCAGTGGCGCCATGCAGCGCCTGGCATCAAATGGAAAAGCATGTCTCGCCTTGCCCTGGTTCAGTGTTTCGGACAAGTCTTGCAACTGAGGCGACAGGAAGTTCCAGTCATCCAGGACCTGTTGCAAGCGCTCAGCGATGCCGGTCGCATAATGGGCACTGGTCAGGTCACGCGAAACCACCAGCAGTTGGCCGTCGCGGGAACCATCGTTATAAGTGGCAAGTTTCATGGTGTACGCGGGCGCTGGCCTGCTGTAGCGTTAATCGGGTTTTAGGGCTTTGGGCCATCATAAGTCGTCGCCTTTCAGTCGTCTCAGTCATTAGTTGAACATGTCGCATCTTCAGCATGCACCGTCACCAGAGGTTAGAGGCACACCAAGTGGTCGCCCGAACTGGCGCACGCTGGCACTGCTCTGTGCAGTAGTGGCCGTGGGGCATTGGTATTTGTTAGAACCAGACAGCAGACACCCCGGGCCGCTGCAGGTCTCTGCGTTAAACACCCGCGTGATCGAGCTGGGGGCGAACCTGGCCCCGGCGCCTGACAAAACGCTGGACGGCGCGGCAGTTGTTAAGCCGGCCTCGGCAGACCTCAAGCGCCCCGCCCCACCAGTCGCGGGCGCCCAGACACCATCACCACCACCAACACCGGCGCCAATGGTGGAAACGTCGCCAGTGACGCCGACTGAGTCCGTCACCGTCGCCACCGCTCCAACCGCACCCGAGCCCCTGGTGACCGCCAACCCGGTCACAGTGCCAGAACCCCTCCTCACGGCAATGCCTGCACTAAAGCCAGTTTCGGAACCTGTGCCTTTACCTGTAGCTGTAGTTGTGCCTCCGCCTTTGCCCGTGCCTTTGCCTTTGCCTGTAGCTGTACCCGTGCCGGTGCCGGCGCCAGTGCCAGCAGCGGTGCCAGTGCCGGCGCCGCAGCAGTTGGCCAGCATCGCTGAGCCACCGCAGCCCCCCCCAACACCCGAGCCCCCACTACCGACAAGACCGCCACGTGAGTCTGCGCTCACACCTGGCGCGGTGGCTGTGCCACCGCCGTCGCGGCTGCTCTACAGGGGAGAGTCCAACAAATTCCCATTTCGCGTGAGCGGGGAGTTGGTCTGGCGCCAGGACGGCATGAGCTATGACGCCCGTCTGACGATGAGCGCCTTCGTTTTGTCATGGGTCTATACCAGCCGGGGCGAATTGGGGTCCCAGGGCTTGCTACCAAAGCGCTATTCCGAAAAGCAACGCAGCGAAGTAGCGGCGCATTTTGAGCGCGACAAAGGGCGCATCAGTTTCAGTGCCAATACACCTGCCGTGCCGCTACTGGCAGGCGCACAGGACTTCCTGAGCGTGATGGTCCAATTGGCGACCGTGATTGGCGGCGAGCCGGCACGCTACCCCGTGGCCACGGCCATTACCGTTCAGGTGGCCGGTCCGCGCGACGCCGAAGTGTGGCTTTTCACCGTTGAGCGTCAAGAAACCCTGCGCTTACCCGGTGGCGAGCAGGGCACTCTGAAGCTGGTACGCCATCCGCGCCGGCAGTTTGACCAGGAGGTGGCCATTTGGTTGGCGCCGGCCATGAATTGGTTGCCCGTACGCCTGCGCATCACCGAACACAATGGCGACTACCTGGACCAAAAATGGGAATCGACTGAAGCGCCGTCTTGACACCCGCCGCCTGACAACACATGCAACCGACCCTTGAAATTCCACTGGACGCAGCCAATTGCAGCTCAGATGGACAGGCAAGCTGCACCGCCAAACCGATTGATGGATAATGAATCATGCACATGCTTTACGACTCTGAAACCTACTCAGTAACGCACATGCTGGCCAACGCAGTGCCCACTGAAAGCCCCTCCGGTGCCAGCCGCGACAGCGCGACCCAGAGCTTGGTCGTCCCCACCTTAGCGCGCCACGGCTTCGAGATTGTGGACAAACGAGCTGGCAAAGAGGTGTACCTCGACGGGTCCTGGGCCGAGCTGTTCCAACAGCACATCGTGGCTTGGCAGCTCAATACCCCGACCCAGGAAGAGGTTGAAGACACCCTGGAACAGTACGCCGAGCTGGCTCAAAACCCGGTCGTGGTGCACTGATCAGAACCGGCGCCATGTCGCTTTGCTGGCGCATTGCCCAAGTTAGCTTGTATTCAGTGCTGCTTACGTTTGCAGCCTACAGCAGCCCACCCCCTTCCTCGCCGACCAGCCCGCAACCCGAGCCGTCGCACGACCCAAGGCTTGCGCAATTGCGCCAACTCTTGCCTGCTGATGCGCTGTTGCTGGGTGAGCAACACGACGCGCCGGCGCACCAACGCATCCAGCAGCAAGTGGTACTGGCCCTGGCAGCGCAGGGCCAACTGGCGGCTCTGGTGCTGGAAATGGCCAACCAGGGCGGCAGCACACGGGGCCTGCCCGTTCAGGCCACTGAGGCCGACATCCAGGCCGCCCTGCGTTGGGACGAACGCGCCTGGCCCTGGGGCAGTTATGGCCCTGCCGTGGTGAGCGCGGTACGTGCTGGCGTGCCGGTGCTGGGCGCCAACCTGCCCATGAGCGCGCTGCGCGCCACCATGAGCGACAGCAGCCTAGACCAGCGCCTGCCCAGTGCCGCGCTGGCCGAGCAGCAGCAACGCATCCGCTCAGGCCACTGCGACATGCTGTCCGAAAGCCAGATCGCACCCATGACCCGCATGCAGATTGCCCGCGACCGGGCCATGGCCCAAACCATCACCGAAACCGCCCAAGCCGGCCGTACCGTGGTGCTTCTGGCCGGTCATGGCCATGTGACACCAGCGCTGGGCGTGCCGCAGCACCTGCCCCTCACTTTTAAGGCAAAAACAGTGCTACTCCACGCCAGTCAAGGAGATTCAGCTATTGAAACCATAGCAAACTTCGATCTGGTCTGGCCCACCGGGCCCATCCCTTTGCGCGACTATTGCGCCGAATTCAAAGCCACCCGCAAACCCTGACCCCATGCCCAAACAGATCCACCTCAACGCCTTCGACATGAATTGCGTTGGCCACATCCAGCAGGGGCTGTGGACCCACCCGCGCGACCAGTCGGCGCGCTACACCGACATCCACTACTGGACCGACTACGCGCGGCGCCTGGAGGCCGGTCTGTTTGACGGCATTTTTCTGGCCGATGTGCTGGGCGTGTACGACGTGCTGGGCGGCAGCGCCGATGCTGCGGTGCGTGGCGCGGTGCAGGTGCCGGTGGGCGACCCGATGCTGTTGGTGCCGGCCATGGCGGCGGTCACGCAGCACCTGGGCTTTGGCGTCACTGCCAACCTGACCTACGAAACCCCCTACCAGTTCGCGCGCCGCATGACCACGCTGGACCACCTGACCCAGGGCCGCATCGGCTGGAACATCGTTACCGGCTACCTGGACAGCGCGGCCCGTGCCGTGGGCCTGAGCGGCCAGACCGCACACGATGACCGTTATGACCTGGCCGACGAGTACATGTCACTGGTCTACCAGTTGTGGGAAGGCAGCTGGGCCGACGACGCGGTGCGGCGGGACAGCGCCAGCGGCGTGTATGCCGACCCGGCCCGGGTACGGCTGGTGCACCACCACGGCAAGCAATACCAGGTGAATGCCATGCACTTGGGCGAACCCTCGCCCCAGCGCACGCCGGTGCTGTACCAAGCCGGCTCATCGGCGCGCGGTTCGCGTTTTGCAGCCACCCATGCTGAATGTGTATTTTTGAACGGTCAAAGCCTGCCCGGCGTGCAAAAAATTGTGCAGGGCATCCGCGCTCAGGCGGTGCAGCACGGGCGGGCCGGCAGCGACATCAAGGTATTTCTGGGTGCCACCGTCATCACGGGTCGCACCGACACCGAGGCGAAGGAAAAGTTCGCCGACTACCAGCGCTACGCCAGTTCTGAGGCTGCGCTGGTCCACGCCGCCGCCTCCATGGGCATCGACTTTGCCCGCTATGACCTGGACGAACCCATCGTCACCGACAAGAGCAACGCCATTGTCTCCAACGTGGAGGCCATGACGCGCAGCGCCGGTCCGCAGTGGACACGGCGAAAGTTGCTGGAACAAATGGTGCTGGGCAGTCGGCAGACGCCCTGGGTGGGCTCGGCCGAATCCATCGCCGACACGCTGATCGCCTGGAGCGAGCAGGCCGATGTTGATGGCTTCAACTTGTCACGCACGGTGGTGCCCGAGTGCTTTGACGACTTTATTGCAATGGTGGTGCCTGTCTTGCAGCGGCGAGGCGCTTTTAAGACCGCCTACGCTCCCGGCACGCTGCGCCGCAAGCTGTTCGGACAGGACCGGCTGCCGGCCAGCCATGCAGTGGCGCAGTACCGGTTTGCCGCTGACCAGGGATCGCCGCGCTAGGCCCTGGCCATGGTATCGCCGATGGCAGTGGCAGACAGCCACCCCATCGAGGTAGATACGCCGGGTCAGACCAAATGACAGGCCGTCAACCGCGCATCACCACGTAACAGAGGCCGCTCAACCTGGCACCTTGCTTCTGCCATGGGGCAGCGCGGGTGAAACGGGCAACCTGGCGGTGGGGCGATCGGGCTCGGCACTTCGCCAGACATGGGCCGCCGGTCACGAATCGGATTTTCGACGTTCGGAATGGTCTCCAGCAGCAGGCGGGTGTAGGGGTGACGAGGGTCTGAAAACACCTGTTCGGCCGGACCAACCTCGACAAAGCGGCCCAGGTACATGATGGCAATTTGGTCCGACATGTGCCGCACCACAGACAGGTTGTGACTGATGAACAGGTAAGTCAAACCGAACTCGGCCTGCAGGCGGCGCATCAGGTTCAGGATTTGCGCCTGCACCGACACATCCAATGCCGAGGTGGGTTCGTCACACACCAAGAAGTCGGCTTCAGTCGCCAGAGCACGGGCGATCGAGATCCGCTGTCGCTGCCCGCCAGAAAATTCATGCGGATACCGAGACGCATCTGACGGCGACAGGCCAACAATTCCCAGCAGCTCGCCAATGCGGTCCTGAATCGCTGTCTCGCCCTCCATTAAACCGAGCTCACGGATGGGCTCAGACACGATGTCGCCCACGCGCCAACGAGGGTTGAGGCTGGCATAGGGGTCCTGGAAGATCATTTGCAAGCGCGGCGGCACACTCGTGCCGTCAGGCTTGTCGATGGGCGTGAATGCCAGGGTGCCGGCAGTCGGAACCTGCAGGCCTACCACCATGCGAGCCAACGTTGATTTGCCGCAACCGGACTCACCAACCACACTCAATGTCTTGCCGCGCGGCACCTCAAACGAGACACCATCCACCGCGCGCAGCGTGCGTTTGGGGCTGCGCTCTACCACCCGAGTAAGCCATGACGGGGAAACGTCGAAATAACACGTCGCACCATCGACCCGCAGTGCGATGTCGCCCTCAGCCATGCGTCACTCCTTCAAACGGGTGCCAGCAGGCAATGGCATGGCTTTGTACTTCCAGAACCGGTTTTTCAGCGCGGCACTGCGCACTGGCCCGCGCGCAGCGCAGGTTGAAGGCGCAGCCTTCCGGAATGGCATTCAGGCGAGGCATGGCGCCGTCAATCTGCTGCAGTGTGGCCTGGCGTGTGCGCATGCTGGGGATCGAAGCCATCAGGCCCCGCGTGTAAGGGTGGCGCGGTGCGCGCGTCACAGACTCGACCGGGCCGGTTTCAACGATGCGCCCGGCATACATCACTGCCACACGGTCTGCCGTCTCGGCGATCACACCCATGTCGTGGGTAATCAGCATCACGGATGTCCCGTAGTCCCGGCACAGGCGCTTGAGCAAAGACGTGATCTGGGCCTGTATGGACACGTCAAGTGCCGTGGTCGGCTCGTCGGCGACGATGAGTGCCGGTTTGCCGGCAAGGGCTAGCGCAATCACGACACGCTGGCGCATTCCGCCCGAAAACTGATGCGGGTAGTGGTCGATGCGGGTCTCAGCGGCCGGGATGCCGACCGCCTTCAGCAGTTCCAGTGCAGTGGCGCGGGCCGCCGCGGCGTCGACCGGGAAATGGGTCCGAATGGTCTCGACAAGTTGTGCACCAATGGAGAGCATTGGGTGCAGCGATGTCAGGGGATCCTGGAAAATGGCGCCGATCTTTTTGCCCCGCACCCGGCGCATGGCCTCATGGGGCAGGTTGTCGATGCGCTCCCCATTCATTCGGATCTCGCCCGCAGCAATACGCCCCGGAGAGTCAAGCAATCCAATAATGGCGGTACCAGTCAATGATTTACCAGCACCAGACTCCCCGACAACGCCGAGGATTTCGCCGGGCCGGATGTCCAGAGAAATATGGTCGATCGCCGTCAGCGGACCATGCCGAGTGTCGAACACCACATGCAGGTCACGCACGGACAGCAAAGTGGCTTGCTCTGGCTTGGTCATGCCTGTCCCCAAAGAGGTGCTTCGCTGCCAGCCCAATCTACGGGAAAACTGGAGGAAAAAATCTCGGATGTGGGTGGGTGGCGCAAGGTCCGCTCCGGGTACTTGCGCATCAGACCTTCAAACTGGGCCTGGGCCCGCGCGTTGTCATGCGCCTCATCTACGCCCGGGATCTGGCGGTTCCCCATCACGAAGCGACCGTCAATGATCACATCTGAAAAATCACGCCCATGCCCGGCCATCATCATGGTCTGGATAGGATCAATCACCTGCCCAAGGTGAGGTCGGGTCAAATCGAACACCGTGATGTCGGCGCGCGCACCGGGCTCCAAGCGGCCAAGATCGGGGCGCCGCAAGGCATCTGCACCACCCACAGTGGCGGCGTTGTAATAGTCCTCGGAGCGGCAACCGGACGGGCCGCCCGCCATCACGCGGGTGAGGATCATGCCGACCTGCATATTGGCAATCATGTCAGCCGGGGCAGTGTCTGTGCCAAGACCGATCTTCAGCCCCATCTCGCGGTATCGGGTGAAATGGTTGATGGTGCCACCATGGCGACCGGACACCAGCGGGCAATGCACGATGGTCGCACCACTGTCGCGGATGATCTCAAGATCATGGCCAGGGCGATCAATCAGGCGCGAACCAGACACCACGGTGCCATGCGGCAACAAACTGCGCTCCGACAAATAACCCAGGCTCTGCATCCATTCCGGAGGGCTCATGCCGTGCTGCTGCAACACCAGGTCATATTCGATCTTTGACTGGCAGCAGTGCTGGCGCACGGGGATGTCGAGTTCCCGGCTGGCCTCGGCCGTGCGGCGCAGCAACTCAGGGGTGCAGGTTTCGATCCGGTCCGGCGACAACATGGCTCGAACCAGTCCGCCGGCGGTACCCTCGATTCGCTCCGCAAAGGCTATGGCGGCATCCAACTCAGCCAGACCGCGTGGCTCGTCGTAGCAGGTGCCAATCACGCCCTGCTCTGAAACGACCTGGTTCCCAGTGCGGTAGGCCGGCCCAAGATAGACGCGCAAGCCAAGCTGGGCCGCGGCATGCGCCGCATCGGTGAATTCTTCAACCGTCTCGCCCCAGGCGCGGTAGAACAGCGAGGCGATGGGCAGGGCGGTGGTGATGCCATTGCGCACCAGGTTAGCAAAGGCATAGGTCTTCTGGAATGCAAGTTCCTCACGCGTCAGCATCTCATAGGGGCCGGCGTCCACATAGTCTTGCGGCCAGACGCGTCCCTTCAGCATGGCGGGTTGGTTGTCATACCCCAGGATGGTGGTGTCGAGGTCAGAAAGGGCATCCAAATCAATGAAGCCCGGCCCCAGAAGCGCCTGGCCGTAGTCAACGCGCCGCGCCACTTGGCCGGGGTAGCCACGCCCAACGAAAACGATCACACCATCGTCAAAAACCACCTCGCCGTTTTCAATCAGGCAGTGCTGGCTGTTGCGATGCCCGACGACCCAACGCGCCGACACCAAGATCGGCCCTTGCGGTCTTGGTTGCGCGGTCGGCAGGCTCATGGGCTGGTCCGCACACACTGGCCGTAGCGCGCCACAACCTGCCCATGTTTGACCACCAGCCGGCGCAGCGGCCGGGCGACGGCAGCATGGGTGATGGTTTCACCAGCGACCACCATCAGGTCCGCCCGAGCACCCGCTTTAAGCCCGTAATTCTCAAGCCGCATGGCCGAGGCACCGCCGTAGGTGCAGACCTGAAAGGCCAGTTCCACCTCGTCGTCACGACGGAAATTGTTGCGCAGCCCGACGAACATGACGCGCTCCAAGATATCGGCGTTGCCGTAGGGTCCCCATGTGTCCCGAATACCGTCAGAGCCCGAACAAACGCGAATACCGGCTTCCAGCAAACGCTTGACAGGCGGCGCCGGGCGCGAAGCCGGACCCGTGGTCATGATGCCGATGTCGAGTTCAGCCAACTGCTCGATCATCGGGTCCACCAGATCGCGGTCGGGGGCGCCAAGGCAAAAAGCGTGGCTCACCACGACTTGGCCTTGCATGCCCAAGGCTCGCGTGCGCTCAAAAATCAGGTCGAACGAAAAGGCCCCCATCTCGCCCGGCTCGTGCAAATGGATGTCCATGGGCCGGCCATATTTCTGCGCCAAGCCGAAAATCGCGTCAAGATGACCTTTGGGGTCGCGGTCCATGCCACAGGGGTCAATGCCGCCAACGACGTCTGCGCCTTCTCGCATCGCCTGGTCCATCAATGCAAGCGTACCGGGGCGCCGCAGCAGCCCTGATTGGGGAAAGGCCACGATGTCCATGTCAATGATGTCGGCATAAGCAGCACGCGTCGCCATCACGCCCTCAATGCCCCACATGCCGTGGTCGGTGTCCACATCAACGTGCGATCGAATATGGGTGGTGCCGTGGCCCACCGACAACACGACTTGCCGTGCAGATTGCCGTGCCGGATCGATATCAATGGCTCGCTTGAGATGACGCTCGTTGTCGATCTTGTCGATCAAGCGGGGGCCGGCATCGTTCGGGCGCCATCCCATGCCCCACAGCGACTTGTCGAGATGGGCATGCGCCTCAACCATCCCGGGCAGCACCAGGTCGCCACCGACGTCTTCAATGATGGCATCAGGCGCAGAAATCGACTCGGCAATGTCGACGATATACCCGTCTCGGATCAGGATGTCACTGGTTTTGCCGCCCATGGGGCGACCATTGCGGATCAGGAGTGCGTCGCTCATGGAGAGTCCTTCAGTGGTCAGCGGAGTTTGGGGTTCATGGCGTCTCGCAGCCAGTCGCCCAGCAGGTTGACTGCCAGCACGATCAGGCCCAGATGCAGTGCGGGAAACACCACCAGCCACCAGGAACCAGAAAACAGGTACTGGTTACCGATGCGGATCAGAGTCCCCAGCGACGGTTGGGTGATCGGCATGCCGACCCCCAGAAACGAGAGCGTGGCCTCTGACAAGATGGCCAGCCCGAGGCTGAGTGTGGCGGCCACCATCACGGGTGTGAGCGTGTTGGGCAGGATGTGCTTGCGCATCAGCCGCGCTGAGGAGACGCCTATGATGCGC
This sequence comes from Rhodoferax sp. OV413, assembly GCA_945885775.1. Lineage (GTDB taxonomy): Bacteria > Pseudomonadota > Gammaproteobacteria > Burkholderiales > Burkholderiaceae_C > Rhodoferax. The sequence continues at coordinate 2,778 of CAMCZF010000068.1, read as the reverse complement.
GCGGCCAGCACGTACTCCGTGCGCCGCTCCACCATAGTCGACGCCCGTACGGTGCGCGCATATTGGACCCAGCCCGTCAAAGCGATGGCCATGACCAGGATGATGGCAGCGAACGGGTCGCGCATCGCCGGTGGCAGGATGCCCCGAAAAATCGCACTGACCAAAATCGCGACCAGCAACGTCGGTATCGACAAGACCGTGTCCGCAATGCGCATCAGCAGGTTGTCAATCCAGCCGCCGAAAAACCCCGCCATCAAGCCGACCGTCACGCCCACAGCCATCGAGACCGCGACCGCCGCCAAGCCAATGATCAATGAAACCCGGGTACCGTAGAGAATGGCGGATAGGACATCGCGGCCCTGGGGGTCTGTACCCAGCAGATAAGGCCACTCGCCACCTTGGGCCCAAATGGGAGGTATCTCAGCCTTGTCAATAAACAGCTGGCTCAGGTCATGCGGATTTTGCGGGCTGATCCAGGGGGCCAGGAAGGCAGAGGCAATCAGCAGAACCAACAGCACAAACGCAGACACTGCCATCGGTGAGCTTTTAAACCTGTACCCAAGATCAGACGCCAGAAACCGGCGCAAGGCGGACGCTTCAAGTGCCATGACCAGCCCCCGCCACGGCCTGCTGTCTCAGCCGGGGATCGACCAGCGCATAGGTCAAATCGACCAGCGTGTTAAGGCTGACAAAAATGAACGAGACGATGATCAGATAAGCGGCCATGACCGGTATATCCACAAAGTTGACCGCCTGCACGAACAGCATGCCCATACCGGGCCATTGGAAGACGGTCTCAGTCACGAGCGCGAAGGCGATCAGATTGCCAATCTGCAGCCCGGTCACGGTGATCACCGGCATCAGACAATTGCGCAAGGCATGTCGAAAGTGGATGGCATGGTCGGACAGCCCACGTGCCCGCGCAAAGCGGACAAATTCGGTCCGCATGGTCTCCATCATTTCAGCGCGCACCAAGCGCATCACCAATGTGATCTGGAACAGCGACAAGGTGACGCCGGGCAGGATTAATGCCATCCGGCCGCTGGGTGTGAGCAGCCCGGTGCTCCAGCCGCCCACCATCACCGTCTCGCCCCGCCCGAAAGCGGGCAGCCAGTGCAAGGTCACCGAGAACAACAGGATGAACAGGATACCCAGGGCAAAGCTGGGCAGTGAGATGCCGAGCACAGAGACAAACTGTATGGCCTGCGCCAACAACGTCTTGTGCCGAATCGCGGAATAAACACCAAGCGGAATACCAATCACCAGCGACAGAAACGTAGCCATCAGCACCAACTCGAAGGTGGCCGGAAAGCGCTCCACGATCAGGGTGAAAACCTCTTGCTGGTTGCGGTACGAGATCCCAAAATCGCCCTGAATGGCGTTTAGCACAAAGGTGCCAAATTGAACCACGAAACTGCGGTCAAGCCCCAGCCTGACCCGCAACTCATCACGCTGTGCCTGACTGGCCTGCTCATTGAGCATCAGTTCGACTGGATCGCCGACAAAGCGAAAGATCATGAACGCAATGAAAGCCACGGCCAGCATGACACCGGCGGCATTGGCAAGGCGCTTAACGAGGAAGGCAAACATGGGCGGGCTAGAAAGCAGGGCCCGAAGGCCCCGCATTCACAGGCAAGGTCAGGCGCCTTACTTCATCTGCGTCAGCCACAGACGCGGTTTATTGTCGGAAGCCTGCACCATGCTGGAGACACTGGTCCGCATGGCCCACGCCATCGGCTGCTGGTGCATGGGAATAAAGAGGTGCTCGTTCTTGGCAATCATCAGGGCCTGACTCATGTACCCAATACGTTTGGTGTTGTCGATTTCATCACCCGCCTTGTCAATCAGCGCGTCCATATCAGCCCGCCCCCAATTGCCCCAGTTGAACACGCCACCCGCACCACTCTTTGAGCGGATCACCTGGACCAGGATCGAGTAGGCATCGATCATTGGCTCATTGGCCCAGCCGAACGAGATCACATCGAACTCACCCTTGACACGCTTGGGTGTCTGCTGGCTGCGCGGTGCCAATGACAAATTGGGCTTGAGACCAGCGCGCGACCACATTGAAGCAACCGCTTGGCAGAATTCTTCTTCGTTGACCAGGCCATCACTCTGACAGTTCATCTGGAACGAGAAGCCATTGGGATAGCCCGCATCTGCCAGCAGCTTCTTGGCGCCATCGAGATCAAACGGCAGCCGCACATCTTGTGCCGGGGTGTAACCCGGGATGGCTGGCGCCACCAAAGCACCCGTATTACGCGACAACCCGCGCATGGCGCGCTTCTGGACCGCGTCGATGTCGATGGCGCGGTACATGGCCTCACGCACGCGCTTGTCCTTGAGCGGATTCTTGTCCTTCACATCGCTCTCAAACATCTTGTCGCTCAAGTTGAACGCGAAGTAAACGCTGCGCAGTTCATTGGTCTGCATCACCTTGATGTCAGGCGAAGCACCAAGCCGCGGCAGATCCTGCAATGGCGCCACGTTGGTGAAATCGATCTCGCCCGACAGCATGGCCGCAACCCGTGTCGCTGGCGACGTGATGGGCGTGAACTCAATTCTTCCGATGTTGTGCTTGGGCTTGTCCCACCAGTCGCGATTCACCACAAAAACGGTTTTGGCATCAGCGCGGCGGGACTCGACCATGAACGGTCCCGTGCCATTCGCGTTGTCCGTGGCATAGCCCTTCACACCCTTGCCCGAATCTGTCGGCAACGTGGAGTTATTGGCAACCAACCACTCCTTGTCAAAGATAAAGATGTTCGTCAGGTCATT
>CAMCZF010000067.1 GCA_945885775.1 Rhodoferax sp. OV413 | reverse complement strand
GAGATGAACACCCGGCTGCAGGTGGAGCACCCGGTGACCGAATGCATCACCGGGCTGGACCTGGTGGAGCTGATGATTCGGGTCGCTGCGGGCGAGGCGCTGCCCTTGACGCAGGACCAGGTCAAACGCGATGGCTGGGCCATCGAATGCCGTATCAATGCCGAAGACCCGTTCCGCAACTTTTTGCCGTCCACTGGCCGGCTGGTGCGCTTTCAGCCACCGGCTGAGACCATGTTCGCCGCCGACACCAGCCAGTGGCAGGGGGTGCGGGTGGACACCGGCGTGCAGGACGGCGGCGAGATTCCCATGCACTACGACTCGATGATTGCCAAGCTGATCGTGCACGGACGCGACAGGCTCGATGCCATTGCCAAGATGCGCGAGGCACTCAATGGCTTCGTGATCCGCGGTGTCTCCAGCAACATCCCTTTCCAGGCCGCGCTACTGGCTCACCCGCGTTTTGTGGCGGGTGACTTCAACACCGGCTTCATCGCCGAAAACTACGGCCAGGGTTTCCGCGCCGAGGACGTGCCGCACGACGACCCTGACCTCTTGCTGGCGCTGGCCGCCTTTGTGCACCGCAAGTACCGCAACCGCGCCTCGCTCATCAGCGGTCAGATGGCCGGCCATGAGCTCAGCGTGGGCGAGGACTTTGTCGTTGTGACCCTGGGCCAACTCGGCGCTCGCACCGAGACCCCGGTCAGGGTCACCGACTTTGATGGCAAAACCGGCTCTAGCTCAATCACCGTGGGCACTCGCAGCTACAACATATGTAGCAATTACCGCTTGGGCGAGGTCAGGCTTAACGGCACCTGCAACGGTGTCCCGCTCACCGCCCAAGTGGAGCGCGGCGGGCTGGCGTCCAAAAATCCACTGGCGCTGCGGGTGTCGCACAACGGCACCCAGATCGACGCCCTTGTGCTGTCGCCGAGGGCCGCGCAGCTGTTCGCCCTGATGCCTTACAAGGCGCCGCCCGATATGAGCCGCTTTGTGCTGTCACCGATGCCTGGCCTGCTGGTCGAGGTGGCGGTGCAACCCGGGCAGAAAGTGCAGGCTGGCGAGCGGGTGGCGGTGATTGAGGCGATGAAGATGGAAAATGTGCTGTTCGCCGCAGCAGACGGCGTGGTGAGCAAGGTGCTGGCGGCCAAGGGCGAAAGCCTCACGGTGGACCAGCCCATTGTTGAGTTTTCTTGAGCCTGAGAGACGCCATGACAAGACCCTTTCAAGTGCTGGGCATCCAGCAGATCGCCATCGGCGGGCCTGACAAAAACCGCTTGCGGACCCTGTGGGTGGACATGCTGGGCCTCGAGGTCACCGGCAACTTTCGCAGCGAGCGTGAAAATGTGGACGAAGACATCTGCGCCATGGGACAGGGCGTGCACCGGGTCGAGGTGGACCTGATGCAACCGCTGGACCCGGACAAAAAGCCGGCGGTACACACCACACCGCTCAACCATGTGGGACTGTGGATTGACGACTTGCCGTCCGCAGTGGCCTGGTTGACCGCCCAAGGCGTGCGTTTTGCACCGGGCGGCATCCGCCAGGGCGCGGCGGGTTACGACATCTGCTTTTTGCACCCCAAATCCAACGACCAGTTCCCGATTGCCGGTGAGGGTGTCCTGATCGAGCTCGCCCAGGCGCCGCCTGAAGTGGTGGCTGCGCTACGCTCAGCCTGAACCCGAAGCCGGCTGTGCGCCGCGCCGCTGGCGCGCTCGCTCCAAAACCGCTTCGATCACGGCACGCTTTTGATCCAGCACCGCTGGGTCGGTATGTTGTGAGTGCGCTGGCAGGTCAGCCAAGGTCGTGCTGGCTTTTTCTTCAAGCCTTTTATCGTTCTCAGCCTTGTCACGGCTTGTTCTATAGCTATGAAATTGATAGCGATCCCGCGCCAGATCAGCCTGCGGCTGCGACCAGGCTGCCCAGCCGCTGGCGTCTGGGGTGGCGTTCTCCAGGCTAATGCAATCCACAGGGCAAACCGGCAGGCACAAGGCGCAGCCGGTGCAATAAGGCTCGATCACGGTATGCATGCGCTTTTGGCTACCCAGAATGGCATCGGTCGGGCATACCTTGATGCACAGGGTGCAGCCGATACACCAGTTTTCGTCGATCACCGCGAGGTAGCGGGGTCCTTCAAGGCCGTGGGCTTCAGTTAACGCCACCGGCGGGAGGCCAGTCGCTTGCGCCAGCCGTTCTACCCCTTGAGAACCGCCGGGTGGGCACTGGTTAATGCCGGCCGTGCCATCCGACAAGGCCTGGGCATAGCCTGCGCAATCGGCGTAGCCACAGCGCGTACATTGCGTCTGAGGCAACAGCGCCAGGATGGTGGCAACTGCAGCAGCCATCAGGCCTTGCGGATGGCCTTTTTCGCGACCGGTTTTGTGGCCACAACGGGTGTGGTCGTGACCACGGGCGTTGTGGTGATGACAGGCGTTGTGGTGGCCGCAGGTTTCGCCGGTGACGCCACCAGCGCATTGGCCAAAATGAAGGACTTCACCTCGGGGTAAACGATGTCACGCCAGCGACGGCCACTGAAAATGCCATAGTGGCCCGCGCCCTTGGCTTCAAGGTGTTTTTGACGGGCTTTGGGCACCCCACTGCAAATGCTGTGCACAGCCTCGGTCTGACCCGACCCAGAGATATCGTCAAGCTCGCCCTCCACCGAGAACAGCGCTGTGGTAGTGATGTCTTGCGGCCGAACCCGTTCCAGTTCGCCATTTACGTTTCGAACGTCCCAGGTGCCGTTGACCAGACAGTATTCCTGGAACACCACGCGGATGGTTTCCAAATAATAAGCAGCGTCCATGTCCAGCACTGCGTTGTACTCGTCGTAAAACTTGCGGTGCGCCTCGGTGCTGGCGTCGTCACCCTTGATCAGGTCCTTGAAATAGTCGTAATGGCTTTTGGCATGGTTGCTGGGGTTCATGGCCACAAAGCCTGAGTGCTGCAAAAAGCCAGGATAAACACGTCGGCCAGCCCCAGAGAAGTTGGTTGGTACGCGGTAGATCACGTTATTTTCAAACCACTCGTAGCTCTTGTTCATGGCCAGGTTGTTGACGGCGGTCGGCGATTTACGGGCGTCAATCGGGCCGCCCATCATGGTCATGGTCAACGGTGTCAACTCACCGCGAGTGGCCATCAGTGACACCGCTGCGAGCACAGGCACGGTGGGTTGGCACACACTCATCACATGGCAGTTGCCATAAGTGCCTTGCAGATGGCGAATGAACTCCTGCACATAATTGACATAGTCGTCCAAATGGAATTCACCCTCGGCCAGGGGCACAAGGCGGGCATTTTTCCAGTCGGTGATGTAGACCTTATGGTCCCTGAGCATGGTCTTGACAGTGTCACGCAGCAGAGTGGCGTAGTGGCCTGACAAAGGCGCCACGATCAGCACGGCCGGCTGGCCTTTAAGCTTGGCCAGGGTCGCGGTGTCGTCGCTGAAACGTTTGAACCGGCGCAACTCGCAAAACGGTTTGTCGATCTCAATGCGCTCATGGATGGCCACGGCCACCCCGTCGACGTCGACTGTGCGCAGGCCAAATTCCGGCTTTTCATAGTCTTTGCCCAGGCGGTACATCAGGTCATAGCCTGCCGAAATACGCTGTGCAAAGGGGTTCTGCCCAAACAGGCTCAGTGGATTGCTGTAAACCTTGGCTGCCGATGCCGCCAGGTCAGCAAACGGCTCCATCAATGAGCGTTGCGTTTCGTAGATTTGATACAGCACAGTGGATTTACCTTCAAAAAATGTTGCAGTGCAATATAACAGCTATCCAGGCGCCTGATTTAAGTTCGCCACTCCAATGTGGTTCGCGCCGGCGTCGGCTTGACAAGCTATCGGCTATTTCGGCAGAGGGCCAGCGCCTTTGAGCACGCCTCGCACCAAATTACGGCTGTGGGCCCCGAAATTACCCAGCAGTTCGGCCACCATAGCATCGAGTTTGGCGCGCTGGGCACTGGTACTGCTGCCTTGGCGGCCTAGCTCGCCAGCCAGGTCAATGCCCGCTTCTTTAACACCAAAGTCGAATTTGGGGTCAGACACATAGCCGGCTGGCATGGCTGACACCAGAACGTCAGTGAGCTGGGACCCCATGGCGTGCGACTGCCGGCTGACCACATCCCGCGTGTACACATCGTTCCAAGCCGGGTAGCTGGCGTCCCGGTCGGTCTGCCTTAAGGCCTGGTCGACGGCCGTCGGCTGGCGGGCCAGGGCCGCGTTGTAGAGCAACTGGTTCTGGTACTTCTCCAGCGCCAGATGCCGGTTGGACAGCAACACAATCATCTCGTCTTTCAGTCGCGGCAGGCCGGCCATCGCCAAGAGGTTGATGCCAATGAGCTTGGCTGTGCCATTGCCTGGCGACAGGCTGGCGTGGTAGGGCTGGGTCAGGTCCTGCAGGTAATGCAGTGCCATTCCTGTAAAACGCCAACCCCAATACGGGTGACCGCTGCGAAAGGCCAGCGTCGCCAGTCCCGTGTACTGCTGTACCCGCCATAAAGGGAAGGTTTTTTTGATGAAGGCTGCGGCCAGGTAAATCGCTTTGTCCTCATGGAAAAAGCCCATGTGAAAGGGCGCTTGGGTTGAGAAATAAAGTGCCGGGTTGCCAAATGGCAAGGCGCCAAATCCATAAACTTTGCCCCAGTCGGACGGGCTGTCCTGCCACAGGTTGATGTCGAGCCCGTAGTCCGGCTCGTCAGTTGCGGAAGCCAGCACGTTCAGCGGCGGCACTGTGGCACCCGCGGCCAGTCCTACAAAACGGTAGCTTGAGTTGGCTTGTTCGGGCAGCGTATTTACCAAGGCATGTGGCAACAGCGTGTTCGCCTCGGGCGGTGGTCCCCAAGGATCGGGCTGGATATACAGCGCAAACTTGCTGTTCGGCGCCACCCGCAGTGCGGTCAGAAAAGCCAGTCGACGCGCTTGGTCATTACGCGCCGGATTGGCCTTGAACGCCAGCGCGGCTGGGCGAGCGGGGTAAACATCAAGCTGCGTACTGGCCCAAGCCTCCTGGCTGGCCAGCAGACTCTCAATGGCTTGCTCCTGATCCTTTAAAAAAGCCTCCAGGGGTTCCACCCGAACCGGAGCCGCCTGCCTGACCTCAGGCAGGGCTTCAAAGGCCCGGTAAGACGCAAAGGTATGGTTGCTCCACGCGCCGGCCTCGCTGGCCATGAGGGTGAGCATCGCTATGAAGGGCAGGGTGAAGCGGCGCATGGGCTAATTCTCCAGTTTCAGGGGCTACTCCAGGCTGGGACATGACCCTAAAATCAAGCGCCAATCATAGCCACTGCCCGTGTACTTCCTGCGATCCGTCCTGTTACTTTTGCTTCTTCTGCCGGGTCTTGCGCCAGTCAGTTGGGCATGTGCCATCTGCGCGCCTGCAGACGCGGCGGGTACCCTGCGGCAACGTTTGCGCGCGGCCGATGTGGTGGTGCTGGCCGCCCCGACGGTAGCTAACGCTTTCACGGCCCAGCATTTGATCAAGGGCGGATGGCCTCAGGGCCCCATCCGACTACCGCAGGGCGCTCAGGAGTCTCTCACCGCGCCTCCGTTGGTATTGCTTTACCGCAATGGCACAGCCGACTGGCAAAGCGCCGGCCCGTTGGCGCACCACCATGCGGATTGGGCCCGCCGGCTCGTGGCGCTTACCGATGCGACTGACTTGACCCCCGCTCGATGGACGAGCCGTATCGCATCTTTTCTGCCAGAACTAGAAAGCCTTGAACCGCTTGTGGCCCAGGCTGCCTACGAAGAAATAGCCAGCGCGCCCTATGCCGCGATGCGGGCTGCTGCCCCAAGGCTCAACCCAGCGCAATTGGTCCGCTGGCTCGACACGCCTGCTCTGGCGGCCCGTCGCCCGCTGTATGCCTTGCTACTTGGATTTGCCGGCAACCAGGTCAGTGCTGATTGGTTGCAGCAGCGCATGGCGGGGCTGCGCAGCACCGGCGATGGATCCACCCTGTCGGCCATGCTCGCCGCTTGGCTGGAACTGCGAGGCCCAGAGGGGGTGGCCTGGGTGGAGCGGCAGTACCTCAGCAATCCTTTAGCCCAAGAGGCGGGTGTTTCAGCCGCGTTATTAGCCCTCAGCGTGCATGGTGGCGACGGCCAGCGCGTAGGGCGATCACGTGTGGTCCAGGCTTATCGCTACTTTGTCGCCCAGACAACCCCCTGGCCCGGGTTGGTAGCGTCTGACCTGGGTAATTGGGAGCGATGGGAGTTTGGCCCGCTCTTCGCGGATTGGCTGGCCTCAGGCAAGCCTCAGGCCTTTGCTTCACGCTATGCCATGGTTTTTTTCCTGATGCGCAGCCCCCGCCCTGAGGCGCGCACTGCGCTCGAATCATTGCGCGCCGCCGGAATGATCTAGGGGGCCGGCTGTCTCAGGCGCCAGCCAGTTTGATCACATCACTTTGGCAACTGCAGCGCAGACATAGTCAATATTTTTGCTGTTGAGCGCAGCCACGCACATGCGACCGGTGTCTGTGCCATAGACGCCAAATTCAGTGCGCAGACGAACCATTTGGTCACGGCTCAGCCCCGAATAACTGAACATGCCAATCTGGCTGGTGACAAAAGACATGTCCTGTTGCACGCCTGCCGCCTTCAAACCGTCGACCAGTTTTTGCCGCATGGCTTTGATGCGGGTGCGCATGCCACCCAGCTCAGATTCCCACAGTGCCCGCCATTCAGGTTTGGACAACACCGCTGCCACCACCGCGCCGCCATGGCTGGGTGGGCTGCTGTAGTTGGTCCGAATCACAATTTTCAGCTGCGACAGCACGCGCGAGGCTTCGTCTTTGCTGTCGCACAGCACGCTCAAAGCGCCGACGCGTTCGCCGTAAAGGCTAAAACTCTTGCTGAAGGAAGTCGACACGAAAAAGCTAATGCCTGCCGCCACAAATTTCTGAACCACGGCGCCGTCTTCGGCCAGGCCATAACCAAAACCTTGGTAGGCCATGTCCAGAAAGGGCACCAGCGCGCGCGCCTTACAGAGACTTACCACCTGGTCCCAATGGGCCGGGGTAATGTCATAGCCGGTAGGGTTATGGCAGCAGGCATGCAAAACGACGATGCTGCCCGCAGGCGCTGCGGTCAGGTCGGCCAGCATGCCGTCAAAGTCAACGCCCCGCTTGGCAGCATCGTAGTAGCGGTAGTTTTTGACCACAAACCCGGCGCTGCTGAACAGGGCGCGGTGGTTTTCCCAACTGGGATCGGAGATCAATACATCGGCATTGGGACTGAGTTTTTTCAGGAAATCCGCCCCGATTTTCAGGCCACCGGTGCCGCCAATAGCTTGCACTGTAGCGATTCGACCCGATTGGACCGGTTCGCTGTCGGCGCCAAATACCAGTGCCTTGACGCCTGAGTCATAGGCGGCAATGCCATCAATAGGCAAGTAGCCGCGGGCTGTTGGGGTCGCCATCATGGCCTGCTCGGCCGCCTGGACGCAGGCCAACAGTGGCAGCTTGCCCTGGTCGTCGTAATAGACACCCACCCCCAGGTTGACCTTGGCCGGGTTTGGGTCAGCAGCAAACTGCTCATTGAGTCCCAGAATCGGATCGCGAGGCGCCATTTCGACAGCAGAAAAGAAAGACATGCAGAGTCCTGTGCACTAAGGTTGGGGGAAAGGCTTCAGCCAGCTGGGTGTTTCACCACTTATTTTACGCAGCCCGGACATGCCGACTAAGGGCGATCATGAGCACCACCAGCCACCTCAGTGGCGCCGGCTTAGCGTTTGATGAAGCGTTGGAGCAAGGCGGTCGTTTCGGCTGGCAGGTTCGCAAACATCAGCCCCACCTTGAAGCCATCGTCTGAACGGGTGTACACGCTGTGGGTCACGACCGCTGTCGCCGTGATGGTGACATTCCGGTCGACATCGATCGGCACAACAAAACGGATGGTGCATTGCGTCCGCGCAGGCGGGTTCACGGGGGCAATGATGCCCAAGCCGCTGATACTGACGTCCATGGTGCGGGTTTCCATGGCCGGGTGTTTGCCAAACTGTAACTGCGACATGCCGCGCAGCACGCGCCGCTCGTGTTGTCGCCGTTCATTTGGTTCAATTTCTTCAATTTGCATGGATCAGTCTGGTTCCAAAAAAGCCCGCAAGCCAGATGATCTGAAATTCGTGCGGTGGGCACCCGTGAGAAAATCTGGTCCGGTCACACTATAGCCTGCACCACCTGGCCTGGCTAAACGTCTTGCTTGCATTTTCACCTGAACCATCGTCGCGTCCTGATGTCTATTCCCCTTCCCCGTGCCTCTGATGTGCTGCCCGCAGAGGTCGCCTCGGCGCCATTGCCTGGAACATTTGTACGCTACCCTGGTTCCCCCTTTGAGCTGTACCAGCCCTACCCGCCAGCGGGCGACCAGCCCACCGCGATTGACCAGCTGGTGGCCGGGGTCGAGGATGGTGAGGTGTTCCAGACCCTGCTGGGCGTGACCGGCTCGGGCAAGACCTTCACCATGGCCAATGTGATCGCCCGGCTGGGCCGGCCGGCCATCGTGTTTGCGCCAAACAAGACCCTGGCGGCTCAACTCTACAGCGAGTTTCGCGAGTTTTTCCCGAAAAACGCGGTGGAGTATTTCGTCAGTTATTACGACTATTACCAGCCCGAGGCCTATGTGCCGCAGCGCGACCTGTTTATAGAGAAAGACTCGGCCATCAACGAGCACATCGAGCAGATGCGGCTAAGCTGCACCAAGAGCGTGCTGGAGCGACGAGACGTGGTGATTGTTGCCACTGTGTCGGCCATTTACGGCATTGGCCAGCCCGAGGCCTACCACCAAATGGTGATGACCCTGCGCAGCGGCGACAAGTTCGGGCAACGCGACCTGATCGCCCAGCTGGTTCGCATGCAGTACCAACGCAATGACGTAGAGTTTGCCCGGGGTAAGTTTCGGGTGCGTGGCGACACGGTTGACGTGTTCCCGGCCGAGCACAGTGAAATGGCGATCCGGATCGAGCTGTTTGACGACGAGATTGAATCGCTGCAGTTGTTTGATCCGCTCACCGGACGCATTCGCCAGAAGATTCCGCGTTTTACGGTTTACCCCAGCAGCCACTATGTGACCCCGCGCGAGCAGGTGCTGGCAGCGGTGGAGACCATCAAAACCGAGTTGTCTGACCGACTCAAGGAATTTGTTGGCATGGGCAAGCTGGTGGAAGCCCAGCGGCTCGAGCAACGCACCCGTTTCGATTTGGAAATGCTGTCCGAAGTGGGTCACTGCAAGGGCATTGAGAACTACAGCCGGCACCTCAGCGGCGCTCCGCCCGGTGCTCCGCCGGCTACGCTGACAGACTACCTGCCCAAGGACGCGCTGATGTTCCTAGATGAAAGCCACGTGCTGATCGGTCAGTTTGGCGGGATGTACAACGGTGACCGCGCCCGCAAGACCACGCTGGTTGAGTATGGCTTCCGGTTGCCGAGCGCGCTGGACAACCGACCGCTCAAATTTGAGGAGTTCGAGGCGCGCATGCGGCAGGCGATTTTTGTCTCGGCCACGCCGGCGCAGTGGGAGAAAGACCACGCCGGCCAGGTGGTGGAGCAGCTGGTGCGGCCCACTGGGCTGGTTGACCCCGAGGTAGAGGTGCGCCCGGCGACCCGACAGGTGGATGATGTGCTGCAGGAGATTCGTATCCGGGTCGACAAGCACGAGCGCGTGCTAATCACCACCCTGACCAAGCGGATGGCCGAGCAGCTGACCGACTACCTGTCTGACAACGGCGTCAAGGTGCGCTACCTTCACAGCGATGTTGACACGGTTGAGCGCGTGGAAATTTTGCGCGACCTGCGCCTGGGCACCTTCGATGTGCTGGTTGGCATCAACCTGCTGCGGGAAGGTTTGGACATCCCCGAGGTCAGCCTGGTGGCCATATTGGACGCTGACAAGGAGGGCTTCTTGCGATCGGAGCGGTCACTAATCCAAACCATTGGCCGGGCTGCTCGCAACCTGAACGGGCGTGCCATCCTTTATGCCGACCGAATCACTGAGTCCATGAAAAAAGCCATGGGCGAGACCGAACGCCGCCGCGCGCGTCAGGTTACCCACAACGAGGCCCATGGCATCACGCCACGCAGCATCGTCAAGCAGGTGCGTGACCTGATTGATGGCGTCTACAGCGAAAAGGCGGGTAAGGAAGCCGAGAAACTAGAGCGCGATGCCCTGCAGCGCGCGCAGGTGGAGGACATGAGCGAGAAGGACATCGCGCGGGAAATCAAGCGTCTAGAAAAGCTCATGATGGAACATGCGCGCAACCTGGAGTTTGAAAAGGCGGCAAGGGTGCGGGACCAACTGGCGTTGTTGAAGCAACAGGCCTTCGGTGCCCCGGGCAGCGACAATGTCGTTTTGCTCGCAAGCGCGCCGACGACGCGCAGAATGTGACCGTTCAGTCTAGGTACCTGAGCAAATCACTTGGTTTATGGCTATACTTGAATTGTTTAGTCAACCAAGCCACTCTCAAGGAGTTTGTGATGCGCCTCACCACCAAAGGCCGTTTTGCGGTCACTGCGATGATCGACCTGGGTCTGCGCCAAAATAGCGGTCCTGTCACTTTGGCGGCGATCAGTCAGCGCCAACAGATCTCGCTCTCGTACTTGGAGCAATTATTCGGCAAGCTGCGCCGGCATGAGTTGGTCGAATCGACCCGTGGCCCTGGGGGCGGCTATACCCTGGCACGTAACCCGACTGAGATCACCGTGGCCGACATCATTTTGTCGGTTGACGAACCCCTAGACGCCACCCAATGCGGTGGCAAGGAAAACTGTCTGGGCGAAGGCACGCGTTGTATGACGCACGACCTGTGGGCTTCACTCAATGTCCGGATGGTGGAGTTTTTGGACTCGGTCAACCTTCAGAAACTGGTGGATGACCAATTGTCCAAAGGCCTGCAGATCGAGGACAAGCCCACCCTGAAGCGCGCCATCTCCAGCATGCCGGTCGTGAAACCGGTCCGCATCAATGCGCCCAATTCCGTGTTTGCACTGGGCAACGTTTTCAACAAAACCTGATTTTTCTCACTGCAGTCTCACCATGGATACGACCCCACATTTTCCGATTTACATGGACTACAGCGCCACCAACCCCTGCGATGAGCGGGTGGTGGACGCCATGATTCCCTGGTTGCGTCAGCAGTTTGGCAACCCCGCATCGCGCAGTCACGCCTGGGGTTGGGAGGCCGAGGCCGCTGTGGAGCAGGCGCGCGAACAGGTCGCTGCACTGATCGGCGCCGATCCGCGAGAAATCGTCTGGACCTCGGGTGCCACGGAGTCCAATAACCTGGCCATCAAAGGCGCGGCTGGCTTTTACAAGACCAAAGGCCGGCATATCATTACCGTTAAGACTGAGCACAAGGCTGTGCTGGACACCTGCCGCGAACTTGAGCGCCAAGGCTTCGAAGTCAGCTACCTGGATGTACAGGCTGACGGCTTGGTCGACCTAGAGGTGTTCAAGGCAGCGATCCGGCCCGACACCATTCTGGCCAGCGTGATGTTTGTGAACAACGAAATCGGTGTCATTCAAGACATCGCGGCGCTTGGCGCTATTTGCCGGGAAAAGGGCGTGGTCTTTCATGTCGATGCCGCTCAGGCCACGGGCCGTGTGGAGATCGACTTGGCGAGCCTGCCTGTCGACCTGATGAGCCTTACCGCCCACAAGACCTACGGCCCCAAGGGCATTGGTGCCTTGTTCGTGCGACGCAAGCCCCGGGTTCGGATCGAGGCGCAGATGCACGGTGGTGGCCACGAGCGCGGCATGCGCTCCGGGACGCTGCCCACGCATCAGATCGTGGGCATGGGCGAGGCCTTCCGGATCGCCCGCGCCGACATGGCCTCAGAAAACCAGCGTATCCGCGGTCTGCACCAACGCATGCTGGATGGATTGAAGGATGTAGAGCAGGTCTTCATCAACGGCCATCTGGAGCGCCGTGTGCCGCACAACCTCAACATGAGTTTCAACTATGTGGAGGGAGAGTCGCTCATCATGGGCATCAAGGGGCTGGCAGTCTCCAGCGGCTCGGCCTGCACTTCGGCCAGCCTGGAGCCGAGCTATGTGTTGCGCGCTTTGGGGCGCAGCGACGAACTCGCTCACAGCAGCCTGCGCATGACCATCGGCCGCTACACCACCGAGGCCGAAATCGACTATGCCATCGAGACCATCAAGCTCAACGTCGCTAAGCTGCGTGACCTGAGTCCCCTGTGGGAAATGTTCAAGGACGGCATTGACATCAGCACCATCCAGTGGGCCGCCCACTGAACCAACCGAGGTAAAACACCATGGCATATTCTGAAAAAGTTGTTGATCATTATGAAAATCCCCGTAACGTCGGCTCTTTTGACAAGGGCGACGAATCGGTGGGCACCGGCATGGTGGGCGCGCCGGCCTGCGGCGACGTCATGAAACTGCAGATCAAAGTCAACCCCGAGACTGGCGTCATTGAGGACGCCCGCTTCAAGACCTATGGTTGCGGCTCTGCCATTGCCTCATCCTCCTTGGTGACTGAGTGGGTCAAGGGCAAGACCCTGGACCAGGCGGCTGCGCTAAAGAACAGTGAGATTGCCGAAGAATTGGCCTTGCCCCCGGTCAAGATTCATTGCTCGATTTTGGCCGAGGATGCCATCAAGGCCGCTGTCAACGACTACCGGCAAAAGCACATGCCAGCCTCGTCTCACTGACATGGCAGTTACTCTCACTGAAGCCGCGGCACGGCACGTGACGCGCTACCTGGCCAAGCGTGGCAAAGGCGTGGGTGTGCGCTTGGGCGTCAGGACCACAGGCTGCTCAGGCTTGGCTTACAAGCTGGAATACGTGGACGAGTTCAACCCAGAAGACTTGGTGTTTGAAGGCCACAGCGTCAAGGTGTTGATTGACCCGAAAAGCCTGCCTTATCTGGACGGCACTGAGCTTGATTTTGTTCGCGAAGGCCTGAATGAGGGCTTCAAGTTCAACAACCCCAGGGAACGGGACCGCTGCGGTTGTGGCGAGTCGTTCCGGGTGTGAACCTCCAGTCCAGCGATTTCGAGCTGTTTGGCCTGCCTGCCCGGTTCGCTCAGGACCGCGCAAACCTTGACCAACGATGGAAAGACCTGCAGCGCGAAGCGCACCCGGACCGCTTTGTTGCGCAAGGAGCCGCCGCTCAACGTTTGGCGATGCAGTGGTCGGTTCGCATCAATGAGGCTTACCAGAGGCTGCGGGACCCGCTCAAACGCGCCGCCTATTTGTGCGAGTTGCGTGGGGCACCGGTCAATGCTGAGAACAACACCGCTATGCCGCCTGCCTTTCTGATGCAGCAAATGGCTTGGCGCGAAGCCCTTGACGACGCAAGCACCCTGGCCGAGCTGGACGTGCTGGGTCAACAGGTCATGGTCAGTCGCGGGGCTGCGCTGCAAGCCTGTGCGGTCCTGCTTGACGATCAGGGCGATGCCACGGGTGCGGTCCAGCAGGTGCGTGCTTTGATGTTCATCGAGCGGTTCAGCGTTGATGTGCAGTTGCGCCAAGACCGCTTGGAGGCGGCAGAGCGGGGACAATAGGGTCCTAAATAGATACGAGAAACATGGCTTTACTACAAATTTCCGAGCCCGGCGAGTCGCCAAATCCGCATCAGCGACGCATTGCCGTCGGTATCGACCTGGGCACCACCCACTCACTGGTCGCTTGCGTACGGCACGGCGTTGCGGAGTGCCTGCCTGATGAACAGGGCGAGGTGATTCTGCCCTCGGTGGTGCGTTACCTTGCGGGTGGCGGCAGAAAAATTGGCGCTGAGGCGCAAGCCGCTCTGTCGCTAGATCCCGAAAACACCATCGCATCGGTCAAGCGCTTTATGGGTCGAAGCCTGCAAGATGTGACCGGTGCCAGCAAACTGCCCTATAAGTTTGCCGACCGCCCAGGCATGCTGGGTCTGCACACGGTGCAAGGAGAGAAGTCGCCGGTCGAGGTCAGTGCCGATATTCTGGCGACTCTGCGCTACCGCGCGGAAGACACCATGGTTGACGACCTGTTTGGCGCGGTCATCACCGTGCCGGCCTATTTTGATGATGCTCAGCGTCAGGCTACCAAGGACGCGGCGCAGTTGGCCGGCTTGAACGTGCTGCGCCTGATCAATGAACCGACCGCCGCCGCTATTGCCTACGGCCTGGACAACGGTAGCGAAGGCGTTTTCGCGATCTACGATCTGGGTGGCGGCACATTCGATATTTCTATCTTGCGGCTGACGCGTGGCGTGTTCGAGGTGGTGGCCACCGGCGGCGATTCGGCCCTGGGCGGCGACGACTACGACCAAGCCTTGGCCGACTGGGTGCTGGCCCAGACTGGTCGTACTGTGAACAGCCCGGCGGACAAGGCCGCCCTCAAACAGGCTGCCCGGCGTTGCAAAGAGGCCTTGTCTGCTTCTGAATTGGTAGCATTCGAGGCCCATTTGACGGGGTCTAAGCTCGTATTTGATGTTAAATGTTCAGACTTTGAAGCGGCGACACAATCTTTGACCCTGCGCACTCTGAACGCCGTGCGCAAGGCCTTGCGCGACGCGCAACTGTCTGTACAAGAGGTGCAGGGCGTGGTTTTGGTGGGCGGCTCGACCCGTATGCCGCAGGTACAGCGGGCAGTCGCCGCCCATTTTGGCCGGGAGCCCTTGACCAACCTCAACCCAGACGAGGTGGTGGCATTGGGAGCTGCTTTGCAGGCCAATCAATTGGCCGGCAACAGTGCCGACGGAGATTTGTTGCTGCTGGACGTGATTCCCCTGTCTCTGGGCTTGG
>CAMCZF010000066.1 GCA_945885775.1 Rhodoferax sp. OV413 | reverse complement strand
TCATTGACGGCGAAGCCGGCACCACCGGCCTGCAAATTCGGGAACGGCTGCAAGGCATGGCCGACATTGAGCTGGTGAGCATTGCACCCGAGTTGCGCAAAGACGCTGCCGCCAAACGCGCGCTTATGGCCGAGGTGGACTTGGTTGTGCTCTGCCTGCATGACCAAGCCGCTATCGAATCAGTAGCAATGATTGACGATACAGCAAGGGCTAGCGGTCAATTAGGCCCCAAGATCATTGACGCCTCTACGGCCTACCGCACAGCGCCGGATTGGGTTTATGGTTTTCCTGAGCTGCATCGCGATCAAGGCAAGCTAGTCGCTAAGGCGCGCCGGCTGAGCAACCCGGGCTGTTATCCCACCGGCGCGATTGCATTGATCCGACCTTTGGTAGACGCCGGTCTGCTACCCGCCGATTACCCGATCAGCCTACCCGCCGTTACTGGCTACTCGGGCGGTGGTCGAACCATGATCGAAGCCCACGAATCAGGGGCAGCTGCGCCGTTCGAACTGTATGGCCTAGGCCTCAAACACAAGCATTTGCCGGAGATCATGCGCTACACCGGTCTGACCCGCCGCCCGATTTTCATGCCTGCGGTGGGTAGTTTCAGGCAGGGTATGCTGGTCCAGCTGCCGCTGCACCTGGATTTGTTGCCTGGCCAACCCAGCGCCCAGGACTTGCACGATGCCCTGGCCAGTCACTACGCTGGCAGCGAGTGGGTGAGCGTGGAAGCCACCAGCCCCGACCAAAAGCTGGACCCGCTGGCCCTGGTCGACACCAATCGCATGGAGTTGCGGGTATTTGCCAACACCGCGCCTGAGGATGATTTCAGGCACGCCGTGCTGGTTGCCCGGCTCGACAACCTGGGCAAAGGCGCGAGCGGCGCGGCGGTACAAAACATGCGCTTGATGTTGGGTTTGTAAGACTGGGCTTGTGAGGCTTGTCACATTCGGCAAAGCTGACGCCGCGTCGGCTCAGTCGCCAAGCTCGGCGTCCATGTCCAGGCCTACGTCCTCGGCCAGCCGGCCCGACACCACACGCCGAATCGTGTCAGTAGAGAAACCCCGCGTGGCCAAAAAACGCATTTGACGGGCAGCGGTCTGCGCGTCCGCTGGCGGCACGCCAAATTTTTTGCGCCATACCGCCAAGGCCCGCTCCCCTTCGCTGCCCTGCAATTGGGCCAGCGCTGCGCCAACAGCACCTGGGTCAAGACCCTTGCCCTGCAACTCCTGACGCAACCGGGCGCCGCCCAATTTGCCGGCGCGACGGTGCAGCACCGACTCGATCACCCGCTTCTCGCTGATGAAGCCTTTGGCCTGCAGGTCCTCCAGCGCCTGCGCCAGACTGCCGGGCACTTCCTCAAAACTGGCCAGCTTGCGCTCCAGTTCAGCGCGCGAATACTCGCGACCGCTGAGCAGGCGCAGCGCCCGGCCCTTGAGTGAGGGCTGGTCGGTAGCCATCAGCATCCGGTCCACGCGACGCAGAACATTAAATTGCTATATTTTTAAGAGCAATAAATAGCCGCCTGGTATGGCCTAGGTGCCTTTTTTGCTTGAAGTCTTGGCCTTGGCTTCGGGTTCAGCGGCGCCTGGCAGCAGAGGAATGCCGAGCGAGGCACGCACCTTGTTTTCGATCTCGTAGGACAAGGCCGGGTTTTCGCGCAGGAACTCGCGCGCGTTGTCGCGGCCCTGGCCAATTTTTTCGCCGTTGTAAGCGTACCAGGCGCCCGACTTATCCAGGATGTTGGCATTCACGCCCATGTCGATGATCTCGCCGTGGCGGCTGATGCCTTCGCCGAACAGGATGTCGAATTCGGCGGTCTTGAACGGCGGCGCCACCTTGTTTTTCACCACCTTCACCTTGGTCTCATTGCCAATGGCGTCATCGCCTTTTTTGATGGTCCCGGTGCGCCGAATGTCGAGCCGGACCGAAGCGTAGAACTTGAGCGCGTTGCCGCCGGTGGTGGTTTCGGGCGAGCCGAACATCACGCCGATCTTCATGCGAATCTGGTTAATGAAGATCACCATGCAGTTGGTCTTCTTGATGTGAGCCGTGAGTTTGCGCAGCGCCTGGCTCATCAGCCGCGCCTGCAAACCGGGCAGGCTGTCGCCCATTTCGCCTTCAAGCTCGGCTTTCGGTGTCAGCGCCGCCACGGAGTCGACGACGATCATGTCGACCGCCCCCGAACGCACCAGACTGTCCACGATTTCGAGCGCCTGTTCGCCCGTGTCGGGCTGGCTGATCAGCAGATCTTGCAGGTTGACGCCGAGTTTTTGCGCGTACTGGATGTCAAGGGCATGCTCGGCATCGACAAAGGCGCACTGCCCGCCCTGCTTCTGCATTTCGGCAATGACCTGCAGCGTCAGCGTGGTCTTGCCTGATGATTCCGGGCCGTAGATCTCGACCACCCGGCCACGTGGCAGGCCGCCGACGCCGAGCGCAATGTCGAGCCCCAGTGAGCCGGTGGAGACCACCTGAATATCCTCGATCACCTCGCCCTCACCCAGGCGCATGATGGTGCCCTTGCCAAACTGTTTCTCAATTTGAGCCAGGGCCACTTGCAGGGCTTTGGCTTTTTCGCTGTTTGCGGGGCTGGGGGTTCTGACCGGTGCGTCCATGAAAATTTCTCCTTGAATATTGATCTGCTGGGGGCATCACCCTCTGTTTTTAACAACAGGCTGGATGCTTGAACAGTAGTTTAAGCTCGGTAGTTTAAATCTGCAAACAGTTTTTTTAGTCAATTTAGCTTACTATTTGACATGGACGAAACTCCCCCGCAGGCCAGCTGGCGCCAAGCCCATCTGGGCCACTGGATGAACCTGGCGCTGCAACGCTTCGAGACCCGGGTGCTGCAGCTGATGGCAGGCAATGAACACATGCCGCTGGCCCTGGCCAACCTGGCAGCGCGCGGCCGACTAAGCGCCTCTCACATCCACGTCACCCGGCATCTGGCCTTGGAGGGCTCGCGCCTGACCGTGCTGGCCCAGCGCGCCGGCATGAGCAAGCAGGCCATGGGCAAACTGGTCGACCAGTGCCTGGCCTGGGGCCTGGTGGTCCGGGAGCCTGACGCCCGCGATGCCCGCGCGCGGCGCATCCGGTTCACCCCCACCGGCCTGGCATGGCTGCTGGCGATGCAGCAATCGGTGGCGCAGGCCGAGGCCGAGCTGCGCCAAGCGATTGGCCCGGAGGTCGCCGCCGTGATCGCTATAGGGCTGGAAGCCTACGCCGCCTGAACACCGTGCCGCCGAGAATTTGACCCCGGCAGTGACGCGCCGGCCTAGAATGACCTTACAACAAGATGCCCGGGCCAGACCAGGCAACAACCAGGAGACAGACATGCGAATTCTGATTGCAGAAGATGACCAGGTGTTGGCGGATGGCCTGCTGCGCAGTCTGCGCAGCTCTGGCGCTGCTGTCGACCACGTGGCCAGTGGCAGCGAGGCCGATGCGGCACTGATGACCAACACCGAATTTGACCTGCTCATCCTGGACTTGGGTCTGCCCAAGATGCACGGCCTGGAGGTGCTGAAAAAACTGCGCGCGCGGGGCTCCTCGCTGCCGGTACTGATTCTGACGGCTGCCGACAGCGTGGAAGAGCGCGTACGCGGGCTCGACTACGGTGCTGACGATTACATGGCCAAGCCTTTCAGCCTGCAAGAGCTCGAAGCACGGGTCCGGGCGCTCAGCAGGCGCGGCATGGGCACCGCCAGCAGCACCATCAAGCATGGCCCGCTGATTTACGACCAGTCTGGCCGGGTGGCCACCATCGACGGCGTCATGGTCGAACTCTCGGCGCGGGAGCTGGGCCTGCTCGAAGTCTTGCTGCAGCGTGCAGGACGACTGGTCAGCAAGGACCAACTGGTGGAGCGCCTGTGTGAATGGGGCGAAGAGGTCAGTAACAACGCCATCGAGGTCTACATCCACCGGCTGCGCAAGAAAATCGAAAAAGGCCCGATCCGCATCGCTACCGTGCGCGGGTTGGGTTACTGCCTGGAGAAGATTCCTGGCTGAGCACGCAGCAGCTCGGGCGTGAGCATCTTCCGGCGCGAACAACGCTCCTTGTTCGGGGAAATCCTGGACTGGTTGCTCACGCCCCTGTTATTGCTGTGGCCGATCAGCCTGGTCTTGACCTGGCTGGTGGCACAGGGCATCGCTGGCAAACCCTTTGACCGGGCGCTCGAATACAACGCCGCTGCGTTGGCGCAACTGGTTAGCGTCAACAACAACAAGGTGCAGTTCAGCCTGCCGCTGCCAGCGCGCGAACTGCTCCGTGCCGACGACTCAGACACCGTGTATTACCAGGTGCTGGGGGCGAACGGTGAATACCTGAGCGGCGAGCGGACACTGCCGCTCCCACCGGATGACGAAAAAGCGGTGCCCGGCGAGGTTCGCCTCCGCGACGACGAGATCCGCGGGGTGGCCATCAAGGTCGCCTACACCTGGGTCCAGGTCACGCTGCCGGGTGCGCGCCCGGCGCTGGTCCAGGTGGCCGAGACGCTTGAGAAGCGCTCAGTGCTGGCCACCGAAATCGTCAAGGGGGTGATGCTCCCGCAATTTGTGATTTTGCCGATCGCGGTGCTGCTGGTCTGGCTGGCGCTGGTGCAGGCGATCAAGCCACTGAACATGCTGGAGGAGCGAATCCGGGCCCGCAAACCCGACGATCTCAGCCCCATCGATGCGCAGGCCGCGCCTCTGGAGGTGGCACCGCTGGTGGACTCGGTGAACGATCTGCTGCTGCGCCTGAAGGATTCGATTGCCACACAGAAGCGTTTTCTGGCCGATGCAGCGCACCAGCTCAAAACTCCGCTGGCAGGCTTGCGCATGCAGGCTGACCTGGCGCAGCGCGAAGGTGCGGATGCCGACGAACTCAAACAATCTTTGCGCCAAATTGGCCGCTCCAGCGTGCGCGCCACCCACACCGTGAACCAGTTACTTGCCTTGGCGCGGGCCGAGAGCAGTGGCTCAGCCATGCCACGCCAGACCTGTGATTTGGCTGAACTGACGATGTCGGTGGTGCGAGATTGCGTGCCCCGCGCTATCGAAAAACAGATTGATCTCGGCTATGAGGGCACCGAACCAGGCGCACCTGGCGGTCAGCTCGAGGGCAACGCCACCCTGCTGAAGGAGTTGGTGCGCAATCTGGTTGACAACGCCATCAACTACACCCCCTCCAGTGCCCATCAACCTGCCGTGGTCACGGCCCGGGTGCTGAGCGACCCAAAGCAAGGCACGCTGGTGCTGCAAGTGGAGGATTCCGGCACGGGCGTGCCCCTGGCCGAGCGCGAGTTGGTCTTTCAACCGTTCTACCGGGCCCTGGGCACCGAGGCGGATGGGTCCGGTCTGGGCTTGCCCATCGTGCTGGAAATCGCGCAGCAGCACAATGCCACCGTCGCCCTTGATGAAACCCGGCCTGGCCACGCCGCCCCAGGAGCCCGCTTCACAGTGCGTTTTTCGCCCGGCCCGAGCGTCTGAACCTCAGCGGCAGGGCACCCAGTCTTTTCCAGCTAACACTGGCGTGAGACCACTGAGCTGGACCCGTTCAAGGCCACCGCTCAGTTGTACACGCAGCACTGCGCCCGGCAACTCGGGTTGCTCCTGCACCACCAGCGCCTTGCGCAAGCCACGTTTTTTCAAGGCCTCTAGCGCTGATGCTGCGGCCGCCCGCGTTTCAAAGTGGCCCAGTGACAAGCCCAATTCCAGCTCCGGGTTGATCAGTGGCTCAACACTGATCTTCAAGGCCGCCAACTCGGCACGCTTGTTCTCGATGGTGGCGGGGCTACTGTACTGTCCGATATAAACAATCCAACGCGCCGGTACCGGCGTGGGCACCAGCGTCCAGGCTGGCGCCGGCAATGCGGCACCAACCGCACGCCGTAGGGCCACACTTTGCGCCTCATCAAAGGGGCCCGCCTCCAAGCACTCGCCGTTCGGCCCCGCGGTCGACGCTGGCGGCGCTGACCCTGCAAGCTGGGGCTTGCCTGCCTCGGGTTTACGCAGCTGCGCAGCATCGGGCTTAATTTGCCGGGCTAGACGCTGCGGCTCGGTCTGCACCGTTGGCCCCAAACCGGCGCCACGCAGCAGGTCTTCTGACCAGAGGTAATACGACAGGTTCAACAGCAGCAACAGCAGCACCGCCAAGCGCAAGCGCCGTGTCAGGGGGCTCATGACGCAGGTATCCCAGCCTGTGGTACCGGGCCTGGGCGCAGGCTGACCTCTGAGCTGGTGATGGCCTGCAAGCCATCTGCCGTGCGCAGCAACAGGGCCCCTTCAGTATTGACGCCCTGGGCGATGCCGCAGGTCCCGTCACTCAGGGTCAACGGCGCACCCATCAAGGCATCACGTTGAGAAAAACCGGGCCGAAACGGCGCAAAACCCCGCAGTTCAAAGTCTCGAATCGCCAGCACCAAGGGGCCCGTCATCCGCAACAGCGCCTGTGGCGCATCAATGCCGGGCAAAAGCTCCTCCAGCCAGGCTGGCGCTCGGGCCAGTCCGGTGTCGCCGCGCGCACCAAGGTTGATACCCACGCCGACAATCGCCTGCCGGCCTCCATCCAAGGCGGCAGTCTCGATCAGAATGCCCCCCAGCTTGCGTTCATGCAGCCACAGGTCGTTGGGCCACTTTAGCCGCAACTCGGGGTGCAGACTGGCGGCTATGCTGACGCCAACGGCCAGCGACAGACCAGACCAGCTGGCTGGCGCCAAGGGCAGGCCCAGTGAAAAGGTCAGGGATGCACCCTCGCCATCGGCATCATCATCAGTGAGGCCTGAGCCACTGAGCCACTGCCGACCCAGACGGCCTCGACCGGCGGTTTGCTGTCGGGCCACCAGCAAAGTTGGCTGCACCTGCCCGGCGCGGGCCCGGCGCATCAGCTCAGAGTTGGTGGAGTCAACGCTGTCGCACACCTCCAGCTTGACGTCCGGCCAATGCTGCGCCAGGGCTTGGGCGACTGGCTGGAAGTCTGCCGCCATACGCGGGTCTGTCAGCGCCGGCGCCGCTTGGGCGCCAGCATGGTGCCGCGACATTCGTCGGCGCCGCACCAGCAGGCGTACTCTGCCTTCAGCTTGGGCGTATAGCGCTCATCGATGATCAGCCCGTAATCAAAATTCAGCTCTTCGCCGGCGGGAATGGCGCGAAGTGCCCGGATGAAGACGCGGTTGCCCTGCTGATCGGCTTCGCAGTTGGGCGCGCAGGCGTGGTTGATCCAGCGCGAAGCATTACCACCATGCAGCCCATCAATCACATGGTCTTCATCAATGTGAAAATAAAACGTATGGTTAGGGTTCTGCGGGTCATGCGGGTGACGCCGCTCGGCCTCGGCCCAGCTGATGACTTCACCAACGTACTCAATCAGTTCCTCGCCTTCGGCAATATCCTGAAGCGCGAACACGCCTTTGCCATGCACGCCCGAGCGGCGGATTTGAATTCGGCGATGGTCGGCAGGGCGGGCTGATTTGGACACGGTGGAAAATTTTGGTATGGTGAACCCGGATGGGCGCGTGGGTGCGCGCTCACACATGCATGTGCGGACGCCTGCGCGCACACGAGAAATTGGATTGTAGTCAGATGAAAACCTTAGTCATTGCCGAAAAACCCTCTGTGGCCCAAGACATCGTGAGGGCCCTCACGCCCGTGGCGGGCAAGTTTGAGAAGCACGACGAGTACTTCGAGAACGAACGCTATGTGGTATCCAGCGCGGTCGGCCACTTGGTCGAGATCCAGGCGCCCGAGGCCTTTGACGTCAAGCGCGGCAAATGGAGCTTTGCCCACCTGCCGGTGATTCCGCCGCACTTTGACCTGAAGCCGGTGGACAAAACCAAGACCCGCCTGAACGCTGTGGTGCGCTTGGCCAAGCGCAAAGACATTGACAAGCTGATCAATGCCTGCGATGCGGGCCGCGAGGGCGAGCTGATCTTCCGGCTGATCGAACAGTACGCCGGTGGCGTCAAACCGCTGGGCAAGCCGGTCAGTCGGCTGTGGCTGCAAAGCATGACGCCACAGGCCATCCGCGACGGTTTTGGCGCCCTGCGCAGCAACGCGCAGATGCAACCCCTGGCCGACGCCGCGCGCTGCCGCAGTGAAGCCGACTGGCTGGTTGGCATCAACGGCACCCGGGCCATGACCGCGTTCAACTCACGTGACGGCGGCTTTTTCCTGACCACTGTCGGGCGGGTGCAGACGCCGACCTTGTCGGTGGTGGTGGAGCGCGAGGAACAGATCCGCAAGTTCATCAGCCGCGACTACTGGGAAATTCACGCCAGCTTTGCCGCCCAGGCCGGCGAGTACGCTGCCAAGTGGTTTGACCCGAAGCACAAAAAGGACGCTGAGGACGCCGAGAAAAAGGCCGACCGGGTCTGGAGCCAGCGCGAAGCGCAGGCGATTGCCGACGCGGTGCGTGGCCAAAGCGCCAGCGTCACCGAAGAAAGCAAGCCCACCTCCCAGGCCGCGCCGCCGCTGTTTGACCTGACCAGCCTGCAGCGCGAGGCCAATGGCAAATTTGGCTACTCAGCCAAAACCACGCTGTCGATTGCGCAAAGCCTGTACGAACGCCACAAGGCCTTGACCTACCCGCGGACCGACTCGCGTGCGCTGCCGGAAGACTACGTGCCAGTGGTGAAGCAAACCTTTGAGATGCTGGCCGATTCCGGCATGCGGCACCTGGCACCCCATGCCTTGACCGCGCTCAACGGTAACTACATCAAACCGACCAAGCGGGTGTTTGACAACACCAAGGTGAGCGACCACTTTGCCATCATCCCAACGCTGCAAGCCCCCAGCGGGCTGAGCGAGGCCGAGCAAAAAATCTATGACCTGGTGGTGCGCCGCTTTATGGCGGTGTTTTTCCCGAGTGCCGAGTACCAGGTCACCACCCGCATCAGCAGCGCCGCCGGGCACAGCTTCAAGACAGAGGGCAAGGTGCTGGTCAAACCCGGCTGGCTGGCGATTTACGGCAAGGAAGCAGCGCTGGAGGTGGCTGACGCCAAGGACGGCGACAGGGGTCAGAACCTGGTTCCGGTCCAACCTGGTGAGAAGGTGCGCACCGCCACCGTCGAGCCCAAGGGTCTGAAAACCCGGCCGCCGGCCCGCTACTCCGAGGCGACGCTGCTGGGCGCCATGGAGGGCGCCGGCAAAACCGTGGAAGACGACGAACTGCGTGAGGCCATGCAGGAAAAAGGCCTGGGCACGCCGGCCACCCGTTCGGCCATCATCGAGGGCCTGATTGCCGAAAAATACAGGCTGCGCGAAGGCCGCGAGCTGATTCCGACGGCCAAAGCGTTCCAACTGATGACCTTGCTGCGCGGCCTGGGCGTCGAAGAGCTATCTAAGGCCGCGCTGACCGGCGAGTGGGAATACAAGCTGGCGCAAATGGAACTCGGCCAACTCAGCCGCAGCAGCTTCATGGCCGAGATAGCAGCCATGACCGAGCGCATGGTCAAAAAAGCCAAGGAGTACGACCGCGACACCATCCCGGGCGATTACGCCACGCTGCAGGCACGCTGCCCCAATTGCGGCGGTGTGGTCAAAGAAAACTACCGCCGTTACACCTGCACAGGCAAGACCGGCGCGGAAGACGGCTGCGGCTTCTCGTTTGGCAAGTCGCCCGCCGGCCGCACCTTTGAGCTGGTTGAAGTGGAGCAGTTCCTGCGCGAGCGCAAGATCGGTCCGCTGGACGGCTTCCGGTCCAAGGCCGGCTGGCCCTTCACCGCCGAGATGGTCATCAAGTTCGACGAGGAGACCAAGAACCACAAACTCGAATTTGACTTTGGCGACGACAAAAAGGGCGAGGAAACTGGCGAGCTGATCGACTTTTCAGCCCAGCAAAGCCTGGGCGCCTGCCCCAAATGCGGCAGCGCCGTGTTTGAGCACGGCAAAAGCTATGTCTGCGAAAAATCAGTGTCCACCCTGGAACAGGCCAGCTCGAGTTGCGACTTCAAAAGCGGCCAGATCATCCTGCAGCAGCCCATCGTTCGCGAGCAAATGAGCAAGCTGTTGGCATCCGGCAAAACCGACCTGCTCGACAAGTTTGTCAGCATGCGCACGCGCCGCGCCTTCAAGGCCATGTTGGCCTGGGACGCCGAGGCAGGCAAGGTGAACTTCGAGTTCGCGCCAAGCAAGTTCCCCCCGCGCCCCACGGCTGCCGCAAAAAAGATAGCAATAAAGTCAATAACGACGGGGGCTAAGGCCCTAAAACCTTTAAAAGCCAAGGCACCTGCGGCAGCCAAGAAGGCCGCCAGGCCAGCTGCCAAAACAAGCACCAAGCCAGCCGCCAAAGCGCCGCGCAAAGCCGCCGCGCCCAAGGCCCCTGCCGCTGGCCTGACCCCCAGCGCCGCCCTGGCAGCCGTCATTGGCAGCGAGGCGGTCGGCCGGCCCCAGGTGATCAAGAAGCTGTGGGACTACATCAAGGCCAACCAGTTGCAGGACAGTGCAAACAAGCGCGCCATCAACGCCGATGCGAAATTGCTGGCTGTGTTCGGCAAGCCGCAGGTGACGATGTTCGAACTGGCCGGCATTGTGGGCAAACACCTGGGCTGAACCACCACGAAGCTGGCGCTTCGGATAGGCCAATTTGACACGGTTCAGTCACATTTCTGTGACATACTGCCATCGCATTGTCATATTAGGCCGTTAATTGGGCCTCCAAAGCAATGGCTAAGCGAACCGAAAACAGCACCGGCACGTCCGGCCCGATTGACGTCACTGACAAAGGAAACGATCCAATGTTCAAAGCAACCACCCGCAAACTGATGCTGGGCGCCGCGGCCCTGATGGTGTCGGCGCTCGTCGCAGCACCTGCCCTGGCGCAAAAAACCAGAATCACCGTCTACAGCGCCCTCGAGACCGACCAGGTCGGCCCCTACAAACAGGCCTTTGAAGCCGACAACCCAGATGTTGAAATTGCCTGGGTACGGGACTCCACCGGGATCACTACTGCGCGCTTGCTGGCTGAAAAAGACAACCCCCGCGCCGATGTGATCTGGGGCCTGGGCGCCTCCAGCGTGTCGCTGTTTGACTCGATGGGCATGCTGCAGCCCTACACCCCCAAGGGCGCTGACCAGATCAAACCCACCTTCAGAAGCAGCAAATCCCCGATGAGCTGGACCGGTATGGACGCTTGGCTGGCGGTGATGTGCTACAACACCGTCGAGGGTGGCAAAAAGAACATGCCGAAGCCAGCGGCTTGGATGGATCTAACCAATCCAGTCTACAAAGACAGCATCGTGATGCCAAACCCGGCATCGTCCGGCACCGGTTACCAGGCGGTCTATGCCTGGATCCAGATCATGGGCGAAAAAGGCGCTTGGGAGTTCATGGACAAGCTGCACCAGAACATCGCGGTCTACACCCACTCGGGCTCAGCACCCTGCTCGCAAGCCGCCAAAGGTGAACGCACTATAGGCATTGGTTTTGACATGCGCGGTGCCAAAGAGAAAACCGGCGGCGCCCCAATTGACGTGATTCTGGCCAAAGAAGGTGCACCGTGGGACATGGAAGCCACCGCCATCGTCAAAGGCACCAAAAACCTGGCTGCTGCGCAAAAATTGGCCGACTGGGCTGTGACCAAGAAAGCCTATGAGCTCTACGGCAAGTACTACGCCATCGTGGGCTACCCCGGCCTGAACCCAGCGCCACCGAACTACCCACCAAGTGCCGACGCGGCCATGGCCAAGATCGACCTGGCCAAGATGGGTGCTGACCGCGCCCGCATCCTGGCCGAGTGGACCAAGCGTTACGACGGCAAGTCAGCGCCGAAGTAATGGCGCTTGCGCCCTACCTGAGTGTTGAGCGGCTCAGAAAACAGTTTGGTCAATTCGTTGCCCTGAAAGACGTCTCACTGGACGTCTTCTCCGGTGAGTTTGTCTGTTTTCTGGGGCCATCGGGCTGCGGCAAGACCACCTTGCTGCGGGCTATTGCCGGCCTCGACATCCAGACTTCAGGGCGAATTCTTCAAGGCGGGCGGGACATCTCGAACCTGCCCGCTTCGCAACGCGATTTCGGTATTGTTTTTCAGTCTTACGCGCTGTTTCCCAACCTGTCCGTCACGGCCAACGTGGGCTACGGCCTAGCCAGCCGCAGGCTTCCCAAAGTCGAGATTGCAACCCGCGTGGCCGAATTGCTAAGTTTGGTAGGGCTTCCTGATTCCGGCCCCAAGTACCCGGCACAGTTGTCGGGCGGGCAGCAGCAAAGGGTGGCACTGGCGCGTGCCTTGGCGCTGTCCCCGGGGCTGCTGCTGCTGGATGAGCCGCTGAGCGCGCTCGATGCGCGCGTACGTGCTTATCTGCGACTTGAAATCCGGCGCCTGCACCAGCGCCTGGGCGTGACCACCATCATGGTGACCCATGACCAGGAAGAAGCGCTGACCATGGCCGACCGCATTGTGGTCATGAATGAGGGCGTGATCGAACAAATCGGCACACCCTTGGAGGTATACCGCCAGCCGGCCAGCGCATTTGTGGCTGACTTTGTCGGCACCACCAATTTCCTGCCTGCCGTGGTACTGGACACCGGCAGCGTGCGCTTTGGCCAACTTAACCTGGCTTGCGCGCTCGACCTCAGCCCGGGACACCCGGTCACATTGGCAATCCGGCCGGAAGACGTTGTGGTGCGCAACGTTGTGCCCGGTGCGCCCAACAGTGCCGAGGTGCGGGTGTCTGACATCGAGTTCCTTGGCTCGTTCTGCCGCGTCGGGCTGGCCTTGGGCGATGACACGCCAGCGCTGCTGGCCGACTTCTCCATCAACGTGGTCCGTGACCTGGAGATCCGTCAGGGCCAAACGCTGCTCATCAGCTTGCCGCCAGACCGCATCCGGGTGTTCCCCGGGGCGCCGCAACTGCCGTGATACCGGGCAGCCAGCCTGGGGTCGGCGGCGCGCTACCGACCCGGCGCCGCCTGGACCGGGACGACCTGATGATGCGCGCCGGCATCTGCCTGCTGATTGGCTGGCTGCTGCTGACGCTGATCCTGCCGCTGTGGTGGCTATTGTCCAAAAGCTTTCAGAACCAGAATGGCGAGTTCATCGGCCTGGCCAACTACCTGCGTTATTTCTCGACGCCAGCCCTGTTTGCCTCGGTCTGGAACAGCCTGTTCATCGCTACGCTCACCACCGCCATCGTACTGCCGTTGGCTTTTGTCTATGCCTACGCGCTGCAGCGAAGCTGCATGCGTTTCAAGGGCCTGTTCCAGGCGCTGGCGCTGATCCCGATCCTGGCGCCTTCGCTGTTGCCGGCCATCTCACTGATCTATCTGTTTGGCAACCAGGGTTTTCTCAAAGCCTGGATGTTTGGCGTGTCGATTTACGGGCCGTTTGGCATCGTGATGTCCCAGGTGTTTTACTGCTTTCCGCACGCCCTGATGATTTTGCTGGCAGCGCTGTCCTTGGCCGATTCCCGGCTGTACGAGGCGGCCGACGCTTTGGGCGCATCCAAGACCCGGGTGTTTCTGACCGTCACCCTGCCAGGTGCCAAATACGGACTGATCAGCGCTGGCTTCGTAATTTTTACCCTAGTCATCACCGATTTCGGTATTGCCAAGGTGATTGGCGGACGCTTCAATGTGCTGGCGACCGACATCTTCAAACAAGTGATCGGCCAGCAGAACTTCGAGATGGGCGCGGTGGTGGGCTTTGTGCTGCTGATCCCGGCGGTGGTGGCGTTTGCGGCCGACCGCATTTTTCAACAACGCCAGGTGGCGCTGCTGTCGGCGCGCGCCGTGCCGCTGGTGCCCAAGCCGGCAGCCCGGCGCGACTGGGCGCTGTTCGCGTTTTGTAGCGTGGTCGGCGGCACGATTGCGGTGGTGCTCGCCATGGCAGCCTGGGCCTCGCTGGTCACCCGCTGGCCCTACAACCTGACGCTGACCCTGAACAACTACGCCTTTGGCGAATTTGACTCTGACGGCTGGGCCGCTTATTGGCACTCAGTGCAACTGGCCGTTTGGACAGCCTTGATTGGCACGGTGATTGTGTTTGTTGGCGCCTATCTGCTGGAAAAAACTCGGGCTTTTGCCGCCGGCCGGGTGGTGGCCCAATTCATGGCCATGTTGCCCATGGCCGTGCCGGGCCTGGTGCTCGGCCTGGCCTACATCTTCTTCTTCAATGCCAAGGGCAACCCGTTTGGCTTCCTGTACGGCACGATGGCCATCCTGGTCATCAACTCCTTGACCCACTTTTACACGGTCAGCCACCTGACGGCGACCACTGCGCTCAAGCAGTTGGACCACGAGTTCGAGGCTGTGTCCGCCTCGCTCAAGGTGTCTCTGCTGCGCACCATGACCCGTGTCACCCTGCCGGTCTGCCTGCCCGCCGTGCTGGACATCAGCATTTACCTGTTCGTCAACGCCATGACGACCGTGTCGGCAGTGATCTTTCTGTACTCAACCGACACCAAACTGGCGGCCATCTCCATCGTCAACATGGACGAGGCCGGCTTCACCGCGGCTGCTGCGGCCATGGCCATGGCGATCGTGGCCACCTCAGCCAGCGTCAAGATTGCCCATGTGCTGCTGACGCGCCGGCTCGAGCGCAGCACCCAGGGCTGGCGTCGGCGCTGACGGCGACACAGGCTGTTGCGTTGGGCGAAACAGACGCAGGTCGCCATCCCGCCGCGCGGCTCTGATAATGGGTAAGCCTTCGGAGGGCTGGCAGCGCCGCTGCCATGGGCCGTTGGCACGCATGTGGAGTGGTTGGCATGACATGGGATGTGCTGATTAGGAACGCAACCGTCTTTGACGGGACCGGGGCGCCGCCGACTGAACTTGACC
>CAMCZF010000065.1 GCA_945885775.1 Rhodoferax sp. OV413 | reverse complement strand
CGCTCCCGCATTTTGGACAGATAAATCCGGTCGCCCATCGAAGCCGCTCCAAGTAGGTCAGGCACGCATCCTCGGTGCCAAACCAGTCGAGAAATTCATTCCAAGTCTGGGGGTAGTCCTTGCCCGGGATTGGCGCTACTATATGGGTTCCCATCCAGTTATTTTGCATCAACTGGAGCTAAGTGGATACCCCTTTATTTCATACAGTGTAGGCGACCTTGCCAAACTGTCCAAAGCAAGTGGCGCGTACCACTTAGCAGCATCGCCCGGCGCGGGCAAACCCAGTTCGCCAGACGCCCTGCCAACAAGTGCATGTCGCCGCGACAAGCCACCACCCTCATGCCATCCAGTCTTCCAGTACCAGCCCGGGAACATATTCAAAATGCCGGGTGTTATGCGTCACCAAAATCAGCTTTTCGGACAGGGCGTGGGCGGCGATCAGGGTGTCAAACTCACCGATGGGCGTTCCGTTGCGCCGCAGATGGGCTCTGATGCGGCCAAACTCATCAGCAGCGTCAATGCGCCAGGGCAACGCGGGCAGTTCTGTGATCAACAGGTCAACACGCCTGCGACGCCGGTCAGACTGATCCATCATCTCACGACCGTAGCGCAGTTCGGCACGTGTGACGGCCGAAATGGCAATGTCTTGGGCATCAACGCCGGCTTGCATGCGCGCCACCAAAGCGGCGCTGGTACCTTTGACGAAGTAGGTGACGATGTTCGTGTCGAGCAGATAGCGAATCATGCAGAAGCCTTACCTGCGCTGTGACGACGCGTGGCAACGGTTTCTGGTTGTATTGGCTCAGGTGAATCCGAATCGTCCAAAGGGTTCGGGCGATTTTCGTCATCCCGCGGGGGTATGAAGTCCTCGGTGAAAGGCTGCTCGCGAATCAGCCTGAACAGCTCTTCCAGGTTTTTGTTGCGCCGATCGTCGTTTTTGGGGCGAATGGTGATTGCGCCGGTAACTTCATCTCTGCGAAGCCACACTTCGGGCACATCCAGGCGGAACGCTTTGGGCAGACGAACTGCCTGACTATTGCCGGTACTGAACACCTTGGCGACAACTTCCACGGGGAACCTCCTGATAGCCTGGTCAAAAAATGACCGTAGATATGAAAACGTATCTACTTTAGCGCCAGTCGGGTCACTCGCCCGTTTCGCTAGACTACACCTCAACAGGAGCAATCAATGGCAGTGACAGAACAGGTGGTGATGGCCGCACTCGCGGGTGTGGTCGATCCCAATACGGGGCGGGACTTTGTCTCGTCCAAAGCAGTCAAAAATTTCACCTTGAATGAGGGTGATGTGGCCTTTGAGGTGGAGTTGGGCTACCCGGCCAAGAGCCAGATTCCGGGCTTTCGCAAGGCGCTGATTGCCGCGGCCAAGAGCGTGGCCGGTGTCGACAATGTGTCGGTCAATGTGGTGAGCCGCATCGTGGCGCATTCGGTCCAGCGCGGTGTGCAACTGCTGCCCAAGGTGAAGAACATCGTGGCGGTGGCCTCGGGCAAGGGCGGCGTGGGCAAGAGCACCACCGCGGTCAACCTGGCGCTGGCCCTGGCCGCCGAAGGCGCCAGTGTGGGCCTGCTGGATGCTGACATCTACGGCCCCAGCGTGCCGATGATGATGGGCATCGATGGCCGGCCGGAGAGCGCAGACGGCCAGACCATGGAGCCGCTGGAGAACTACGGCGTGCAGGTGATGTCGATCGGCTTCTTGGTGGCCCAGGACGAGGCCATGATCTGGCGCGGGCCAATGGCTACCCAGGCGCTGGAGCAGCTGCTGCGCCAGACCAACTGGCGCGAGCTGGACTACCTGATTGTGGACATGCCGCCCGGCACTGGCGACATCCAACTGACCCTGTCGCAACGCGTGCCCATGACCGGCGCTGTGGTGGTCACCACGCCGCAGGACATTGCCCTGCTGGATGCCAAGAAGGGCATCAAGATGTTCGAGAAGGTGGGGGTGCCGATTCTGGGCATCGTGGAGAACATGGCGGTGCATGTGTGCAGCAACTGCGGCCACATGGAGCACATCTTTGGCGCCGACGGCGGCCGTCGCATGGCCGACGACTACAAGATGGATTACCTGGGCGCGCTGCCGCTGAACATGCAGATCCGGCTGCAGGCCGACAGTGGCAAGCCCACCGTGGTGTCTGACCCCGACGGCGAGGTGGCCGGTATTTACAAGGCGGTAGCGCGTAAGGTGGCGCTGTCGATTGCGGCCAAAAACAAAGACTATTCCAATAAGTTCCCGTCGATCAAGATCTCCAAGGACACCTGAGCCCAAGCGCTCTGGGCCCGCGCATGAACCTGCTGTCGTCCCTGCGCTACCTGCTGGCGCTGCACGAGCACCGGCATTTCGGCCGGGCTGCGCTGGCCTGTCACATCACACAGCCGGCGCTGTCCAACGCGCTGCGCGCGCTGGAGACCGAATTCGGGGTGGTGATCGTCAAGCGTGACCGTGCTTTTGCGGGGTTTACGCCCGAGGGCGAGCGGGTGCTGGCCTCGGCCCAGCGCATGTTGCATGAGCACGCCATGCTGCAACAGGAGTTGGGCAGCCAGACCGACTTGCCCCAGGGCGTGGTGCGCATCGCCGCCGTGCCCACCGCCATGCCCATCGTGGCCCGATTTGCCGCGCTGCTGCAGGCCCGCCATGCCGGCATTCGGCCGACGGTGCTGTCGATGAGCTCGGACGAACTGGAGCAGGGCCTGGCTGACCTGTCAGTTGACCTGGCGCTGGGTTACACCGAGCGCATGAGCCTGCGTGACACCCGGTTGGTGGCCTGGCCGCAGTACACCGAGCACTATTTTTTGTTGCGCCGTGCTGCCAAAACCCATCCGCAGAGTTTGCAGCAGGGGCCGGCCATGACCTGGCAGGAGGCCGGACGCCTGCCGCTGTGTCTGCTGACCCCTGACATGCACAACCGCAAGATCGTGGACGCCGCCTTCACCAGCGCGGGGGTGTGGGTGCAGCCAGTGATCGAGACCAACTCCATCCTGACACTGGCGCTGAGTGTGTTGGCGGGAAGCGTCTGCACGGTGATGCCGGGCGCCCTGGTGGGCACGGTGCGCGCTTACGGCGAGCTTGAGGCCCTGCCGCTGGCCGGCCCCGAGGTGCAGACGCCCATCGGCTTTATGTCGCACGCGGCAGCACGGCCCTCACGCGCGCTGCAGGCCGCTCTGACCCTGGCGCAAGAGCCGGTCTGGCTGCAACAGGCGACGGCTCACAGTGGGTTGCCGACGCTCAGCCCGGTCCCGCTTTGACCCCTGGCGCCTCGAGGGCCGGTGTCGTGGCCGGATGCGCCCATTGCCAGAGCAGGGTAGAGACCTCATCGATGCCCTGTCGCTTGGTGGCGGAAAAAAGGCGTACCTCGCCACCGCCGGCCTGCAGATTCATGATGGACAGCGCCTTGGTTTGTTCGGCGCGCGTCAGCTTGTCGGCCTTGGTCAGCACGACCAGAAATTTCAGTCCCTCTTCCACCCGGGGTCGAACCACGTCGAGCAAGATCTCGTCGAGCTCGGTCAGGCCGTGGCGTGGATCGCACATCAGCACGATGGCGCTCAGGTTCTCGCGGGTCACCAGGTAGTTGGCCATGACCTGCTGCCAGCGAATCTTGTCCTGCTTGGGCACGGCGGCGTAGCCATAGCCCGGCAGGTCGGCCAGCACCGCGTCGGTGATGCCCTGTTTGCCCAAAGAAAACAAATTGATGTGTTGGGTCCGTCCCGGTTTTTTGGAGGCAAAGGCCAGTTGCTTTTGCTGCGTCAGGGTGTTGATGCAGGTGGACTTGCCGGCATTGGAGCGCCCCACAAAGGCAATTTCGGGCACGCTGAGTGCAGGTAAAAAGTGCAACTGAGGTGCGGTGGTCAGAAATTTGGCGGTGTGCAGCCAGCCAGAGGCCACCAGGGCGTCAGCGGCAGCAGGGGTGGTTGGGACAGAAGCGTCGCTGCGGGCGGATGGTTTTGTGTGGATAGTCATTCAGTCTAAGGGGTTAACCCAGGGCCGCATTGTAGAATCAGACTGTATTGCACACCTGACACAACACTCATTATGAAGCTGCTTGCCTCCCTCTTGATCACTGCCGCACTGGCGGCATCTGCTGTCTCTGTTTTTGCCCAAGAGGCCGCGCCAAAAGCGGCTGCCGCCAAGGTGGCCAAGCCGGATCTGGCCAAAGGTGAGGCTAGTTATACCGCGGTGTGCGCAGCCTGCCACGGTGCCGATGGCAACTCTGGCACCCCGGCCAACCCCAAACTGGCCCAGCAACACCCAGAGTATTTGGTTAAGCAGTTGCAGGAGTTCAAAAGTGGCAAGCGCGCCAATGCGGTGATGTCCGGCATGGCGGCCACCCTGTCACCTGACGACATGAAAAACATCGCTTATTGGTTGAGCAGCAAGGCAGCCAAACCAGGTTTTGCCAAAGACAAAGAGTTGGTGGCCCTGGGTGAAAGCATCTACCGCGGCGGCATTGCTGAGCGCCAGATCTCGGCGTGCTCGGGCTGCCACAGCCCGAACGGCGCGGGCATTCCAGTGCAGTACCCACGCCTGAGCGGGCAGCATGCCGACTACACAGCGGCTCAACTCACAGGTTTCCGCGATGGCGTGCGTAAGAACGCCTTGCAGATGACGCAGGTGGCAGCCAAGCTTAACGACCGCGAAATCAAAGCGGTGTCGGACTACATCGCCGGCCTACGCTGACCGGCAGGCCTGCCTGCCAGTCGGCATCCCCTGAGACTGGCGCCCTGCGGTCACCATTTATCCAGAGGACGGCACCATGTTGATCAAGACCCCTTACAGCGGCTTTCACCACCCGGTGAGTAGCGAGATCACACCCCAGACGGCATACCGCGAGCGGCGCCAGTTGCTGCAACTGCTGGCCACCGGTTCGGCGGGTGCAGTCATGGCGGCCTGGGCTGGTCGCGATGCCTGGGCCCAGGGGGCTGGCACGGTGCGTCCCGGCAAGCTGGCGGCTTTGGCTGGCGCCAAGTCAGCGGTGGCCGGTGCCATCACCATGGACAAGCTGACCGACTACAAAGACGCCAGCACCTACAACAACTTCTATGAATTCGGCACTGACAAAGGCGACCCGGCCAAAAACGCCCATACCCTGAAAACCACGCCGTGGACCGTGGAAGTGGAAGGTCTGGTCAAGAAGCCGGCCAAATACGCGCTGGAAGACTTGCTCAAGCTCAGTGCCCAAGAAGAACGCATTTACCGCCTGCGCTGCGTTGAGGGCTGGTCGATGGTGATTCCCTGGGTCGGCTATTCAATGAGTCAGCTGATCAAAAAAGTGGAGCCGCTGGGCAGTGCCAAGTACGTCGAGTTTATCACTCTGGCCGACCCCAAGACCATGCCCTTTGTCGGCTCCAGCGTACTGGACTGGCCCTACGTGGAGGCGCTGCGCCTGGACGAGGCCATGCACCCACTGACCCTGCTGAGCTTTGGCATGTACGGCGAGGTTCTGCCCAACCAGAGCGGCGCGCCGGTAAGGCTGGTGGTGCCTTGGAAATACGGCTTCAAGAGCGGCAAGAGCCTGGTTAAGATCCGCTTTACCGACAAGCAACCTGACACCGCCTGGAACAAGGCCGCTCCCAGCGAGTACGGCTTTTATTCCAACGTTAACCCGGATGTGGATCACCCACGCTGGAGCCAGGCCACCGAGCGCCGTATTGGCGAAGACGGCCTGTTTGCCAAGAAGCGCAAAACGCTGATGTTCAACGGCTACGAAGCCCAGGTGGGCCAGCTCTACGCCGGCATGGACCTCAAAAAGAACTTTTAATGCGCGGCGCGCTGGGCCGCTGGCTGTTGCACCCGGCGGCCCAGCCACTGGCGTGGGGACTTTGCCTGTTGCCACTGGTCTGGCTCGTTTATGGTGCCGCCAGCAACAACCTGGGCGCCAACCCGGCCGAGGCCCTGGTCCGCGCCACCGGTGACTGGGCCCTGCGGTTTTTGTGCCTGGTGTTGGCGGTGACGCCGCTGCGCGTGCTCGCTGGCCTGCCGGCGCTGGCGCGCTTTCGGCGGCTGCTGGGCCTGTTCATGTACGCCTACCTGTGGCTGCACCTGCTGAGCTACGCCTGGTTCGACATGGGGCTGGACTTGGCCGACATCGCCCGCGATATCCCCAAGCGGCCATTCATTTTGGTCGGCTTCAGTGCGTTTGTGCTGCTGACACCGCTGGCGCTGACCTCCTTCAACCGGGCCATCAAGGCCCTGGGCGCACGGCGCTGGCAGCTGCTGCACCGGGCGGTCTATGCGGTGGCGGGTTTGGCGGTGCTGCATTTCTTCTGGATGCGGGCGGGCAAGAATGATTTTGCCGAGGTGCTGGTGTATGCCGCCATTTTGGGTGCGCTACTGGGATGGCGCCTGTGGTGGCGTTTTAGCCGCTGATGGTTTCGTTTTCGTTGGTGTGGGGGTGGGCTTGGGGCTTAGGGCTTGGGCTTGGGGCGGGGCGTGGCCGGCGTGCCAGGTTCCGCTCGTGTCCCCCGGATGCAGCTGCCTGACCGGCTGCCGCATCCTCCGCCTTGACCTCGCTGCACCAGTCACGCCGTCCCCTCCTGGCTGGGCGCGACTGAATACTTGAATGCCACTCTGGCCCGTCATTCCCGGCTACGACCGGGAATCCAGGAGGTCATGGATCCCCCGTCAAGCTGAGGATGACGGGCTTGGATCTCCAGAGTGTTCAAGGTGTTGGAGGACATGAGCGCAACCACTCAGCCCAATGTCACCTTAACCGGCGCGCCATCCACGGCGCCACCACCCAAGCGCCAAGCACAGCTTAGACGTCTGCCCCGTTCAGGTGCGCAGTGAAAAAAACTCTCAAGTGCCATGGCGTTTGGCCGAAAAAGTGGGTGGGAGTAAATACCGTACAAAAAAGTGCCCAAAGGCCAACCATGATTAAGACAAAGAGATTGATCGCGAGTTCGGTTTCAGATGTGATGCAGACGCATTTCCCTGAAAAGCATCTGGCGCCGTGCCACGCCTATGCCATTGTTGGCTCAAATCTGGCCGCTATTGAGTTTGAGAAGCCGTTTCGGCCGGTCGCTGGCAAGGCGGTGTTTGACACCGGGACCAGCCAGTTGATCTACATGACCGACAAACATGCTTTTGACAACCCATTCGGCGGTGCTTACCACTGCTGGATCGAGTCGGATGGGCCAGAGCAGCCCGAACGCGAGCTCGTCGACCTCACCTTTGGCAAAAACCGCAGGTTTGCCCAAAAGTGTGGGGTTGCCTGGTCTGGTGCAGCACCACCACGGTTCCTTTGGGGCAAGTACTCTGAGGTGGCGTTGAGTTGCGACTTGGACCATGTACGCCCCGGCTTCGGAAAGTCCAGAATCTGGGTCAAAGAGACCGTGTTGGGAAGCAGTTGGCTGGCCGCACATGTGCATCAGCACGTCGACAGCTATGCTTTTCTCACCGCGCAGGCCTTGAAACGAATGACGGAAAAATCGCGTAGGTGGCGTTCTATTGACAAACGCGTTGTACTTGGTGGGGCCGTGATTGAGACCGAAGAGGCCACGCTGCTTGTTTTGGCAGAAACCAAAGGCCTGAGTGCCGCAGCCATTTTTGAAACTGAGGTTTCAGGCGCTGCCGGCCCGTTCAAGCTTTGGGAGCAAATCGTGGCTCTGGGTCGCCCGTTTTTCAACGGGTTAGAGTGGCTGCCAAGTCTTGGTCTGGCTTGACGGGGACGATCAGCTCAGCCAGCGTTACCACTTGTTGCGCAGTTCCCGCAGGGTCCGGAAGACGGTCTCGGCGTCGGGTTTGGTCGGCAGCTCGGGCACGGCCGCGTGTAAACCAGCAATCACGCTGGCGTTGTCTAAGCGGAAAAAGGTGTTGTGCGCATGCTCCTGCGCCAGCGTCGTCACCACCGAGCTGGCCGGGTCGTGGCCGGTCACGCCTGGCAGCAGCGCCTGCGCGGCGGCGTTATCGGGCTCGCGCGACAGGGTGAACTTCAGGTTGGTCTCGATGTAGTCGTGCCCCGGGTAGAGCCGGGTGTTGCCCGGCAGCCGCGCTAGCTGCTCGGAAAAGGTGCGGTACAGCGCGCTGGTGTCGCCGCCGTTGTGGGTGTTGCCGGCGCCCGCATTGAACAACGTGTCGCCCGAAAACAGCGCAGGCTGCTCAGTGTGGGCAAACAGGCAGATGTGGCACAGGGTGTGGCCGGGCGTATCCAGGCACTCCAACTCCACCGTTTTGCCGACCTTGATCACATCACCTGCCTGCACGCCCCGGTCCACCCCGCTGATGCGACCGCCGGCCTTGTGGTGCGCAATCACCTTGGCCCCGGTGGCGGCCACCACCGCGGCGTTGCCGCCGGTGTGGTCGGCATGCTCGTGGGTGTTGAGCAGCCGCGTGATCTGCCAGCCCTTGACCCGCGCCGTGGCCAGGCATTTCTCGTGGTCCAGCGGATCAATCGCCAGCGCCTCGCCGGTCTCCGGGCAGGCGATCAGGTAGTTGTAGTTGCGGTAGGCGTTACCGGTCCAGATTCGTTCGACAAGCATGCAGGTATCTCCTTGAGGACTGAACCATACCTTAAACTGAGCACCCCAACAAAGCCCGACGTGGCAACAGACAAGCTACCCCGATTTTCGGTGCTGTACCAAGCCACAGCGCGCTAGGAATTAGGCAGCAACTTTGCGCAAAGTTCGCGGTGGCAATTCTGCGAGGGCTGCCAAGATGGCTGGCACGGCCACCGCCAAGTCTTCAATACGATTGCTGCGAGCGCGAGGAGCTTCCCGTTCAGAATGCTGGCCCAGCCTCTGCGCTGAACTGCGACAGCTGA
Organism: Rhodoferax sp. OV413; assembly: GCA_945885775.1. Lineage (GTDB taxonomy): Bacteria > Pseudomonadota > Gammaproteobacteria > Burkholderiales > Burkholderiaceae_C > Rhodoferax. The sequence continues at coordinate 5,992 of CAMCZF010000065.1, read as the reverse complement.
GTGGCTTACCTGTAGCGCGCCGAATCGGCCGGGCACTGATTCGTCAAGCCGTATGCGCATCGAGCACGACCGTTCAATGGACACTCACTGGTCAGTCTGAAGTCGGCGCCCCTCATCAAATCGACCTCGGCGTCTAAAATTTGACTGTGAACAAATTCCTTATCCTTCTGCTGCTCGCGCTTGCTCCCGTGACTTCACTACAAGCGCAGGACGTGCGCAACTCCAGCGGCTCGCTCATCGGCCGGATCTCCGGCAACGAGGTGCGCAACTCGAGCGGCAACCTGCTCTACCGCCTAAACGGCGACGAGGTGCGCGACGCTAGCGGTCGCCTCTACCTGCGCCTAGACGGTGCCGACATCCGCAACGCCAGCGGCTCGCTCCTTGGTCGTTTCGACGGGCAGGATGTGCGCGACGCCAGCGGCCGCCTGTTGGGCCGCATCGACGGGAGCGACGTGCGCAACGCCAGTGGCAACCTCATGGGCCGCGTTTCGGGCGTGTCGGGCCGCCAGGCAGCGCTGTTTTTCTTTTTCTTGCAATAAAAATGTTCTCGCAAACCACGATTGGACCAACTTGAAAGGGTCGTGCTGATCGTGCCGACCTGGCCTCCAACCGCTACAAACTCGATGAGCGGAAAAGCATTCTGGGCAAAACCACCCTGACCGCGCCGATTGCCGGGGTGCTGCGCGCCGGGGACGAGCTGATGCAGATATCACCCACCGAGGGTGAGATGGTGTTGGAGCTCAAGGTCAACCCGGCCGACATCGGGCAGCTGGCCCTGGGCCTGCCGGCGGCCATTCGGCTCGGACACCCTGACCGAGCAGGGGGCCAACGGCCAGGTCAGTGCTTACTACCGCGCCCAGGTGCGGCTGGACCCAGAGCAGGCCCGGGCCCAGCCCAACCCCAAATTGGCTGACGTGGCCCTCAAACCCGGCATGACCGCCACAGTGGACATCCGCACCGGCCAACGCTCGGTGCTGAAGTACCCGGCCAAGCCGGTGTACTCGGCGTTTGCTGGGGCAATGAACGAGCGGTAGGGGGTGGCGGCGTGGGGCGCGGCGGCCCCACGAGGCTAAGCAGGACTATGCAGCCTGCTTTCGCAAGATTTCAAGTTTGGGCAGCACGGTCGCTTGAAATTCCCTTTGAACGTAAGCGGAGATGGACTTCTTGCCTTGCCTTAACAACTCGATTTCGGATCTCGTCAGCTGAGCGGAAGCCGACCAAGTACTGCGCTTCATTGCAAGTGAGCGCTCCGATTGCGACGCTAAAGATGTCACTGATGTCATTTGCGTACCTCGCTGCCAATTTTTTGAGAACCATTCTGTTTGGAACCAACGCCTTTTGCCGTCCAGCATTGACCAGCACAAAAACATCTTGAACCAACCCGCCGTTGGCTTGAATGTAATGCGCGAGCTCGGCAAGGGTTCCACCAAGGCTAGTCACATCATCCACAAGGACGTAGCGTCCACCAAGTTTCACAGCGCCCTCAAACTGAGGGCGAGAAATAAGCCGTTCCATGGGGTCCGCTCCAGTATGGTACACCCGTGTTGACTGCACGATATCGGTGTCAGTCGTTGCGCCGTACACCAGCGCGCAAACTTCGGCCAATACCTGAGGGATCGCGTTATCGCCAGTAGCCTCTTTTGCGTGTGGCGCGACAAAAATAGCGTCGTTTGTAAACCTTGCGGTCGCGCCATAGATCGTTGCCAACGCTAGATCCGAGACCAACCCCAGAGCTGAACCGACGTCACCAGCCTTTGCCGCGACATACGAAGGGTGCTGCTTGAGTTCTTTGTCCGTTTCAAACAAGTACAACGCCTTTATGTTGCTTGGCATCGGTAACGCACGAATTCCCTGGAGGATCGTCTCATGTCGATGGAGAGGGGCCAAGTTAGTCTCGGATTTTGTCGGATTGACAGTAAATTATGCATGGCACTGACGGTCTGCGGCCCCAGGGTTAGCGCTGGAATTCGCCCGGCGCAGCCTTTACGGTCGCGCCGGACAGATTGCCAGCGCTTGTATTCCGCTGTGCCTCTTCAAAAATTAATAGCAAACTAACCAATAGCGACAATGCTTACAGCTGTTTTTCACCACTTGTCCCAGAGCAGGCCCGGGCCCAGCCCAACCCCAAACTGGCTGACGTGGCCCTCAAACCCGGCATGACCGCCACAGTGGACATCCGCACCGGCCAACGCTCGGTGCTGAAGTACCTGGCCAGACCGGTGTACTCGGCGTTTGCTGGGGCAATGAACGAGCGGTAGAGGGTGGTAGCGTGGGTGTAGTCCGCGCTGGTGTTGGATAATTTGTCCTCGAACGATTACACTAGCCGCATGTCCAGCCTCAAAGCCTTGCCTGAGTTCGATATCGCGCAACACATCAAGACCGATGCTGACGTTGTGGAATACCTGCGACAGGTTCTGGAAGATGGCGACTCTGGCGAACTTGCGGCCGCGCTTGGCCATATCGCCAAGGCGCGAGGCATGACTGAAATTGCCAAGGCCAGTGGCATCAAGCGCGAGGCGCTTTACAAAGCCTTGCGTGCGAATTCACAGCCCCGGCTGGACACCATTCAGCGCGTGTGCCGTGCCCTTGGCGTCAAATTAACCGCCACGGTTGCCAGTTGAGTGCCGGACTCATTTGCCCTGGCGCATCCCGCGTCTTTTTGAAGGGTCCACAGTGACAGTTCCCCCGCCCATCCCAGCCCCTGCATGCTACCGGTCCATGCCTTCAGTGCTAACCTAGCCCCATGAACATTTCTTTTTGGCAATTGGGCAGCCGCACCCTCTGGCGTGACCTGCGGTCGGGCGAGTTGCGCCTGCTGGTGCTGGCGGTGACGCTGGCGGTCGCGGCCCTGACGGCGGTCGGGTTTTTTGCTGACAGGCTGCAGGGCGGCATGCAGCGCGATGCGCGGCAGCTGCTGGGTGGCGATGCGGTGATCGTCAGTGACAACCCGCCGCCGCCGGCCTTTGAGGCCAAAGCGCGCGGCCTGGGGCTGCAGGTGGTGGAGACGCTGGGGTTCCCGACCATGGCGCGGGCCCCGGAGGCGCGGGGTGGCAACAGCAAGCTGGTGGCGCTGAAGGTGGTGGCACCCGGCTACCCGCTGCGCGGTACGCTGCGCGTGGCGACTCAGCCCGACAGCGCGGGTGAGCTCACGCGCGACATCCCGGCGCCCGGCCAGGCCTGGGTGGAAGCCCCGCTGCTCGACGCCATCGGCCTGGCCGTGGGCGACGAGCTGCTGCTGGGCGACATCAGCCTGCGGGTGACCCGGCTGATCGTGACCGAGCCTGACCGCGGCGCCGGTTTCATGAACTTTGCGCCGCGCGTGATGATTCACCGGGACGATCTGATCGCCACCGGCCTGGTGCAGCCGGCCAGCCGGTTGACCTACCGGCAGGCGGTGGCGGGCGAGGATGCCAGCGTCAGCGCCTTTGTGGCCTGGGCGCAAGGCGAAGTTAAAAACCGCACGGTGCGCGGGGTGCGTGTGGAGTCGCTGGAGGGTGGCCGGCCCGAGCTGGGGCAGACGCTGGAGCGGGCCGAGAAGTTTCTGAACCTGGTGGCCCTGCTGGCGGCGTTGCTGAGTGCGGTGGCGGTGGCCCTGTCAGCCCGGGGGTTTGCTGCCAACCACCTGGACGATTGCGCCATGCTGCGGGTGCTGGGCCTGAGCCAGCGCACCATCGCCTCGGCCTACGTCTTTGAGTTTGCCGTGGTCGGCCTGATGGCCAGTGCGCTGGGCGTGCTGTGCGGCTACGCGGTGCACAACGTGTTTGTGCTGCTGCTGGCCGGCCTGGTCGATGCGGCCCTGCCGGCGCCAGGCATCTGGCCGGTGCTGTTTGGCATGGGCATGGGCTTGACGCTGCTGCTGGCTTTTGGCCTGCCGCCGGTGCTGCAACTGGCGCAGGTGCCGCCGCTGCGGGTGATCCGGCGTGATGTGGGCCGGCTCAAACCCGCCTCGCTGGGCGTGCTGGGCGTCGGTGTGGCCGGATTTGCCGCCCTGTTGCTGGCCGCCAGCAGCGACCTGACGCTGGGCCTGATCGCCGTGGGTGGCTTTGCCGGCGCCACCGGCGTGTTTGCCCTGCTGAGCTGGCTGGCGGTCAAGCTGCTGCGCTGGCAGGTCAACGAGAGCACGGCGCCGCGCTGGCTGGTGCTGGCCACGCGCCAGATTTCGGCCCGGCCGGCCTACACGGTGGTGCAGGTCAGCGCCCTGTCGGTGGGTCTGCTGGCGCTGGTATTGCTGGTGCTCTTGCGTACCGACTTGATCAACAGCTGGCGCAAGGCCACCCCGGCCAATGCGCCCAACCGCTTTGTCATCAACATCATGCCGGAGCAGGGTGATGCTTTTCGTCAGGCCCTGAACGAGTCCGGTGTCACGCGCTTTGACTGGTACCCGATGATCCGCGGCCGTTTGTTGGCGGTGAACGGACGGACCGTGACGCCTGAGGACTACGCCGATGAACGTGCTCGCCGTCTGGTCGACCGCGAGTTCAATCTGTCGCACAGTGCCGCCATGCCGGTGCAAAACCTGGTGGTGGACGGCCGCTGGATGGAGGAGGAGGCCGGCGCCATCAGCGTGGAAGACGGTCTGGCCAAGACCCTGGGCCTGAAGCTGGGCGACACGCTGTTGTTTGACGTTGGCGGCGTGCAGAACGAGGCCCGCATCACCTCGCTGCGCAAGGTGGACTGGGGCTCGCTGCGAGCCAACTTCTTTGCCATGTACCCGGTCAGCCGTATGGCAGATGTTCCCAGCACCTACATGGGCGCCTTCAAGGCCCCGGCCACGCCGGGCTTCGACAACGCGCTGGTGCGGCGTTTCCCCAACATCACCAATGTGGACATGAGCAGCACCTTCACGCAGGTGCAGCGGGTGCTGGACCAGGTGACCCGGGCCATTGAGTTTTTGTTTGCCTTCACGCTGGCGGCGGGACTGGTGGTGCGGTTTGCGGCAGTGACCGCCACCCGCGAGGAGCGGGCGCGCGAGTTTGCCATTCTGCGAGCCATGGGCGCGCGCAGCAGTCTGCTGCGCCAGGTGCAGCGCGCCGAGCTGCTGGGCGTGGGCCTGCTGGCCGGGCTGCTGGCCTCTCTGGTGGCCTCTCTGGCGGGCTGGGCCCTGGCCCACTACGTGTTCCAGTTTGACTGGGTGGTGTCGCTCTGGGTGCCGCTGTGGGGTTCGCTCAGCGGCGCGTTGCTGGCGCTGGCGGCTGGCTGGTGGGGCCTGCGCGAGGTGCTGCGCCGGCCGGTGGTCGAGACACTGCGCCGCGCTGTGCAGTAAGGTTACTATTATTTATATAGCAACAAACCCTTTAAATACGTGGCTTTGAGCCCGATTTCATTATGAATACTGACGAGCCGTCGGCGGCGGCCACCCCATTTGACACCCTTGGTGGCGAGGCCCAGGTGCTGGCGCTGGCTGAGCGATTTTATGACCTGATGGACCTGGAGCCGGCTTATGCGGCGCTGCGTGCGGCGCACGGCAGCACGCTGGCACAGGCGAGGCAAAAGCTGTTTTGGTATTTGTGCGGCTGGCTCGGTGGGCCACAGCATTACACCGAGCGCTTCGGCCACCCCCGGCTTCGCGCCCGCCACATGCCGTTCGTGATTGGCAACACCGAGCGCGACCAATGGCTGGCCTGCATGGACCAGGCGATGCAAGACACCGGCGTGCCAGACGACTTGCGCCTGCGCCTGGGTGGGGCCTTCTTTCAGACGGCCGACTGGATGCGCAACACGCCTGAGGCCTGAACGCAGCGGGGATCGGCCTCTCGGGGCGCCTCAGGCGTCTAGGTCGATCTTGCGGTCCTGTGCCAGCTTGGTCCAGCGCTCGATGTCGGCCCGCATGAACTGGGCAAACTTCTCCGGCGACATCGAGATGGGCTCCAGCGCCTCAGATGCGAGCTTATCGCGCAGGTCAGGCGCCTTCAGCACAGTTTCCAGCGAATCGTTGAGAAGCTTCACGATGGCGGCCGGCATATTGGCTGGGCCCACCACGCCGTACCACTGC
>CAMCZF010000064.1 GCA_945885775.1 Rhodoferax sp. OV413 | reverse complement strand
GGCAGGTGGATGGCGCGGGCAACCTCAGCTCGGTGGGCAAGTTCAGCAGCGCGCTGGTGGTGGACAGCATCGCGCCGACGGTCAGCAGCTTTAACCCATTGGATGAGGCCACCGGTGTGCCGAAAGCCAGCCATTTGGCGATGACCTTTAGTGAAACCATTTATCTGGGAACAGGCAACATCACCCTCAAGACCGCCGCCGGTGCCGTGGTGGAAAGCTTTGATGCCGCCAGCAGCACCCGCCTGAGCCTGATCGGCAACACCCTCAGCATAGACCCCACGCTGGACCTAGCCCCGGGCACCGGCTACACGCTGTCCCTGGACGCAGGCACCCTGAAAGACCTGGCTGGCAACCCGTTTGCAGGCAGCAAAAGCTACAGCTTCAACACCGCCGTGGCGCTGAATGTGTTGGCCTACACCTGGAAAGCCCACACCCTGCTGAGCGATGTTTCAGTATCAAATGGGGCTCTAAGCCACGTCACTGCTGGTGATGGCGCTATCAATTTTGAAGTGGCACCCGCCGCCACCCAAACGCTGACCGCCAGCCGCGCAGTGCCCAGTGCAGAGGCCAGCCTGACCAACAGCGCCGTTAACCTGCAAGACGCCATCGCCATTTTGAAGATGATTGTGGGTCTGGACGTGAATGGCGCGGGCAGACCCCTGTCACCCTACCAGGCGCTGGCCGCAGACTATGACGGCAATGGTTCGGTGCAACTGACCGATGCCATTGGCGTGCTGAAACACGTGGTGGGCCTGACCGCGCCGCAGCCAACCTGGCATTTTGTGAATGAGCTGGACGCTGCGGTGCCAGGCAAAGCCAATTTGAACCCGGGCCTGCCGCAAACCAGCATCAGCGCCGACACCAGCGGCAGCAGCCCGGTGCATGTGGGCTTGGTGGGTTACCTGAGTGGGGATGTGGATGGCAGCTTTGCCGGGGCGGCGGGGGCGCTGGATTTAGATGCTCTTCAATCAGGGTACTTCACCAGTCTGGCTGCGGCGAGTGGGTTGAATATGGCGCAGTTTGGGGTTTACGGCGCTTAAGTCATATCCGCCGAACTTCAGTACTATCCTGTTCTCTACCGACTGGAATTGACATGGCTGACGATATTCGCTGGTTGCAACGGTTCGCCAATTACACCAAGGCGTTACAGAGCCTGTCTGACGCAGTGGCGCTGGCTGCCGAACGCTCGCTGTCCAAGCTGGAGCAGCAGGGACTGATCCAGGCCTTTGAGTTCACCCATGAGCTGGGCTGGAACGTTTTGAAGGACTATCTGGAGCAGCAGGGCATCTTTGGTCTGATTGGCTCGCGCGATGCCAGTCGCTCGGCGTTCCAAAATGGTTTGATCACCGATGGCGAGGCCTGGATGGACATGATCAAGGCCCGTAATCTGACGTCGCATACCTATAACCCCGAGGTGGCCGACAGCGTGACGCGAGATATTTTGATGCGGTTTTACCCGGCTTTTGCTGCTCTGCAGCAACGCCTGGCGCCATTAACCCAAACTGGGCCTGCGCCATGAGCCTGGTCGCGCCAGCCGCTGCCAGCATGGGCTTAAGTAACGCCACGATGGAACAAATTTGCGCCACGCTGGCGCGATTTCCCCAGGTGGAAAAGGGCGTACTGTACGGTTCGCGGGCCAAAGGCAATTTCAAACTCGGCTCTGATATTGACCTGACCTTGCGCGGCGATGGGCTGACGTTGTCATTGCTGGGAGACATTGGCATGGCTCTGGATGACCTGCTGCTACCTTATGAAATAGACCTGTCGATCTATGACCAGCTCGGCCATGCCGAGCTGGTGGCCCATATTGACCGTGTTGGGCGGGTGATTTATCAAAAATCGCAAAGTTCTCAAATTTAGCTGCATAACGCCAGGAATCCGCGGTTACTACTGCTTTTGGAAAAACTGCTGAATTGCCCTCTTTATGCCGATACGATGTTCACAATATTGATGAGGACTTGACGATGGGAAAACTTGATCGAATCACCCAGCAGCCCGGTGTGATGGGGGGCAAAGCCTGCATTAGGGGCATGCGCGTCACCGTCAGTATGGTCGTTAGCCAAATCGGTACTGGTCGCGCTGTGGATGAGGTCCTTAGCGACTACCCTTACCTCGAAAAAGAAGACATCATGCAGGCGCTTCAATACGCGGCGTGGCGTGCCGAGGAACGAGAGGTGGTGTTGGCTGCCGCATGAGACTGCTTATCGACATGAACCTTTCTCCGCGCTGGGTTGAAACCTTCAACGAAGCAGGCATTGAGGCCGTTCATTGGGCAACGCTTGGGGCTTTCAACGCTCCCGACACCGCAATCATGGCCTACGCGAGACAAAATGACTATGTGGTGGTTGCCCACGACCTGGACTTTGGCGCCATCCTGGCCGCGACGCAAGGCGAAAAGCCCAGCGTCGTCCAAATTCGGGCTGATGATGTGAGCCCGACTGCTATTGGTTCCCAAGTGATCACTGCCTTGAAGCAAATGTCTATGGAGTTGGATAGCGGTGCATTACTGATCGTCGATCCAAGTCGTACCCGTCTGAGAGTGCTTCCATTACAGCTGAGACACTGACCCATCCTGCAAGCGACTAAACCCGCCGCAGGTCCAGCGTAAACGAAAATTCCCTACAGCCCGCCACATGAACCGTGGGCGCCCTCCATGTTGACCCGGTTGGGCGGGTGATTTACCAACGGGTCGACAACTAACTGTAGCTGACCGCCAGGTTGGCTGCGGCCACCGTCACCGTTTTACCCACGGTCGCGGCGTAGGTCTTGGTCTGATGTTGTCCACTTGCCGCTACCTGGGGCCATTCAAAAAGGCCGCCAAGGCGGTCTGGGTTGAGGGGCTCCGTAACAGCGTCTTGTGGTTGGTGCCTGGCACCACGATCACCGGGCCTAGCCCGTGCAAGCGGGCAGCCAGGGCCAGACTGTTCTGGTGTGATATGCGGGTGTCGCTTGCGGCAAGCAAGAGTGCAGTTTTAGCCTGAATCTGGGCGGCGTCACCGCGGCAGTCAAACTTCTGGTGCAAGGCCCAACGCATGGCGTAAAGAAAATATCGCTTGCGCACCAACTGCACCATGCTTTCAAAAGGCGACAGCAGCACCAAGCGGCTCACTTGACGGCGCGCTGCCACCGCCAAAGCCATGGCTGTTCCCAAGCTGCGCCCGACCAACACCATTTCCTCGCATTGGTCGCCCTCCAGACGACAGACTTCATCAAAGATTTTCAAGGCGTCAGCTTTGGCGGTGGCCTCAGACGAGCGCCCGCCAGATTGGCCAAAGCCGCGGTAATTGAACGCATAAATGGTCCAAGGCCCCAGATAAGTGACCATGCCGCAGGACCAGCCGACATGCTCGTTGCGGCCGCCAAAGTAAATGAGGACCTTGCGCTGCTGCGCTTCCAGCGGCCGGCTCGCCCAGCCCTCCAGCTGCACCGTGCGGGTTACCGCCAGTCGCAGGGGCTGCACGGTATGCTGGCTGTCAATCGGACCAGGCAACAGTGGGCGCAATCGCGACGGCTTACCAAAAATGATGCGCGCCTGCGCGACCCACAAAAATAAAGCTACGGCGGCGTAGCCAAACAAGGCGGCCAGCGCCAAGTCGATAAAACTGACTTGCATGTGAACGCGGTTTGGATTGAAGCCGTTCCCACCCGCTAAGCCAGCAGCTAAACCCGCCGTAAATCCAAGGTAAAAGGAAACTCCCGGCTGCCCGCCACGTGCACCGTGGGTGCCGCCGCGCTGATGGTGCCGGGGGAATGGCCCATGGCGGCGAAGCGGGACAGGCGGCGGCTCTCGGCCTCAAACGCGTTGACCGGTAGCGTGTCGTAGCTCAGGCCGCCCGGGTGGGTGACGTGGTAGCAGCAGCCGCCTACCGAGCGCTTCATCCAGGTGTCGACGATGTCAAAGGTGAGCGGCGCATGGATGCCGACGCTGGGGTGCAGGCTGGACGGCGGGTTCCAGGCCTTGTAGCGAACGCCGGCCACAAACTCGCCCGTGGTGCCGGTGGGTTGCAGCGGCAAGGCGTGGCCGTTGCAGCTGACGGTGTAGCGGCTGGGGTTGAGGCCGCTGACGCGCACCTCAATGCGCTCCAACGACGAGTCCACATAGCGCGCGGTGCCGGCGGCGCTGCCTTCTTCGCCCATCACATGCCAGGGCTCCAGCGCGCTGCGCAGGCTCAGTGTCATTCCGGTGCTGTTCACACTGCCGATCAGCGGGAAGCGGAACTCCTGGTGCGGCGCAAACCAGCTGTCGTCAAAGGCAAAGCCGGCCTGGCGCATCTCAGCTAGCACATCTGAAAAGTCGGCGGCAATGAAGGTGGGCAGCATGAAGCGGTCATGCAGCTCGGTGCCCCAGCGCGTCACCGGCGCTTGGTAGGGCGTGTGCCAGAAGCGCGCCACCAGCGCGCGCAACAGCAACTGCTGCACGATGCTCATGCGCGGGTGCGGCGGCATCTCGAAGGCCCGCAGCTCCAGCAGGCCCAGGCGGCCTGTGGCCGAGTCGGGCGAGAACATCTTGTCGATGGAAAACTCGCTGCGGTGGGTGTTGCCGGTCACATCCACCAGAATATTGCGCAGGGTGCGGTCCAGCAGCCAGGGCGGCATGTCGTTGTGGCCCCCACGCTCCCCCATGGTGTGTGGGTCGCTGCCCCCCGAGGGGGCTTGCCCGGCTTGGGACGGCCCGGCGCCGGGCAGGCCGCTTCGGGCTGCCGCCTTATAGATTTCGTCCAGCGCGATTTCCAGCTCGAAGAGCTGGTCGTTGCGCGCTTCGTCCACGCGCGGCGCTTGGCTGGTGGGGCCGATGAACATGCCACTGAACAGGTAGCTCAGCGACGGGTGGTTGTGCCAGTACAGCAGAAGGCTGGCCAGCAGGGTCGGACGGCGCAAAAACGGGCTGTCGGCCGGTGTGGCGCCGCCCATCACAAAGTGGTTGCCGCCGCCGGTGCCGGTGTGGCGGCCGTCGGTCATGAACTTTTCGGCGCTCAGGCGTGACTCAAAAGCGGCCTGGTACAAAAACTCGGTGTTGTGCACCAGCTCGTCCCAGTGCGCCACCGGGTGGATGTTGACCTCGATCACGCCAGGGTCGGGGGTGACTTGCAGCAGCTTCAGGCGCGGGTCACGCGGCGGCGGGTAGCCCTCCAGCACGATCTGCATGCCCAGCTGCTTTGCCGTGGCCTCCACGGCAGTGAGCAGGCGCAGGTAGTCTTCCAGTTCCTCCAGCGGCGGCATAAAGACATACAGCACACCTGATTTGACACCGACCGCCTCGGCCTTGGGGCCGCTGGCGCGGCGCGGGTCGCGCACCTCGACGCACAGCGCGGTACGCGCAAGCCAATGGGCGGATTCTTTGGCGGCCGGGGCGCGGTGGGTGGGGCCGGAGCCCTTGCCCGTGCCAGTGCCAGTGGGGGTAGCGGCAGCGGTGGCTGTGGCGGTGTCCGTTGGGCTTTGCGGGGTCACCGGCGCGACGCCTGCCGGCGCCGGCGCGGTGGCCAGGGCATCGCGAGCGGGCAGGGCGGCCTTGGGCACCGAGGGGTCGGCCTCGTTCAGGTAAGGGAAATCGGCCTCGCTGACCCAGGGCAGCGAATCCAGCGGCAGGCGCAGGCCCATGGGTGAGTCGCCGGGCATCAGGTACAGGCGCTCATCGCGCACAAACCAGGGGCCGGTTCGCCAATGCGGGCCGGCCTGGTCCGCGCCCTCAATCGCCTTGATGGGCAACACATAGCCAATTTCAGTCTCGAGCTTTTGTTCAAACACCCGGCGCAGGCGCATGCGCTCCATCTCGTCGCCGAGTTTGGAATCAAACGGGTCCACATTGACCGGCAGTCGGCGTTCGCGCCATAGGTAGTACCAGACGTCTTCATAGGCGCTGAGCATGTAGACGTCGCTCAGGCCCAGCTGCGCGGCCAGCGCCCGGGTGAAGCGCTGGGCGTCGGCGCTGGTGTAGTGGGTGGGGACGCGCTCGTCGGCAAACAGGGCCGGGTTGGTCCACACCGGCTGGCCGTCAGTGCGCCAGTAGATGTTGAGCGCCCAGCGCGGCAGCTGCTCGCCGGGGTACCACTTGCCCTGGCCGAAATGCAAAAAACCGCCCTGACCATAGTGGTCGCGCAGTTTGTGCACCAGTTCGGTGGCCAGGCCACGCTTGGTCGGGCCCATGGCGTCGATGTTCCACTCTGGTGCATCGCGGTTGTCCACCGCCACAAAGGTGGGTTCGCCGCCCATCGTCAGGCGCACGTCGCCGGCATCCAGCGCCTGGTCCACCTGCTGGCCCAGGGCCATCACGGCCTGCCATTGCTCGTCGCTGTAGGGTTTGGTCACGCGCGGGGTTTCCAGCAGGCGGGTCACCGCCATGTGGTGGCTGAACTCGACCTCGCACTCGTCAATGCCGCCCTCAATCGGCGCGGCCCCTGAGGGCTGGGGCGTGCAGGCCAGCGGAATGTGCCCCTCACCGGCCAACAGGCCCGAGGTGGCGTCCAGCCCAACCCAGCCGGCACCGGGCAGGTAGACCTCGCACCAGGCGTGCAGGTCGGTAAAGTCCACCTCGGTGCCGCTGGGCCCGTCCAGCGACTTGACATCGGGCGTGAGCTGGATTAGGTAGCCCGAGACAAAGCGCGCGGCCAGGCCACAGTGGCGCAGCAGCTGCACCATCAGCCATGCCGAATCGCGGCAGGAGCCTGAGCCCAGCGCCAGTGTTTCTTCAGGCGTTTGCACGCCGGGTTCCATGCGGATCAGGTAGCTGATGTCCTGGTGAACCATCTGGTTCACCGCCACCAAAAAGTCAATACTGCGGCGCTCACTCAGGTCGATGCGTGCCAGGCAGGCCTTGAAAAGGTCGCCAGCCGGTTCTGCGGCGAGGTAGGGGATGAGCTCCTGAGCCAGCAGGGTCTCGTACTGAAACGGATAGTGCTCGGCGCTGGGCTCTAAAAAGAAGTCAAACGGGTTGTAGACCGCCATCTCCACCACCAGGCCGACCGTTACCTTGAATTCGGTGGCCGGCTTGGGGAACACCAGCCGCGCCTGGTAATTGGCAAACGGGTCTTGCTGCCAGTTCACAAAGTGCCCGGCCGGCTCGACCTTGAGCGAGTACGAGATGATTTTGCTGCGGCAATGCGGGGCAGGGCGCAGCCGGATCACCTGGGGTCCAAGATTAATGGACTTGTCGTAGCGGTAATGGGTGGTGTGGGTCAGCGCGGCGTGGATGGACATCGGGGGTCTCGGTGATCTCGGTGAGGGCAGGCTAGGGCTACATCGAATCGGCCAACATGGCCTGGTAGTCGTCCGCGCTGGCCAGGCGCGGGTTGGTTTTGTGACAGTGGTCGGCCAGCGCGCCGGTGATGACGCGGGCAAAGCTGTCGGCCTGCACGCCCATCGCAGCCAGGCCGGTGGGCAGACGCAGGCGGGCGTTCATGTCGTGGATGGCTTGCGGGATGTCTGTGGCAGCTGCCAGCCCCATGGCCTGCGCCATGCGTTGCAGGCGGTGCTCTTTTTGGATGGACGGCGAACTCGCGTTGAAGGTGACCACCGCCGGCAAAAACATGGCGTTGAGCGTGCCATGGTGAAGGCGAGGGTCGACCCCGCCCAGGCTGTGGCTCAGGCTGTGCACGCAGCCCAGGCCTTTTTGGAAGGCCATGGCGCCCTGCATCGAGGCGCTCATCATGTTCAGGCGGGCCTCGCGGTCAGCACCGTCGCGGGTGGCGCGTTCGATGTGGGCCCAGCCACGTGTCAGGCCATCGAGCGCGATGCCGTCGGCCGGTGGGTTGAAGGCCGGCGCCATGAAGGTCTCCATGCAGTGGGCGATGGCATCCATGCCGGTCGCAGCGGTCAGTTGCGGCGGCAGGCCCAGTGTGAGCTCGGGGTCGCAGATGGCGGCTTTGGGGACCAGGTGCCAGGAATGAAAACCCAGTTTGCGGCCATCGTCCACGATCAAAATGGCGCCACGCGCCACCTCGCTACCGGTGCCGCTGGTGGTGGGCACCGCAATGATGGGCGCCACCCGCTCGCTGATACGGGCCGAGCCGCCTTCTATGGTGGCGTAATGCGTGAGCGGCCCCTCGTGCGTGGCGGCGATGGCCACGCCCTTGGCGCAGTCAATGGCGCTGCCGCCGCCCAGCGCGATCAGGCCATCGCAGCCCTGGGCGCTGTAGACGCTTGACGCAGCGCGCACAGCGGCCTCGGTCGGGTTGGACGGGGTCTGGTCAAACACCGCCACCGGCCAGCCCGGCAGCACATCCAGGGCCCGCTGCAGCAGGCCGGCGGCCTTGACACCAGCGTCGGTCACGACCAGCGGGCGGCAGATGCCGACGCGCTCACACTCCTGCTTGAGCAGCGAGAGCGCGCCAAAGTCGAACTGGATCTGGGTGATGTAGTTGATGAAGGCCATGGTGTTGGGGTGTACGATCTGAAAACTGAACTGTAACAACATGCACCCGGCCTGTGTGGCCGAAGCACTACCCAGCCATGACGACACCGCGCCGAGAAGACTTTCGTTTCATCAACCCACTGCGGGTGCGCTGGTCTGAAGTTGACCAGCAAAAAGTGGTGTTCAACGCCCACTACCTCACCTACTTTGACATCGCGATCACCGATTACTGGCGCGCTATGGCCATTCCCTACGAGGCCAGCATGCCTGGCCTGGGGGGTGAGCCCTTTGTCCGCAAGGCCACGGTGGAGTTTCACGCCTCGGCCCGGCTCGACGACCAGCTGGAGGTGGGCCTGAAATGCGCGCGCATCGGTACCTCGTCCATGGGCTTTGTGGGCGGCATTTTTAGGGACGAGCAGTTGCTGATCAGCAGCGAGCTGGTCTATGTGTTTGCCGACCCGCATGCGCAGGTGTCGGTGCCAGTGCCCCATCGTTTGCGCGAGATCATGCTGGGCTATGAGGCTTGCGAGCCTATGACCCGCACTGAGATAGGTGCCTGGCCGGAGCTGGCTGCGGAGTTGCTGAGCTTGCGGCAAGAGGCGGGTTTGGACGCGTCTGAAGACCCGCACGACGCAACGGCCCTGCATGTGCTGCTGCGTAACCGGCTCGGTCTGCCAGTGGCCTGCGGCCGTTTGCTGCCGGCTGTGGATGGCATTGCGACGATCGATAGGCTGGGTGTGCGGCGGGTGTTGCGCGGCTCAAACTATGGCCGCGCGGTGCTGATGGAACTGCTTAAGGCTGGCAGCAGTCGAGGCAATCAAACGCTGCAGGTCCACGCCCCACGCGGCAGCCGAGGTTTTTTTGAGCGGCATGGTTTTGAGGCAACTGGTGAGCCGTTTGAGACAGCGGGCGTTGTCTACACCATCCTGCGCCACATCCTGTAACTGGCATCCCGTTTTGAATCCGTCATCCTCGCGCACGCGGGGATCCATGGATGCCCGATCGGGTCGGGCATGACAGCATTGCGTCTCCGCTCGTCATCCCCGCGCCTTCGCCGACATCCCCGCGCCCCCGCCGTCACTCCCCACCTTCGCCGTCATCCTCGCGCCCCCGCCGTCACTCCCCACCTTCGCCGTCATCCTCGCACCTTCGCCGTCATCCTCGCGTACGCGGGGATCCATGGATGCCCGATCGGGTCGGGCATGACGGTGCTCTGCGTCATCCCCGCCTCCAATCAGGACCAGGGCAGACAACGTCGGGGATCTATCGCCTTGCGCCTAAATGTCTGCCAATAGCGGGTAGGGCGCCGGGCTCAGTGTGAGTGATGGGCCGGTCACGCTGCCCAAGTGCAGGCCGCCAGCCTCAACGGCGCTGAGTTGCAGCGAAACAATGGCGTCCCAACCGCTTCCCAAACCCCCCGGCACGCCAGCAGCCTGCGCCACGGTGCCGCAGGGCTGATCAGGCTCGCTGGCCTGGAAAATCTCATCGCCAGCTTTGAGCTCAGCATCAGCGTGGGCCAAAAAAGCCCGCCGTTTGAGCGTGCCGCGAAACTGGCTGCGCGCCACCACTTCCTGGCCCGGATAACAGCCTTTTTTGAAATTGACGCCACCGACCGACTCGTAATTAAGCATCTGCGGCACGAAGGCGTCGGCGACCGGCGGACTGATCGTGGCAATACCGCTGCGCACCTCGCCCCAGGCCCAAACTGCCGCATCCAGTGCCGGTCCCGTGGGTGCCGGCGTGCCCACCGGCGCCACCCAAAGGCCACGCCTTACGCCATCAGCCGGGTACAGCACCACCAGATTCGCAGCGTCTACATCGAGCTTAGCCCATACGGGCTGGTCCTTCTCTGCTGCCAAATCCATAGCGCTTCCAGCCAGACCGAAGACTGAAAAATCAGCGCTGGCATCGCTCAGCTTGGCCTTGGCACGCATGACAAACATCGACAAGCGCTTGAGCGTGGGGGCCAGAATGTCCTGCGGGCAGACCAGCAGCACCTCGATCGGGCTGCGTTTGAAGACCACAAAACTGGCCTGCATCCGGCCCTTGGCTGAGCAAAATGCCGCCAAGCGGGCCTCGGTTTGGCCAAGCAGCGCCGTATCTTGCGTCAATTGGCCGTGCAGAAAGCTAGCGGCGTCCAGACCCTCGGCCCGGATCACGCCAAGCTGGCGCAGGGTGGCGACGCCTTGTAGGGTGGGGATGTTCATGGGCTGAATTATCATGCTGGCCTGATGAATCCTGGGGCTGTAGGGCTGTGCGTCGATATTTAACTGTGCTGGGCGTACTGGGCTTGCTGGCCGCCCTGCTGGGTGGCTCGGCGCTGTGGTGGCTGAACCACAACCTGCAACCCGGCGCGCAGGCGCTGGAGTTGGCGGTCGACCCAGGCACCCCACCGCGTGGCGTGGCACAGGCCGTGAAGGATGCAGGGGCCAAAGTCAACCCGATGCTGCTGTACGGTTGGTTCCGCTTGTCAGGGCAGTCGCGCCAGATCCGCGCCGGCAATTACGAGATCGAGTCCGGCAGCACGCCAAGCAGCCTGCTGCGCAAACTGGTGCGGGGTGAGGAATCTTTGCGCACCGTGACCTTGGTCGAGGGTTGGACCTTCCGCCAGGTGAGAGCGGCGCTACAAAAAGAAGAGCTACTCAGGCCCGACACACAAGGGCTAGCGCCCGAAAAGATCATGGAAGCCTTAGGCTTGGCTGGGGTGCCTGCCGAGGGTCGTTTTTACCCAGACACCTACAGCTACGGCCGCGGCAGCAGCGATTTGGCTCTGCTCAAGCGTGCCCTGCACGCTATGGACCGCAAGCTGGAAGCCGCCTGGGAGCGCCGCCAAGCTAACTCACTGCTGCGTACGCCGCAGGAGTTGCTGGTGCTGGCCAGCATCATTGAAAAGGAAACTGGCCGCGCCATTGACCGGCCGATGATCAGCGGCGTCTTCGTGAATCGGCTGCGCATTGGCATGCCGCTGCAAACCGACCCGACCGTGATTTACGGCCTGGGTGAAGCCTTTGACGGTAATTTGCGCCGTCGCGACCTGCAGACCGACACCCCCTGGAACACCTACACCCGCCGCGGCCTGCCGCCGACCCCGATCGCCATGCCCGGCTGGGGCTCCTTACAGGCGGCGGTGCAGCCGGCCAGTACGCAGGCCCTGTATTTTGTTGCGCGCGGTGACGGCACCAGCGCCTTCAGCAGCAGCCTGGAAGAGCACAATCGGGCCGTGAACAAATACCAGCGGGGACAGTGACCGGATGGCTACAGCGACGACAGGCAAGACAGGCATCTTGATCAGTTTTGAGGGGATTGATGGGGCCGGCAAATCGACCCATATCGAGTCTTTGGCCCAGGCCCTGCGGGCCCAGGGTCGCACACTCACACTGACACGCGAGCCCGGCGGCACGCCACTGGCAGAAAAACTGCGCCTGCTGCTGTTGCACGACCCGATGGACGCCATGACCGAGGCGCTGCTGGTTTTTGCGGCTCGACGCGACCACCTGCAAACTTGTATTGAGCCGGCACTGGCGCGCGGCGATGTGGTGCTGTGCGACCGTTTCACCGACGCGACCTTTGCTTACCAGGGTGGCGGGCGTGGCTTTGATCTCGAGATGCTCTCATATTTAGAGCAACAAGTGCAGGTGCGACAAGGGTTAGAGGCCAATTTGATTCGCCATCCCGACCTGACCGTATGGTTTGACCTGGCCCCTGAGATAGCTGCGGTACGGCTGGCCGATGCGCGTCTGCCAGACCGTTTTGAGGCCCAACCCTTGGAGTTTTTCAGTCGGGTGGCACAGGCTTATGGCCAACGCCAACAGGCCGACCCGGGGCGATTTGCTCGCATCGACGCGAATCAGCCCCGAGAGTCGGTTTGGCTGGCAGTCCAGCAGGCGGTGCAAGCAAGAGGCTGGTTGCCATGAGCGCGGTGTCAGCCTGGATTGCCGCGCAGGCCAGCCAGCTGCTCACCCAGCGTGGGCACGCCTGGCTGCTGGCGGGGCCGTCGGGCTTGGGTCAATATGATCTGGCCCTGGCTTTGGCCAGCGCCTGGCTGTGTGAGCGGCCCAGCGGGGAGGGTGCTTGTGGTGAGTGTGGCAGTTGCCATGCTGTTGAGGTACGCACCCACGCTGATTTATGCGTGCTGATGCCAGAGATCCTGATGCTGACGCTGGGCTGGCCGCTGGGCGAAAAGGTCCAGGCTGAACTCGATAGCGCCAAGCGCAAGCCCAGCAAGGAGATCAAGGCTGAGGCCATGCGTGACGCCATTGAGTTCAGTCAACGCACCAGTGCGCGCGGACGTGGCAAGGTGGTGCTGGTCTACCCGGCTGAGCGCATGAACCATGTCACAGCCAACGGACTTCTCAAAACTCTAGAGGAGCCATCTGGCGACCTGAAATTTGTGCTGGCCAGTGAGGCGGCGCACCAGTTGCTGCCCACAGTGCGCAGCAGGTGCCTGTGGCATGGGATGTCGTGGCCATTGGCCGAGCAGGCGCTGGCCTGGCTGCAAGGGCAGGGTGTGCCGTCGGCTCAAGCCGGAATTTTGTTGCGCGCAGCTGGCGGGCGACCACAGGACGCTTTGGAGTTTTTTCAGTCGGGGCGTGATGCGGCGGTCTGGCAGGCTCTGCCTGCTGCCGTGGCGCGGGGTGAGCAGGCAGTTTTCAAGGACTGGTCGCCGGCGCAGGTGGTCGATGCGCTGCACAAGCTGTGCCACGACAAGCTGGCCGTACTCACCGGTGCCAGCCCGCGCTTCTTTGAGCCGGCGCAGTTGCCCAAAGGCAGCTCCCTGCAGGCCTTGAGCGACTGGAGTCGCGCGTTGACCGCCACCAGCCGCACTGTGGAGCATCCCTACAACGCGGGTCTGATGCTTGAAGCCCTGGTGAGCCAGGCCCGTATTGCGCTCAATACCCGCGCCTGATTCGACCCTGCCCATGTTCACCGATTCCCACTGTCATTTGAGTTTCCCCCAGCTGCAGGCGCAACTGCCGGCCATCCGCTTGGCCATGGCCGAGGCCCAGGTGGACCGCGCCTTGTGCATTTGCACCACCCTGGAGGAGTTTGCCGAAGTTCATGCGCTGGCGCTTGGCTTTGATAACTTTTGGGCAACAGCAGGCGTGCACCCAGATAACGAAGGTGTGGCAGAACCCACCTTGGCAGATTTGTTGAGGCTCGGGGCCTTGCCCCGTGTTGTGGCCATTGGGGAAACTGGGCTCGATTACTACCGACTCAATGGACGCAGCGTGGCCGACATGGCCTGGCAGCGAGATCGATTTGACGTGCACATCGCCGCCGCCCGGCAATTGGCCAAGCCCTTGGTGATCCACACCCGCAGTGCATCCGTTGACACCTTGGCGTTGCTGCGGGCGGCCGGCGAGGACGGGTCGGCGGGCAGTGCCGGCGGCGTGTTTCACTGCTTCACCGAGACGGCAGAGGTCGCCCGTGCCGCACTAGACCTGGGGTTTTACATTTCGTTCTCAGGCATCTTGACCTTCAAAAACGCGCAAGATTTACGTGATGTTGCCGCTTTTGTGCCGCTGGACCGCATGCTGATTGAGACCGACAGCCCTTACCTAGCGCCGGTGCCTTACCGCGGGAAGACCAATAACCCGTCTTATGTGCCCTTTGTAGCGGCGCAAATTGCCAGTGTGCGGCAATGCCCGGTGGCGCTGATTGCAGAGCACACCAGTCGTAATTTTGAGACTCTGTTCAAAGGGGTGATGGCGTGATCATTTGTGAATTTTTACACCTCATTAATTACATGAGGAAGATACTTTATCTTATTGTTTTTATTGGTTTTTCATCTGTTCACGCGGGTTCTTACGATGACTTCTTCAAGGCTATCAAGGAGAACAATGGGGCAGCAGTGACCGAGTTGCTGCAGCGTGGGTTTGACGTTAATGCCGTCAATCCGGCGGGCGAGCATGGGCTTTTGCTGGCGTTTCGGGAGCCCCATCTCAAAGTGGCACACGCCTTAATGGCTTGGCCAAAGGTCACGGCTGAGTCGCGATCAGCGCAGGATGAAAGCCCGCTGATGCTGGCGGCTTTGCATGGCTTGCTGGCCGAATGCCAAACCTTGATCAAGTTGGGCGCTGATGTCAATAAGCCCGGTTGGGCGCCTTTGCACTACGCCGCCACCAAAGGTCATCTGGCGGTGATGGCTTTGCTGCTGGAAGAGCATGCCTACATTGACGCGGCATCGCCCAACGGCACCACGCCGCTGATGATGGCGGCTCATTACGGCACGGCTTCGGCGGTCAAATTGCTGCTCGAAGGCGACGCCGATCCCACTCTCAAGAATGATTTGGGTTTAAGTGCCTTTGATTTCGCCCAGAGCGCCAAGCGCCTGGAGTCTGCAGCGCTGATCAGCGCTTTTATACGTGGTCGTCAGCCTAAAGGCGTTTGGTAAGCAGCTGTCCGGATTGGTTATTTGATTGATACGATGTATATTATGTTAATAAATACATCTGCGGCGAAACCTTGACACTGACAAGATTAAGCCGAAGACACCCG
>CAMCZF010000063.1 GCA_945885775.1 Rhodoferax sp. OV413 | reverse complement strand
CAATAAAGTCTTCAATCAGTTGGTCCACGCCGGTGAAGGCGTAGGGAACCTCGACGCCATCCAGGTGACAGTGATCACCCTTGCCGCGCTCGTTGTCAAAACCGACCATGCGCACGCCGTCCACCACATACACGGCGCTGTACTTGTAGGCGTGATCCGTGGGCGGTACGGGTTTGGGCACCTTCCAAATCACCACTTCAAGTATTGCGCCGTCGGGCGTAACGTCTTTGAAGCGGGTAATCAGTTGGGCGGGCACGTTGGCAATTGTGACAACATGCTCTTGCGTTGTCAATTTTGCCAACAGGCGCGCGCTGCGACGGGACTAGGCACAGGTCTGGCTTAACGGCGCGCCAGCCAGCGTGTGTCCGGAATCTGGGCGGTGGCAAACTGGCCACACCTGATGCTTGGCCAGCCACGCTTTATGATGCCAGCTCTGTTTTGTGAGCAACCGCCCAATGACCGCATCCTCCACTCCTGATCAACCCGCCACACGGGCCAGCGTGCGCAGCGCCCAAGTGCTGGTGGCCTGTGGCGAACTGGCGCCCACCCTGGCGTTTTTTCAGCAGCTGGGTTTTGCCGTTGATGCGATCTTTCCAGCCGACAGCCCAACCACGGCTATGGTCAGCGCTTATGGCCTGAGCCTGCGTCTGGTGCAAGGCGCAAGTGGCGGCGCGACCGACATTGACCTGCTGTGCGACGACCCCGCGGCAGCCGGTGTTGCGCTGCTGACCTCGCCCGATGGCCTGCGGGTGCATTTTGTGGCGGCCGACCCACCGATGCGGGTGCCGCCGACGGCCCAACGTCTGGTGCTTAGCCGGGGCGCGGGTGCCGAGGCTTGGGGCGTCGGCCGTGCCGGCATGCATTACCGCGACCTGGTGCCCGACCGACTGGGCGGCGCCTTCATTGCCTCGCACATTCGCATCATGGAAGGCGGGCCGGTCGCTGATTATGTGCATTTCCACAAGATTCGTTTCCAGACCATTTTTTGCCGTAAGGGCTGGGTGCGGGTGGCCTACGAGGGCCAGGGCGAACCGCTGCTGATGCAGGCGGGCGACTGCCTGTTGCAACCCCCCTTGATCCGCCACCGCGTGATGGAGAGCTCAGCCGGGGCCGAGGTGGTAGAGATCTGCGCACCGGCGCAGCACATCACGATCGCCGACCGGACCATGCCCTTGCCCAACGGCGACCTACAACCGGGGCGCGATTTCGACGGCCAGCAGTTCGTGTTTCATGTCGCCGCCAATAGCGCCTGGAAACCCTGGCGGGTGCCGGGCTACGAGGTGCAAGATACCGGCATCGGCACGGCCACCGCCGGCCTGGCCGGTGTGAGGGTGGTGCGACCTGTGACTGAAGGGGTCGTCACCCACCAGGCCCATGCCAGCGAGTTCTGTTTTTACTTCGTGCTGTCGGGCACCGTCAGCCTGAGCGCACAGGGCCAGACTTACCGGCTGGCAAGTGACGACAGCATCACCCTGCCCGATGGCCTGCCCTACACCCTGAACGAGCCAAGTCTTGACTTGACCCTGCTTGAGGTGACCCTGCCGGCCGAGTTGCGCCTGAACCCAGACGTCAAAGCCTGACCTGTTGAGGCCGCCCTGGCAAGCGCTGCAACAGCGCATCACGGAACGACGTAAACGCCTTGAGCCGGCGCACCGACGGCCGGTAGATCATGCCGGCCACGTAATGGCCAAAACTGGTCCTCAAAGGCAGCGGGCGTAAGCCGTGCTGGGCCGCCGTGCCGAGCGCGGTCGAGGGCAGCAGCATCAGGTAGTTACTGTGCTGCATCAGCCGGAACGCCGATTGGGCCGATGAGGTCTCAACCGTGGCCGCCGGGGGCGCCAAATCTGCCTGCTGGAAATAAGACACCATGAGCTCTCGCGATGCTGCACCGGTCGTGAACCAGATCCACGGATAAGCGCTCAGGTGCGCCGCCTCCACGACGGCCAGCTGGTTTAACGGGTGCTGTTCGTTGGCAAACACCAAGTGCTCGATCTCCAGAATAGGTTCGTATTCCAGCTGCGGATCGCGTGTGGCGGGCAAGCCACCGAGCACCACGTCCAGCAGGCCACTGGCCAGCATCGGCAGCGACACATCATTGATCAGGTCCAGCAAGCTGACCCGAATCTTGGGGCGAACCGTCTGCATGGCCGCAATCGCATCGGGCACCAAGGCATAAGCCCAGGCGGGACCGGCTGAGATGCGTAACTCGCCGGCCTCGCCGTCGAGCAGTTCGCTGATTTCACTGACAGCGTACTGGCATGTAATGGCCACCAGCTGGGCATGGTGCTTGAGCACCTCGCCAAAGGGCGTCAGGGTCATGCCGCGGGAGGTGCGCTCAAACAGGCTGGCGCCCAGGCCTTCCTCCAGATCCTGGATGCGCCGCGTCAGCGCCGACTGGCTGATCGCGATCTTGTCGGCCGCCTGCCGAATGCTGCCCTCAGCGATCACCGTCAGGAAATCGCCGAGCAGGTGGGAGCGACGCAGCAGCCGCGCCGGCGAAATCTGCGGTTCATGATTGGTTCCGGGACTGTCCATCAAGATCTCCTGCAAGGGTGAAGTGACGCGATGCGTTTCATGCATCATGGTCTCAAAAAAATGCACTTCCAAGCATAACCCGGGCTGGCTAGAGTCGGGCGCTGATATGTCTGACCCGCAGCCTGACCGCCCTACCCCTGTCCGCCGCCTCGCCCTCCCCAAGGGTGCGGTGCGTCAGGCGGTTCACAGACGCCTGTTGCTGCTGAACCTCAGTGCGGCCCTACTGGGCCTGGCGCTGTGGGCTTTTTTCAGTTACCTCAAGCTCGCCGGCTTGCCCGGGCCGCTGGCCGTGCTAGAGCGGGCCGGGCAACTGATCAGCAATGGCAGCCTGCTCAATGACACCCTGGCGTCGGTACGCCGCGTGTTGATCGGCTTTGCGCTGGGCACGCTGCTGGCCATTCCGGTGGGCTTTCTGATGGGCTGGTACACCGTGGCGCGTGGCCTGATGGAGCCCTACGTGCAGTTCTTCCGCACCATCCCGCCTCTCGCCATGATCCCGCTGGCGATCGTGTTCCTGGGCATTGGCGAGGTGCCCAAGGTCTTTGTCATTACCTTGGCGGCTTTTCTGGTGTCGGTGATCTCCACCTACCAGGGCGTGGTGAATGTCGACAAGGTGTTGATCAACGCCGCGCGGGTGCTGGGGGCCAGCGACGCGCAGGTGTTCCGGCGCGTCGTCATCCCGGCCTCGTCGCCCTTTATTTTGGTGGGCATGCGCACCGGCCTGGGGGCCGCCTGGTCAACGCTGGTGGCGGCCGAGCTGATCGCGGCCCAAGAGGGGCTGGGCCACCGCATGCAGCAAGCGCAGGTGTACTACGACCTGGAAACCATTTTTGTCGCGCTGATTACGATCGGCCTGACCGGCTTGGTGATGGACCGCATTCTGCTACGGCTCGAAGCCCGCCTGACCGGCTGGCAGGAGCGCCGATGAGCAGTCTGCCAAGCCCGGACAAGATTGTGTTTGACGCTGTCACCTGCAGCTTCGAGCTGGCTGGCCAACCCTTTTTGGCGGTTGACCAGGTCTCGCTCGGCATTGCCAACGGCGAGTTTGTGACCCTGGTCGGCCCCTCGGGCTGCGGTAAATCGACGCTGATGAACCTGGCCGCCGGCCTGCTGGAGCCCACCGCCGGCGAGGTGCGCCTGGACGGCCGGGCCATTGCCGGGCCCAGCCCCGAACGCGGCGTCATCTTCCAGCAGTACGCCCTGTTCCCGTGGCTGACGGTCAGCCAGAACATCGAGTTTGGCCTGACCATCAAGCGCACGCCCAAACGCGAGCGCGACGCCATCGTGCGCAAGTGCCTTGACCTGGTGGGGCTGGGGCAATTTGCCCATGCCCTACCCAAGACGCTCTCGGGTGGCATGAAGCAGCGTTGCGCCATCGCCCGCGCCTACGCGGTGAACCCGCAGATCCTGCTGATGGACGAGCCCTTTGGCGCACTGGATGCATTGACGCGGGTCAAGATGCAAGACCAGCTGCTTGACACCTGGACCCAGGACAAGCGAACCGTGATGTTCATCACCCATGACGTGGAAGAAGCCGTGTACCTGGCCAACCGGGTGGTGGTGATGGCTGCTGGGCCCGGGCGTATCCAGCAGATCATTCCGGTCGATCTGCCCTACCCGCGCACCGAGGCCATTCGGCTATCCGAGGCGTTTCTGCAAATCAAAAATGCCGTCTGGCGGGCTGTGTACCACCAAACCACCCCGATTTCTTCAG
The DNA here is from genome assembly GCA_945885775.1 of Rhodoferax sp. OV413. GTDB lineage: Bacteria > Pseudomonadota > Gammaproteobacteria > Burkholderiales > Burkholderiaceae_C > Rhodoferax. Next base: position 10,620 of record CAMCZF010000063.1, on the reverse strand, counting down.
AGCGATAGAGTTGTTTTAATTTTTATAACCAGGAGACTTCCATGCAAAGCAAAATAGCCACCAGCCAACGCCGCAGAACCCTGATCAAGGCCACCCTCAGCGGCGTGGCCATCGGCCTGCCGAGCTTACAGACCGCCTTGGCCCAGGGCGCTCCCATGAAGGTGCGCATGGGCTACATCGGTGACTTTTTGGGCGCCTCCATGATCGCGGTCGCCAACAAGCTGGACCTGTGGAAAAAACATAACCTGGCGCCGGACATCAAGGTCTTCACCAACGGCCCGATTCAAATCCAAGCGCTGGGCAGTGGTGACCTCGACTTCGGCTTCATCGGGCCCGGTGCCCTGTGGTTGCCGATCACCGGCAAAGCCAAAGTGATCGCCATCAACGTCGTCGGCTTTTCAGACCGCGTGATCGGCCAACCCGGCATCAAGAGTCTGCAAGACCTCAAGGGCAAGACCGTGGCGGTGCCCGAGGGCACCTCGGGCGACATGCTGGTTCGGTTGGCCTTGCAAAAGGCTGGCATGAAGCTCGAAGATATCAAGCGGGTAACCATGGATCCGTCCACCATCGTGACGGCTTTCATTTCGGGGCAGGTCGACGGCGCTGGAATCTGGTACCCGCACGTTGGTACGATCCGTCAGCGTGTCCCTAACCTGAATGAGCTGTTCACCAACAAGGACGCGCTGCCAAAAAACAGTTTCCCCAGCGCCTTTGTCATGCGACCGGACCTCGACTCGGCGGCCGGGCGGCCCATGCACGACGCCGTGGTACGCGTGATTAAAGAAGCCAGCGATTGGCGCGCGAACAACGTGTCGCAAGCGGTAGACCTGACCGCCGCGCTGATGAATGCGCCGCGCGCCAACCTGGAGACAGAATCCAAGTTTGCCGAGTACTACAGCAGCGCCGAGCTGGCCAAGCTCACCGAAGACGGCACGGTCAACAGTTGGCTCAACGGCATGAACGAGATGTTCAAGAGCTTTGGCCGCGTGCCTGAGATGGTGGACGCACAGAAGTACTACATGGGCGCGCGCTACGTCGCCGCCAAAATTTGAGCTAGCATCCACGACCCTGAACAGGCGGCTTCGCGTCATGGATCAATCTTTCAAGCCGGTGGTACTGCTGGACCCCTACCCTCGGAATAACGCCATGATTTTTCGTGAGGCGGACCGCCAGCGACTGCATGCGCTGGCGGACATCATTACCGTTGAGGAGGGCGCTGTGCCCGACGCCGTAGTCGATGCCTGTCTGCCACGACTGAGCGCCATCTTGGGGCAAACGGCGCTGCCGCCTGAGCGCCTGGAACGGGCCCCCGGGCTCAAGGCCGTGTTGAATGTGGAAGGTAATTTTTTCAATAACATCGACTATGCCCTCTGCTTTAAGCGAGGCATCCGCGTCGCGTGCGCAGCGCCAGCCTTTGCGCAACCGGTGGCCGAATACGGGCTCGCCCTGGCTCTCGACCTAGCCCGCGGCATCACCGCTGCAGACCGTCACTTTCGCGCTGGCACCGAGCGCTACGGCTTCAAGGGCAACGCAGGTGTGCAGACCCTGTTTGGCGCAACGGTGGGCATCATTGGGTTTGGGAACATCGCCCGCAAACTCACCGCCCTGCTGGCCCCGTTTGGTTGCAAAATTCGGGCCTTCGACCCCTGGCTACCCGACACAGTCTTGAGGGATTGGGGGACCGAGCCCTGCGACCTCAATCAGCTTCTGGACAGCTCGCGCATCGTCTTCGTGCTGGCCGCGCCTACCGTCAAGAATGGCGGCTTGATCGGTGCGCCAGAACTAGCCCGCCTGGGCGACGGCAGCCAGCTGATACTGCTCAGCCGCGCCGAGGTGATGGACTTTGCCGCGCTGCGAGCCGAGCTCAGGAGCGGGCGAATCCAGGCAGCGATCGACGTCTTTCCAAACGAGCCCGTTCCCGCGGACGAGGAACTTAGACACGAAGAAGCCGCTCTGCTGTCAGCGCATCGGGCGGGCGGCATCGATTCGGCACTCAAGACCATAGGCGAGATGGCGGTGGACGACCTCGAACTGGTGCTGCGCGGCCTACCACCCGTTCGTATGCAACTGGCGCACCCTGAGACCATCTTGCTGCAAAGAAGCAAGCCCGGTCTAGCCGGGAGAATCTGATGAGCTCTTCGGTTGCCATATCAGCCTGGGCCACCCTCGGGCGACCCCTGCGGCTGGGCGTGATCGGCGGTGGGCCGGGTTCGTTCATCGGGCCCATCCACATGAGCGCGGCGGTGCTGGACCGGCGCTTTGTGATTGTTGCCGGCGTACTGTCCTCTGACCCGCTGCGCGCCGTCAGCCATGGCGCCACTTTGGGCCTGGACCCTGCGCGCGCCTATGTCTCGGTCGAGCAGATGCTTGAGGCCGAATCAGCCCGGGCCGCCGATGACCGCATCGAGGCCGTGGCGGTGATGACGCCCAATGACCGCCATTACAACGACTGTGTGCTGGCGCTGCAAGCCGGTCTGCACGTGATCTGCGACAAGCCGATGGTCAACACGCTGAGCCAGGCCCGGCACCTGGTCGAACTGGTGGAACAAACCCAGCTGGCGTTTTGCCTGACCCACAATTACAGCGGCTACCCCATGGTGCGGCAAGCACGGGCCATGGTTGAGGCCGGCGTGCTGGGCGACATCCGCATCGTGCAGGCCGAGTATTTGCAAGGCGGTATGGCGCTGCCGGTGGAGAGCGGCCTGCTCACTGACAAACTGCGATGGAAATTGAACCCCGAGCGCAGTGGGCCGTCGCTGGTGTTGGGCGATATTGGCACCCATGCCCACCATCTTGCCAGCTACGTGAGTGGCAGCCGCGTGGCCCAGGTTTCTGCCGACGTGGGGGCCGTGGTGCCGGGCCGGGTGTTTGACGACTACGCGGCGATTCTGTGGCGCTTCGAGAATGGCGCGCGCGGGACCTGCCTGGTCAGCCAGGCGGCCGCTGGCGCCGAAAACAATGTGCGCATTCGCATTCACGGCGCCAAAGGCATGCTGGCGTGGGAGCACCTCAACCCGAACTACCTGCACCATGCGCCGTTGGGCGACTCGGTGCGGATTCTGGGCCGTGGCGACGCCCACTTGCACCCGGCAGCCCAACGCGCCACCCGGATTGCCCGCGGCCACCCCGAAGGTTTTCGCGAATCCTTTGCCAATTTATACGCCGACTTTGCCGAGGCCATTGCAGCCCGCATCACCGGGCAGACCGCCGACCCGCTGCACGGCGGGTCACCGGGGGTACGCGACGGCCTGTGGGGCCAGGAATTTGTCGACGCCACGCTGGCGTCCAGCCAGCGAGATGGCGCCTGGACGCCTTGCCACGCGCCAGGCTGATACAAACTGAATCGAGCAGGACATGACGCGACCGAATATTGTTTTCATCATGGCCGACGACCATGCAGCCAAAGCCATCAGTTGTTACGGGCATGGCATCAACCAAACCCCCAACATCGACCGCCTGGCCCTGGAGGGCATGCGGATGAACCACTGCTATGTCAGCAACTCCATCTGCACCCCCAGCCGCGCGGCGATTTTGACCGGCACCTACAACCATGTGAACGGCGTCATGACGCTGGCAGATGGCATCAACAACCGCCTGCCCAACGTGGCCAAGCACTTGCGCGGCAGCGGCTACCAGACCGCGATTTTCGGCAAATGGCACCTGGGCGAAGGCCCGGCGCACCAGCCCACCGGCTTTGACGACTGGGCCGTGGTCCCCGGCCAGGGCGACTACCACGAGCCGGTGTTCCATGAACCCGGCGGGGCGATCACCTACCCGGGCTATGTCACCGACATCATCACCGACAAGTCTCTGGACTGGCTCAAAGCCCGCGACACATCCAGGCCGTTCATGCTGATGTGCCACCACAAGGCGCCGCACCGCTCCTGGGAGTACCACCCCAAGTACAAAGACCACTACCAGGCCGACATTGCCCTGCCCGACACCTTCAGCGACGACTACAAAAACCGTGCCCGGGCCGCCGGCCAGGCCAAAATGCGCATTGCCGACGACATGACCTACCTGGACCTCGGGTTGGTGCAACCCGACGGCGGGCAGGAGGTGGGCGAGTTGCTGGTACCCGGCATGCCCGGCCGCAAGCTGCCCGCACCGCACGATGTCAGCGCGGTGCGACTGATCGACAAAGACACCGCCGAAGTCTTCACCTTCGCCTCTAAGGCCGAGTACGACCACTTCAAGTTTCAGCGTTACATGAAGCGCTACCTGCGCACCATCGCCTCGGTCGATGAGAGCGTGGGCCGTTTGCTGGACTACCTGGACACCGAGGGTCTGGCCGACAACACACTGGTCATCTACACCTCGGACCAGGGCTTCTTCCTGGGTGAGCACGGTTGGTTTGACAAGCGCTTCATGTACGAGGAGTCGTTTCAGATGCCCTTTGTGGTGCGCTTGCCAAGCCAGATCCAGCCGGGTTCAGTCTGCGACACACTGATGTCGAACGTCGACTTTGCGCCCACTTTTCTCGACCTGGCCGGGGTGCCGGTGCCCAGCTATATGCAGGGCCGCAGCATACTGCCCCTGCTGCAGGGGCAAACGCCTAAAAACTGGCCAGCCGTGGCCTACCACCGCTATTGGATGCACCAGGACGAGTACCACAACGCCTACGCCCACTACGGCATTCGCGACGAGCGTTACAAACTGATCTACTGGTACAACCAGGGCCTGGGCCTGCCCGGCACCCTGCCCGGCGGGCAAGCACCCGAATGGGAGCTGTTCGATTGCCAGGACGACCCGCTGGAGTTGTTCAATTGCTACCAGGACCCGGCCTACCGGTCCCAGGTGGTCCGCATGACGCAACTGCTGGAAGCCAAGATGCTGGAGATCGGCGACGACATGCTGCACCGGCCTTGAGCGGCCCGCCCCCGGATAAACCCTGATGACACGGTGGCACGTGGATTGCTAGTATCTCGTCAATTACTTGACTAAACGGTCAGATTTTTGACAGGAGTTGCCCCAGTGACACTCACATCCGCCCCCGACATCCGCGCCGGCCGCCTGAGCGCCGCCGACTACGCCCGCAACTTTGCCGACGCCAGTCCGCCCTTAACGCAGGCCCAGGCGCTGCTGGAGGCCGAGCGCTGCCTGTACTGCTATGACGCGCCCTGCGCCACCGCCTGCCCCACCAGCATCGACGTGCCGTCCTTCATCAAACGCATTGCCGACGGCAACCTGCGCGGCTCGGCCCGCACTATTTTGGAGTCCAACCCGCTCGGCGGCATGTGCGCCCGGGTCTGCCCGACTGAGAACCTGTGTGAGGCGGTCTGCGTGCGCAATACCCAAGAGGGCAAGCCGGTGCAGATCGGCCGGCTGCAGCGCCATGCGGTGGACGCGCTGATGGAAAGCGCTCGGCCCCAGTTGTTCAGCCGCGCTGAATCCACCGGCAAAACGGTGGCGGTGGTGGGCGCCGGCCCGGCCGGCCTGGCCTGTGCCCACACCCTGGCACGACTCGGCCACGAGGTGGTGCTGTACGACGCACAAGCCAAGGCTGGCGGCTTGAATGAGTACGGGCTGGCCAGCTACAAAACCCCGGATGACTTTGCCCAAAAAGAGATCGCCTGGCTGCTGGATATCGGCGGCATCGTCCTGCGCCAGGGCTGGCGGCTGGAGAGCACGGCCCAGCTGGACGCCCTGCGTCAGGACCACGATGCGCTGTTTCTGGGCATGGGCCTGCGACAAACGCACCGGCTTGGTGTGCCGGGCGAACACCTGGGCGGCGTGCAGGACGCGGTGGACTTCATCGCCACGCTGCGCCAGACGCCCGACTTGGCCACGCTGCCGGTCGGCCGCCGGGTCGTGGTCATTGGCGGTGGTATGACGGCGGTGGACGCCGCGGTGCAGAGCAAGCTGCTGGGCGCGCAAGAGGTGCACATGGTGTACCGGCGCGGCCCGGAGGGCATGTCCGCCTCGGGCGCAGAGCAGGCGTGGGCGCAGACCCATGGCGTCACCATCCACCACTGGCTTGCGCCAGAGGAAATTGTGGGCGCCGATGGCCATACCCGCGAAGTGCGCTTTGCGCGCCAAGCCCTGGTGGACGGCAAGCTGCAGGTCACCGGCGAGACCCACACCCTGCAGGCCGACACCGTGCTCAAGGCCATCGGCCAACGGCTAGGCAACCCTGTGTTGGCGCAGGCCGGCCTGCTGCTGCAGGACGGGCGAATTGCCACCGACAGCGTCGGCCAGACCAACCTGCCCGGCGTCTGGGCCGGTGGCGACTGCCGCGCCGGCGGGCTGGACCTGACGGTCGAAGCGGTGGAGCACGGCAAGCAATCGGCACACGCCATCCACCAGCACCTGTCGGCCTGAGGGCCAACAACCCTGTTCACGATTCGGAGACCCGCATGGCCAATTTGCACACCACCTTTGCCGGCATCACCAGCCCCAACCCATTCTGGCTGGCCTCGGCGCCGCCCACCGACAAGGCCTACAACGTCAACCGCGCTTTTGAAGCCGGCTGGGGTGGCGTGGTCTGGAAAACCCTGGGCGAAGCCGGCCCGCCCATCGTTAACGTGAGCGGGCCGCGTTATGGCGCGCTGCTCACGCCCGACCGACGCATGATGGGCTTCAACAACATCGAACTGATCACCGACCGCGACCTGCAGCTGAACCTGGACGAGATCGCCCAGGTCAAACGCGACTGGCCGGACCGGGCCATGGTGGTGTCGCTGATGGTGCCCTGTGAGGAGCAATCGTGGAAAGCCATCCTGCCGCGCGTGGCCGACACCGGCGCGGACGGCATCGAGCTCAATTTTGGTTGTCCGCACGGCATGAGCGAGCGCGGCATGGGCGCGGCGGTGGGCCAGGTGCCGGAATACATTGAGATGGTCACCGCCTGGTGCAAGCAGTATTCCAAGCTGCCAGTGATCGTCAAGCTCACGCCCAACATCACCGACATCCGACAACCGGCGCGCGCTGCCAAGAAGGGTGGTGCCGATGCGGTGTCGCTGATCAACACCATCAGCTCCATCATGGGCGTAGACCCGAGAACCCTGACCATGAGCCCGTCCACAGGCGGTCACGGCTCGCACGGCGGCTACTGCGGCCCGGCGGTAAAACCGATCGCGCTGAACATGGTGGCACAGATCGGCCAGGACCCGCTCACCGCTGGGCTGCCCATCTCAGGCATCGGTGGCGTTGGCAACTGGCGCGATGCACTGGATTACATCGCACTCGGTGCCGGAACGGTGCAGGTGTGCACGGCGGCCATGGTGTACGGCTTCAAGATCGTGCAAGAGATGAACGACGGCCTGTCCAATTACATGGACGAGATGGGCTTTGCGTCGATCGACGACTTCCGCGGCCGGGCCCTGCCCACAGTCACCGAGTGGCGTCACTTGAACCTGAACCACATCAGCAAGGCGGTGATCAACCAGGACAGCTGCATCCAGTGCGGGCGCTGCCACATTGCCTGTGAAGACACCTCGCACCAGGCCATCACCGCCATAAAGGACGGCAAGCGCCACTTTGAGGTGAAAGAGGACGAGTGCGTGGGCTGCAACCTGTGCGTCGTCGTCTGCCCGGTGCCGGAGTGCATCACGCTCCGCGACCTGCGCCCGGGCGAGGTCGACCAGCGCACCGGCCGCACGGTCAGCCCCAACCACGGCGACTGGACCGCTCACCCGAACAACCCGGGGCGGGTGGCGGCCTGAGCATTCGGCGTAACATATTTAACAGTCTTAGTTCTTTCAGGAGATCTCGTCATGAGCGCAGTTTTGATTCGTGGTGGCACCGTGGTCAATGCCGACCGTGCCTTTCGTGCCGATGTGCTGTGCCAGGACGGCCGCATCGTGGCCGTGGCGGAGGGCTTGAGCGCGCCGGCGGGCGCCACGGTGGTGGACGCGGGCGGCCAGTATGTGATGCCGGGCGGCATTGACCCACACACCCACATGCAGCTGCCCTTCATGGGCACGGTCACGATGGACGACTTTTTCACCGGCACAGCAGCCGGTCTGGCGGGCGGCACCACGTCCATCATCGACTTCGTTATCCCCGACCCGCAAGAAAACATTTTGGACGCCTACAAAAAGTGGCGTGGCTGGGCCGAGAAGTCAGCGTCGGATTACTCCTTCCACGTCGCCATCACCTGGTGGAGCGAGCAAGTGCGCAAAGACATGGGCACCCTGGTGAACGACGAAGGCATCAACAGTTTCAAGCACTTCATGGCCTACAAGAATGCCATCATGTGCGACGACGAAACGCTGGTGAACAGTTTCAAGCGCGCACTGGAACTGGGAGCCATGCCCACGGTGCACGCAGAGAACGGCGAGCTGGTGTACTTGCTACAGAAAACCGTGTCCGAAATGGGTATCAAAGGCCCTGAAGGCCACCCCTTGTCGCGCCCGCCCATGGTGGAGGCCGAAGCCGCCAACCGAGCCATCGCCATTGCCGATGTGCTGGGCGTGCCAATCTATGTGGTGCATGTGTCCTGCGTCGAGTCGGCTGAGGCCATTGCCCGCGCCCGGGCCCGGGGCCAGCGGGTCTATGGCGAGGTGCTGGCCGGGCACCTGGTGCTGGACGACAGCGTCTACCGCCACCCCGACTTTGCCACCGCTGCCGCCCATGTCATGAGCCCGCCCTTTCGCCCCAAAGGCAATAGCGAGTTCCTGTGGCGCGGCCTGCAAAGCGGCAACCTGCACACCACCGCGACCGACCACTGCACCTTCTGCGCTGCGCAAAAGGCAGCCGGTAAGGACGACTTCAGCAAGATCCCCAACGGTTGCGGCGGCGTGGAAGAGCGTCTGGCCGTCATCTGGGACGAAGGCGTGAACACCGGCCGTCTCACGCCGAGTGAGTTTGTCGCGGTGACCTCTGCCAACACGGCCAAGCTGTTCAACATCTACCCGCAAAAAGGCAGTGTGAGCGTAGGCGCCGATGCCGACCTGGTGGTTTGGGACCCCGCAGGCACCAAAACGCTGTCGGTCAAGACCCAGCACAGCAAAGGCGACTTCAACATCTTTGAGGGCCGCACCGTACGCGGCATCCCCAGCCACACCCTGAGCCAGGGTGAACTGGTCTATGTGCAAGGCGACCTGCGTGCCGTGCAGGGCAAGGGCCGCTACATCAAGCGTCCGGCCTTTGGTCCGGACTTTGGCGCGGCGCAGCAACGGGCACAGACGCAAAAGCCAACAGCCGTGACGCGTTAGGCGCGCAACCCTCTTTTTGGAGAAAACCCATGACAACAGCCACCACCGTTGACATCAGCAGCCTGCGCATCAATGGCGAGCGCCTTTGGGCCTCGCTGATGGAGCTGGCCCAGATTGGCGCCACGCCCAAAGGCGGCGTCTGCCGCCTGACCCTGACCGACCTGGACAAACAAGGCCGTGACCTGGTCACGCGCTGGGCGCGCGAGGCCGGCATGAGCGTCACCATCGACAAGATAGGCAACGGCTTCATGCGCCGGCCCGGGCGCAACAACAGCCTGCCACCCATCATGACCGGCAGCCATATCGACACCCAACCCACCGGCGGCAAGTTTGATGGCAACTACGGCGTGCTGGCCGGCATCGAGGTGGTGCGCACACTGAACGACCTGGGCATCGAGACCGAGGCGCCGATCGAGGTGGCGTTCTGGACCAATGAAGAGGGCTCGCGCTTTGTGCCGGTGATGATGGGCTCAGGCGTGTTCGCCAAGGCCTTCACCTTGGAGCACGCCTACGCTGCCCGTGACACCGAAGGCAAATCTGTGCGCGACGAGCTGGACCGAATTGGCTACATTGGCAGCGAGGAGCCGGGCCAACACCCGATCGGCGCCTATTTCGAGACCCACATCGAGCAGGGCCCGGTGCTGGAAGATAACGACGTCACCATCGGCGTGGTACAGGGCGTGCTCGGCATTCGCTGGTTCGACTGCACCGTGACCGGCATGGAGGCGCACGCCGGCCCGACACCGATGGCGCTGCGCAAGGACGCGATGCAGGTGGCGGCCCCGATCATGCAGGAGGTGGTGGCCGCCGCCCTGCGCCACGCGCCGCACGGGCGCGGCACGGTCGGCATGGTGCAGGTGCATCCCAACAGCCGTAATGTGATTCCCGGCCGGGTCAAATTCTCGATCGATCTGCGCAACAGCACCGACGCCGTGGTGGACCAGATGGCCGACGAGGTCAAGGCCTTTGCCGCCCGGCTCAGCCAGCAAAGCGGGCTGGACGTCAAGATCGAGCTGGTGTCCAGCTACCCGGCGCAGGGCTTTCACAGCAACTGCATCGACGCCGTGGCGCGTGCCGCCCAACAGCTGGGCTACTCCAACATGCCGGTGGTGTCTGGCGCCGGGCACGATGCGGTCTACATGGCCAAGCTCGCGCCCAGCGGCATGATCTTCATCCCCTGCAAAAACGGCATCAGCCACAATGAGATCGAGGACGCTAAGGCCGAGCACATCACCGCCGGCTGCAACGTGCTGCTGCACGCAATGCTGGAGCGGGCCGGGACCTGAACGGCGGCCTGCAAGAGATAATCATCAGCATGCAAGTCGCACCCGCTCAGCTTTCGCGCATCGCAGACATCTGCCGGCGTTACCACGTGCGGCGGCTGCAAATGTTCGGATCCGCCGCTGTGGGTCAGGAGCGGCCTGATAGCGATGTTGATTTACTGGTCGAGTTCATCCCTGGC
>CAMCZF010000062.1 GCA_945885775.1 Rhodoferax sp. OV413 | reverse complement strand
CAAACCGGGCGAAGGCGCTACAAAGCGCGAAAACAGCCCGTAGAGGAACAGAAAACGACGCGATTTCGCGGGATTACTCGTGAAATCTCACTATCTGAAAATTAGCCGACCGCTACTCCATTTGGTTAGCGGTTGTTCAGAGCATCCTTTGCGCGGCGGTCCGGCACGCTGAGGCCGGGCAGGCGCTATTTGGGCCACAGCACCCACAGCTCAACAGGTTGTTTCAGGCGGCCGGCCAGCTCTTCGGCGGCCTTGCCCCAGCCCGCAAAATAATCGGCTCGCACAGCACCAATAATGGCGCTGCCGGCATCCTGGGCCAGCACCAGCTTGCGCAGCTGAGCGGTGGCACCACTCGACACCAGCCAGACCGGTGTGCCGAAGGGGATGCTGAGCGGGTCCACTGCGATCGAGCGCCCCGGGGTCAGGGCCACACCCTGTGCGCCGCGCGGGCCCCACACGGCATCGAGGTCAGTCAGGGGTTCTTCGCGAAAAAACACCGTGCGCGGGTTGCTCCAGAGCATCTCGTTCACTCGGTCTGGGTTTTGTGCCACCCAGCTCTTGATCGACGGCCACGACGCATCGCGCAGCGCGCCTTGGTCAAGCAGCCAACGCCCCACGCTTTTGTAGGGCTGCTCGTTGGAGCCAGCGTAGGCCAGACGGACCCGTCGCACGCTGCCATCCGGCTGGGTGATGCGGACGCGGCCCGAGCCCTGAATCTGCAGAACCAGGGCATCCACCGGATCAGCCAGGTAGGCGATCTCGCGGCCCGCGAGCAGCCCACGGACCGTGGGCGATCGGTCGATCTCCTCGCGGGTGTACCAGGGACGGCGCTGCGCCAGCGTCAGCGGTGGCTGATAGAGAGGCACCGTGAACTGGCTGTCGGGCAGGCGGGATGCCTGCAGCTCAGGCTCAAAATAGGCGGTGAGCAAGCCCTCGGCACCGCCGGTCCGAGCTTCAACCCGGTAAGGCTGCAAGCGCGCCATCAGCCAGGCACGTTGGGCCGGTCCGTCGGCGATGCTGAGGCGTCGCACCTCGCTGCACAGCGGCGCAAATACCGGTCCTGGCCGCTCGCAGCTTTTGAGCCAGGCATTCCAGGCCTCGTGCAGAGCGTCAGCTTCAAAGCCCGGCAATTCGGCCCAGCGCACGGCCACCCAACGCGTCTTGGCTTGCAGCAGGGGCGCCGGCAGTGGCGCCGTGTCGTCGGCCGGCGACTCGGCCACGGACAGCGGTGCGGCGGCGAGCGTCCCTACAATCAACAACCATGTCAAAAAATAGCCGAGTTTTCTCATGACACTGCTGCTGCTAGAAGCCCTGGGCGCCCTGCTGCTGTTGCTGCTGATCGTCTGGTGGACCATGTTTTCAGGGCGGGAGCGTGGCGAGCTGCCGCAGGAGCCCGACAAGGACACTCCCCCAGCGCCCAGCCCGCCCACCGATAAGCAAGCTTAAAGCGCATGATGCAGCAGGTGGGGTAGCGCCGGCAGCTGCGCTCGGCAGGCACTGAGGCGGTCAAAATCGAGTTCGGCACACACAACGCCGACACCCTCGGCCCGTTCGGCCAGCAGCCCGCCCCAGGGATCCACCAGCATGCTGTGGCCCCAGGTGCGTCGTCCATTTTCATGCACGCCACCCTGCGCCGCAGCCGCCACGAACGCCAAATTTTCAATCGCCCTCGCCCGCAACAGAATGTCCCAGTGCGCCTGCCCGGTGCCGTACGTGAAGGCACTGGGCACCAACAACAGGTGCGCTCCTTGCTGGGCATAGAGACGGTAGAGCTCGGGAAAGCGCAGGTCATAGCAGATGCTCAAGCCCACCCGCCAAAGATGCCCGTCCCGCGATGGCAGCTCAAAGCTGGCCGGCTGGGTGCCGGGGCGCAGCACGGCCGATTCGTCATACCGTTCGCGGCCGTTGTCAAAGCGGAACAGATGGATCTTGTCGTAGCGGCAAACCCGTTCACCGCTTGGCGCATACACCAGCGTGCTGTTGTAGACGCGATCCTCCGCAATGAGCGCTTGGTCCGCTGAGGCCAGCGCCAGGGGCAGCGTGCCACCCACAATCCACAGCCCCAGCTCACGCGCGCTGGCGGCCAAAAATTGCTGGATCGGGCCCTCACCCAAGGGCTCTTGGGCCGCCAGTTTATCGGTGTCCTTGCGCCCCAAAAGGCAAAAGTATTCGGGCAGGACGGCAAGTTCTGCGCCCTCGGCGGCAGCGTCGCGCAGCAGGGCCTGCGCGCTGTCCAAATTGGACTGTACGGTGGTGCCTGACACCATCTGAATTGCGGCAACTTTCATTTGCTGGCCTCGGGTTGGGGGGGTGGGTTGGTGTCGGGCAGTGCGCTCTTGCGCTCCACCCGTCGAACGATGGGGTCAGCCCAGCTGCCCTCGATTTGGAAAGCCTGGGTCGCTGCCTCCATCAGTGGCCGACGCAAGAACAACTGCGCCAGAAAGGTGCCCAAACCCACCGCTGGGTTGATGACGGTGGCAATCAGGGAGGCAGTACCGGCATTAAGTTCAGGCACGACCACGGCCCGAATGGTCTGTGTTTCCAAAGCCAGGTCGGCGCGGCCCTCCATCATCACAGCCGCGTTGACACCTTTCATCTGCAGGTTGTTGCTGCGGGCAATGCCTTGCTCAATCGCCACGTCGCCGCGCAGGTTGTCAAAGCTGAAGCCCTCGCTGAAGACGTCACGAAAATCCAGGACCAGTCGACGTGGCAGGGTCTGCAGGCTCAACACACCCAGCAGCTTGGCGATGCCAGGCTCGGCCTTGAGGAATTGCCCGCCTTCGACGTCGACCAAAAAAGCGCCGCCGAGGGACGCGTAGTCGATATTGATTGGGGAGCCAAGCCAGCTCACCTGCCCCTCCATCTTGCCGCGGCCTCGGCGCACCAAGTCTTTCATGCCAAGCCGCCCAAGTAAAAGGCCGACGTCTGTCATGTCAAGCCGGAAATTCATCAGGGTGCGACGCCGTTCGGACCCGCCGCGCATGGCGGGTGCCCCCGTCCGGCTGGACCAACTGCCGGTGGTGCTGAACGTGGCCTCCGGCATCGTCAGGTTGAGTTTGTTGAGCCGCCATTCGCGCCCGACCCCGTCCACCACGGCGTTACCACCAACACGGTTGACCGCATCGACCTCCAGCCGCCCCAGCCGCTTGCCCCGCAGGGTGAACTCTTCCACCACCACGTCCAGCGCCGGAATACTGACAGACTGCTCGCTGAGCAGGGCCTCGACGTCGGTCCCGCCGCCGGGCACGATGACCAGGCGGGCCAGGCGGGCGTAAACCCGCCCAGCACCATTGCCAGTGGGCTGCCGGTACTCGACATAGCCATTGAGCTCGCTGGCGTCCAGGTTGGCACGCCACAGCAGGCCATCGCGCGAACCACCCAGCACGATGTGACTGAAACGGCGGCCGGCAATGGTCAAGTCAACGGCCCGCAGCGCCAGGCTGGTGGGCAAGTAAGCAGAGACCGTCGGGCTGAGGGCGGCGCTGCCTGACGCGCGCCCGCCAGCGGACCATGGCGAACCGGCCCACTGCGACAGGGTGGCAGACCACGCGTCGATGTCAAGCACCGGCACATTGATGTTAGCCACCACCCCTGCGTCGGGCATGGGCGCCGCCTCCTGCGCCGACAGACCAACGCCAACACTGCCCCGCAGCACGCGTGGCTCAGTGCCACTCAGATCGCGCAAGTAATCCGCTGCCACCAAACCTCCCAGCGTCAGCGTGAGCTGGTCACGAGGGCGCGCCGCTGCGCCTGCTCCCGCCAGCTGTAGCGATTCAAAGCGAAGAGGTAGGGCCACCTCAGCATTTTTGGCCAAGGGGGCGGGCAGGCTCAAGCTTAGGCCCTGAAGCGTACTGGTGACCAGCAAATCGGGGGGGCCTTGACGCAGGCCCAGCACTGCGGTGTAGGCGGTGCTGCCACTGGCCTGATGCGCCAACCGGGCCAGCAGGCCAAGCTCAGGCGCCTGACGCAAACCCTCGGCCGACGCTACGCCGTTGACGCGGATCACGGTCGTCGCGGCCAAGCGCCCCTGTACAGGGCCGTCGTCGGCCGCAGCAAGCGCCACCGTACCCCCTTCAATCCGGGCCTCGCCGCCAAACAAGCGGGCCTGCCCGGCGGCAATGCTAAAGCCGCTGTCACTGAAACTAACACTGCCACGGGCCCGACCTAGGGTCGGGGTGTCGGGGGAAATCTGGATGTCATTGCCGGCCAGCGACACGCTGCCTTGCACCGTAGAGCGCGGGAGATTAGCCAATGGGAGCGTCAGCTTGAACTGATAGTCGGCCTCCCCAGTGGCCACGGCCCGGGCCAGTGCGCGCCCGGTCATTGGCCCCAGCGGTGACGCGTTAACCATGGCCAGCGCCTGCGTCAGCGGACCCTGAACCTTGGCAGACACCGTCACCACACCCAGCTTCCCCAGGTCAGACAGCAGCGCGTCGGCGCGAAGGATTTGCAGCCCCGGCGTGCCCGCCACCTCGGCACGGACGCCACGCAATTGCAACTGATTGCGGTCAATCAGTAATTCACCAGTGAGCTGCGTCAGCCCGGGCCATGGCAAAAGCTTCGGAGACTGCAGCGCACGCGGGACGTAGCGGTAGCTGGCGTTACGGACATCCGCGCTGACTTGAAATTGGCCATGCTTCGCATCCAGAAATGGGAAATGCGTCAGATTGCCACTTATACGAACCTTGACCGCACTGGCTGTGCCCGCTGTGATCGACTCGCGCAGGTAGTCCCGCACCGAAATTGGCAAGCTGAGTGGCAGGTAACGGTGCACGCGAGTGCCATCGGCGCGACTGAGTGTGGCCTGAAGGTCCAACACGCCCGGCCACCGCGATCGACCCGGTGCTAGACCCGGCTCACCGGCCTCCCATTTGATCTGCGCCTCGCCTTGCGCATCGGCATTGCTGAACTTCAGGTTTGGCAGCTGCACAGCCAGTCGACCACCTTCTTGCTGCCAGCGTACATCGGTCGACAGCTGGGTCATTGGCAAGCGAGACTCAGACCACAGGCTTGGCAGCTCCAAGGCGCCGTTGTCCAGCCCCACGGTGGCTTTGCCACCCGTCTGGTTGAAATCGAACACAAGGTTGGCGCCCTGAACGCCGGGCAGCGTCGCGCTTGCCAGCGCCAGCTGGGTCACTTGGCCTTTGGCGCTGTAGCTGCGCAGGGCGCCCAATTCGCCTTGCCAATTCAGCTGCAGTGGGCGCACCAAACCCCTGGGTGCATGGGCCAGCAAGGCCGAGCGCAGCTCAGCGCTGAACGGCAGCCGATTCGCAATCTGCGCCAATGCTGCCAGATCAAGCTGGTCAGCCTTGAACTCGCCGCGCGAAGGCAGCGTGCCCTGGGCCGCCTGATGCTGAAAACTGATGTCCGACGCCGGCCAATGCAAGCCGTCCTGGGTATCAAAGCTCAAGGCCTGGGCCGCCAGCGCCAGCCCGCCGGCCAGGGGCCGCCCGGTCAAGCGGCCTTGCACTGCGCGCAATGCCAGCGGCTGCAAACCAGCGCCCAAGCCCACTTGGACCTGACTGAGCGCCAAGTCGGCGACCGCACCCTGCCACTGCCCCTGCACCACATCGGCCCAGCCGCGTAAAGTGCCGCTGCCCCGCTGCAGATCGACCCCAAGTGCAACATACCGGCCCAGCTCGGACAGGTCAACCCGCTCAAAAGCCATGTAGAACTGGCCGTCCCAGGTCTGCCAGCGGCCGCCCTGTACCGACAGCAGGGGCTGCAGAAAACGCCCGGTCACACTAAAACGACCGCCCCAGGCGGTCGGTGGCGTCGCGTCCAGGCGCAACTCATGGCGGCGCCCGATATTGCGCAACACCAGTTGGACCTGGCGCAACGACAGGGTTGGGGCCCCACGCAACTCATCCGTCCAGTCGATGCTGCCGCCCTGGATCACCCATTCACGCTGTGAAAAAAACCAGTCCAGCAGGGCCTGCCCGGGCGCACCCGCGCTGGACAGGTCCAGCCCGGCCACATGAAGCTTGCCGTCAGGGTCGCGCCGAACCTGTAGTCGCGGCTGCTCCAGCACCAACTGGTCAAAGCTGCGGTTCCAGACTGAGCGCGGCGACAGCGCCACCAGCACCCGAGACAACTGCAGCACCGGCCGAGCTTGCGGATCAAGCAGCTGCACGTTGCTCAGCGCGAAGGAGGGCACCAGCCCATTCGACTGCGCCGTGATGGCGCCAATGCGCAGGTCAATGCCAAGCAGGCGGGTCGCCTGCGTTTCCAGCATCGGACGGAACTCGCCAATTCGCGGCACAATGATCCAATGCAGCGCGCCCCATGCCAGCAGAAACAGCAGCCAGGCGCCCAGCAACAACCACAAGGAGCCACGCGCCAATGCTGATAGGTTTTTCAGCAATGCTGAGGGAGCAGGCGACCGGGGAATCATCTTGACTTTGAAGCCATGACAGGAATTATCACCGGGGTGCTGCCCTCTGCCCACTCGCGGTTTGGACTGCGGGTGCGACGCAGGTATGACGCACAACTGACGCTGCTGCCATCCGGCCGGCCAGACCCTGCCACGCTGGCGCAGACCTACGCTGCCTTACGGGCACAGGGACTCAACACCAGCGCGGCCCTGCGCGCAACCCGCCAGTTGGTGCTTGAGCGCCTGCTGTGCCTGGACTGCGACGCACGGGCCCCCTTGCAGGACATCACCGAGGCCATGACCGACCTGGCCGAGTTCTCCCTGCAAACGGCATGCGACCAAGTGCAGTCCGATTTACAGGCCGTGCATGGCAGGCCGCTGTCAGCGCAGGGTGAACCAGTGCCGCTGTGGGTGGTGGGCATGGGCAAGCTGGGCGCGCGGGAATTGAATGTCTCAAGCGACATCGACCTGATCTATGTCTACGACCAGGACGGTGAGACCGCCGGTGATGGCCAGGGGCGTGGCCGCCTCAGTAACCAAGAGTACTTTGGCCGTGCCGTTCGCGCCCTGTACAGCCTGATTGGCGACACCACCGAACACGGTTTCGTGTTCCGGGTCGACCTGGCCCTGCGGCCCAATGGCAACTCGGGCCCACCGGCCGTCTCACTGGGTGCGCTGGAAGAGTACCTGCATGTCCAGGGCCGGGAGTGGGAGCGCTTTGCCTGGCTGAAAAGCCGTGTCGTTGCCACCATGGGGGACGTACCCGGCAGCAACGTCCTGGGCCTGCGCAGCGTGGTCCTGCCGTTTGTGTTCAGGCGCTACCTCGACTACGGCGTATTTGACGCACTGCGCGTGCTGCACCGGCAAATCCGCGAGCATGCGCTTCGGCGCAGCACGGGCCACCCCGAGCGAGCCAATGATGTCAAGCTCTCGCGTGGCGGCATTCGCGAGATCGAATTCACCGTGCAATTGCTGCAGGTGGTGCGTGGCGGCCAGTTCCCCGAGCTGCGTACGCGGCCAACCCTAAGTGCGCTACCGCGCCTGGCCAGGGCTGGCCTGATGCCCCAGGCTACTGCCCAGGCGCTGGCAGAGGCCTATGTGTTTTTGCGCCAGGTGGAGCACCGCATCCAGTACCTGGACGACCAGCAGACCCATGTGCTGCCCACGCAAGACCACGACCTGAGCTGGATCGCTCAGACCCTGGGCTACGACACGGCCCACCTGTTGCTGCAGCAGCTCGACGCCCACCGCGAGTTGGTGGCGCAGGAGTTTGACAAGCTGCTGGGCGGCAGCGACGAGCGTGAATGCAAGGGCTGCGGTGGCAAGACAGGCGCCAGCACGCCTGAGTTCGACGAGTTGCTGGCGCAGTTGCCGACCGATTTTCGGGCTCGGGTGGCACACTGGCGGGATCATCCACGGGTCCTGGCGCTGCGGGAGGAATCCCGCGCACGGCTGGTGCGACTGGTGGCACGAACCGCCCAATGGGTTGCGGAAGGCCGGGCCACAGAAGCGGCGGCTGTGCGCTTGGCCGACTGGATGGAGCCGCTGCTGCGCCGCGAAAGCTATCTGGCGCTGTTACTGGAGCGGCCCAATGTGCACGAGCGACTGCTCCGCTTGCTGGGCGCTGCACGCTGGCCGGCACGCTACCTCTTGCTGCACCCCGGCGTGATCGATGAACTTGCTGGGGCAGACTTGCTTGGCGAACGATTTAATGCGGTGGACTTCGAGTTCGAGCTGGATCACCGACGCAATGCCCTGGCCGGCACCGGCGAGGATGATGACGAGACGCTGCTCAACCTGCTGCGTCGCGCCCACCACGCCGAAGTATTCCGCACTTTGGCGCGCGACCTGGAAGGCCGCATCACCGTCGAGCAGGTGGCCGACGACCTGAGCGCACTGGCCGAGGCCATTCTGCGCGTGACCACACGTTGGTGCTGGGACCGGCTGAAAAACCGGCACCGCGTCACGCCACAAATCGCCATCATTGCCTATGGAAAATTGGGCGGCAAGGAGCTCGGCTATGGCAGCGATCTCGACATCGTTTTCGTCTATGCCGACGACGACGAGCGGGCCGGCGAGATCTACGCCACCCTGGTACGCAAGCTGATCAACTGGCTGACGGTCAAGACCGGCGAGGGCGATCTGTACGAGATAGACACTGCCTTGCGGCCCAATGGCAACGCTGGCCTTCTGATCACCACTTTTGATGCCTACGCCGACTACCAGCAGCAGCGCGGCAGCAACACCGCCTGGACCTGGGAGCACCAGGCTATGACGCGAGCACGCTGCGTGCTGGGTCATGATGAACTGCGCCAACGCTTTGATGCGGTTCGGCAGGCTGTGATCAGTGCCCCCAGGCAGGCGACTGACCTGCAACAGGAAATCGTGGCCATGCGAGAAAGGGTGCGCAGCGCTCACCCGGTCAAAGCGGGCCACTTTGACATCAAGCACAGCACAGGGGGCATGATCGACGTTGAGTTTGCGGTGCAGCACCTGGTGCTGTCACAAGCCGGTCAGCACCCCGAGTTGCTGGAGAACGCCGGCAATATCGCTCTGCTGGAGCGAGCGCAAGCCGCAGATCTTCTGCCGCTGGACGTAGGCCACGCGGCCGCCGGCGCCTACCGTGAACTGCGCCGGGTGCAACACCATGCGCGACTCAACGAAGAGTCGACTCAACTGGCACCGAGCCAGTTGCAGGGCGAGCGCTCGGCCGTGCTGGCGCTTTGGCAAGCGGTGTTTGGTCAGGGAACACCATGAGGTCTGCAGCCACCATCTGCGGGTAACATCCGCTGTCATGTCCACCGCTAGCGCGGCCACGACCCTACTCGGGCCGCTGGGCTGCGCGGGTCTACCCTAAAGAGAAACCAAGATGTCCCAACCCAAACTGATGCTTGACTACATTTATGACCACGAGCGCGCTCACCCTGATGCGGTCTACCTGACACAACCGACTGGCGGCGGACGGGTGGTGGACTACACCTGGGCACAGACCCTGGACCAGGCGCGGCGCATGGCCGCACACCTGCAAAGCCGCGGCATGGAGCCCGGAGCGCGAATCGCCATCCTGTCCAAAAACAGTGCGCATTTCATCATCGCCGAGTTGGCGATCTGGATCGCCGGCGGCACGACGGTGGCGATTTTCCCGACCGAAACCGCTGACACCATCCGCTACGTGCTGGAGCACAGTGGGGCCAGCCTGTTGTTTGTGGGCAAGCTTGACATCTGGGAGCAACAGACTCCGGGCATACCGGCCGGCCTGCCCTGCATCGCGCTGCCACTGTCACCACCGACCACCTTCGAAACCTGGGACGCTATCATCGCGCGCACCCCGCCACTGACTGGCAGCCCGGCGCGCGCCGGCACTGATCTGGCCATGATCATCTACACCTCGGGCTCGACCGGCCAACCCAAGGGCGTGATGCACAGCTTCGAGCGCATCACCGCCGCCAGCCTGGGCATCGTGACCGAGCTCAAAAGCCGTGTCGGCGCTGAGCGGCACAACCGGGTGCTGTCTTATCTGCCGCTGGCCCATGTGTTTGAACGTGCCTGGGTCGAGTGCGGTTCTCTGGTGGATGGGAACACGCACCTGTACTTTGCCGAATCGCTCGACACCTTTTTGCAAGACCTGAACCGGGCACGCCCGACCACCTTTATCTCGGTACCCCGGCTATGGCTCAAGTTCCAGCAGGGTGTGTTTAGCAAGATGCCACCCAAAAAGCTAGACCGGCTGCTTGGCATTCCGATTTTGGGCCGTATCGTTGCGCGCAAGGTGCTCAAAGGCCTGGGTCTGGACCAAGCCTTGCTGGCCGGTAGCGGCTCGGCGCCGATTCCTGCTGAGCTGATCAGCTGGTACCGCCGGCTCGGGCTGAACCTGTCCGAGGGCTACGCCATGACCGAAGACTTTGCCTACTCGCACAACTCCACAGACGCCATCAACGCACCAGGTTACGTGGGCGTGCCGATGCCAGGCGTGCAGGTCCGCCTGAGTGCCGAAGGCGAGGTGCTGATCAAATCACCTGGCCAGATGGTGGGTTACTACAAGCGGCCCGACCTGGACGCCGAATCCTTCACCGCCGATGGCTTCTTTCACACCGGCGACCGTGGCGAGATCCGGGCTGACGGCCTGCTCAAGCTGACTGGCCGCGTGAAGGAATTGTTCAAGACCTCCAAGGGCAAGTACGTGGCGCCAGCCCCGATTGAGAACCGGCTGAACGCCCACCCGATGATCGAGCTGTCTCTGGTGTCAGGTGTCGGCCAGAGCGCGGCCTACGCCATGGTGGTACTGGCCGAAAACCTGCGCCCGCAACTCGGCGATGCCGCGGTACGGGCCAAGGTGCAGCAGGAGCTCGGCGACTTGCTGCGCGAGGTGAACCAGGCCACAGCTGACTATGAACAGCTGCGCATGATCGTGGTCGCGCGCGAGCCCTGGAGCATCGAGAACGGCATGTTGACCCCAACCATGAAAATCCGGCGCAGCCGGATCGAGGCTGAGTTTGAGGCGCAACTGGCGCACTGGTACACCAGCCAAGGCCCGGTGCACTGGGCCTGAAGTGTGGTCGGTCAATCGTTGTCGTTGGCGCGCTGGTCAACCATGAGCATCACCGGAGCCAAATCGGCGCCACTCGGTGATCGGATCATCGTGCCGGCGCCGGACTGACGACCCAGGCTCAGTGGGCGTGCCGCCCGCCAGCGGAATCGCTGCGCCGGCTCGGGCAAACAGGGGCAGCCGCCCCAAAGGCGCCGGCACGCTGTACCACTGGCCTGAGGCGAAGCGCTCGCCAGTGTCAAAGTCGTACCAGGCCGACGGTCCGGCCGGCAGGTAGACCCGGCGTGTGGTGTCGCCTGCCTGCACCACGGGTGCCACCAACAGTGCGTCGCCTAGCATGAAGTCATCACTGTCCGCAAAGCAGGCTTCGTCGTCTGGAAACTCGAAAAACGTAGGGCGCAGAATCGGCTGGTGCAGCGCGCTGGCTTGCTCAAACAATTGCCAGAGGTAGGGCAGCAGGGTGTAGCGCAGGCGGATCGCTGCGGCCACATGTACTGTGACCTCGGGGTGCAGCCACGGGACGTTGGTGGCGCTGCCGGGCTTCCAGGAGTTCATGACCATGCGCGGGTTCAGGCAGCAGGCCTGCACCCAACGCACAAACAGCTCGGGTCCGGGTGAGGGGCCGTAAAAACCGCCAACGTCATGGCCAATGTTGAACAGGCCCGACAGGCTCATCTGCAGCCCGGTGCGGATATTCCAGCGCAGGTTCTCCCAATTGGTGCTGTTGTCGCCGGACCAACTTTGCGCATAGCGCTGCACGCCCGGTGGCCCGCCCCGGCTGACGCTGAACACCGGTTCGGACGACGCTTGCGCAGGCCGGTGCCGGGCCTGCGCCTCAAAGCTGGCCCGCGTCATCAGCAGCGCATGCAGTGGGCGGGCACGGTGCATGGGCAGCGGCTGGCCAAAGCCCGCACAGCTGGCGCCGTCGTCCATGATCGCGTACTCATTGTTGTCGTTCCAAGCAGCGTCAATGCCGAAATCCAGCACCTGCCGCTGCAGGCTGGTCTGCCACCAGGAAATCACCGCCGGGTTGGAGAAATCCAGGTGCGCGCCGACACCGTCCCAGAACTGCTCGACCACGGGTGCGGCGGTGGTGGCGTCATGGATGAAGCCAACTTGGGCACGCACCTCGTCCCAGGCCGGGTGGTCGTCCAGCAGGCAGGGCTTGACGTTGGCCACCAAGCGCATACCCGCCTGGTGGAACCGCGCATTGAGTGCCTTCGGATCGGGAAATTTGTCGTGGTTCCAGGTAAACACATAGCGGCGCTTGCCACGTGAGGAATACCCAGAGCCGTAATGGAAAGCCGAGCAGGGAATCGCCTCTGACTCAATCCGCTCAATGAAGGTATTCAGCTGGTCTTGGGCATCGGGCGCGTCGGCTAGGCCCATGGCGGTCTGTGCGTAACCCAGCGACCAACGCGGCGGCAAGTGCGTGCCACCAATTAGGCGCACAAACTGGGCGATGACCGCAGCTGGTGTAGCGCCCGACATCAGGTAGTAGTCAAGGTCACCATCGTCAATGTCGACATAACGGTAAAAGTCGTGGTAATTGTCGTGCTCGCAACCCAGGTCAAAGGTACAGGTGCTCAGTGTGTCGTAATACAACCCGTACCAGTGGCCGGTGGGGGCACGGGTCAGCACAAATGGCCAGTGTTTGTAGAGCGGGTCGCCTTGCTGCGGGTCGTAGCCGAGTGCATCAAGCGCGATCGTCCGCAGGCGACGCCCATGCAGGTTGAGCGGGCCGGTCTTGTCGCCCAGGCCGTAATAACGATCAGCCCGGTCGCGCTGCAGGTAGTGCCGCACCGAGCCGGTGCGCGGGCTGTGCAGGTAGGCCGAGCTGTTCCGGTCAGCCAGCAGCGAGCGACCTTGTCCATCGTGCCAGCTCAGAGCCAGCGGGTCGAGCCGCACCGAGACCGACAGCGCGCCAGTGGCCAGCGTCAAGCCGTTAGCCGCTTGGCTGAACTGAGCTAAAGGGCGCGAAAAACCGCTGATGTCGTCGCGCAGGCGACCCTCCCAGGCCACGTCCTGAACAGCGGCAGCGGTGCCCGCGGCGGCACTTTGCGGCGCAATCGCCCAAGTGCGTGGTTCGCGGTAACCGGCGCTCGGCCGGTGACGCACCCGCACCAGGGTCGGCTCAAGCACATCCAGCTGAAACTGGGCACCATCGGGCAGGCTCAGGCGGGCGCCGTGTGCGTCAACGGTGGCAATGCGTGCCGGTCCAAACGGGGTGGTCATGGTTTACAGCCTCTGGCCATGGGCATCAAAACAATGCAGATGGGGCGCTGGCAGCCCTAGGGCCACGGTGTCACCCGGGCGCAACGCGGTCTGGCCATTGCACACCAGTTCAAACGGGGTGTCGGCGCCAACCGTACCGCGCAGCACGCTGCTGGCGCCCAGTTGCTCGACCTGGGTCACGCGCAGTTGCAGCGGGCCGTCACCGGCCAGCGCCGCGTGCTCCGGTCGCAGGCCAATGGTGTAACTGCCGGCTGGCAGGGTAGGCGCTCCGGCCTGACCCACGACCAGCGCTGCTGGCAAAAAATTCATGCGGGGGCTGCCGATGAAACCCGCCACAAAGGTGTTGCAGGGCCGGTTGTAAAGCTCAAGTGGGGCGCCAATCTGCTCCACCCGGCCAGCGCGTAGCACCACAATTTTGTCGGCAAGGGTCATGGCCTCGACCTGGTCGTGCGTGACGTAGACCATGGTGGCCCCCAGCCGGGCATGCAGTTCGCGCAACTCGGCACGCATGGACACGCGCAGCTCAGCGTCCAAATTGGACAGCGGCTCATCAAACAGGAAGAGCCTTGGATCGCGCACAATGGCACGGCCAATCGCCACCCGCTGACGCTGACCGCCCGACAACTGGGTCGGCTTGCGTTGCAGCAGGTCTTCGAGCCTCAACAAGCGCGCAGCGTCCTGCACCTTGGCCTGGATTTGTGGCCGTGGCACCTGCAGGTTTTCCAGCCCGAAGGCCATGTTGTCGTACACGCTCATGTGCGGGTACAGCGCATAGCTCTGGAACACCATGGCACAGCCGCGCTGCGCGGCACCAATGTTATTGACCACCTGTCCGTCGATGCGGATGTCTCCCGTGCTCGGCGTCTCCAAACCGGCGATGACCCGCAGCAGAGTCGACTTGCCGCAGCCCGAGGGCCCGACAAACACCACAAACTCGCCATGGCTGACCGCCAGGTCGATGCCGTGCAGCACCGTGGTGCGGTCGAAGGTCTTGACAATGTTGGCAAGTTCAAGCGTGGCCAATGGGGTACCTCTGGGACAGTTCGGGCTACTTGACACCGGCACTGGCAATGCCAGTGGTGATGTACTTTTGTAAAAAGGCAAAGACCAGCGTGATGGGGACCAGGGTGATCACCGTCATCGCCAGCAGATAGTGCCACTGGGTGTTGAGCTCACCCTGAAAGGAGTTGAGCGCCAGTTGAAGGGTGAAGTACTCTGACCGCGACAGCACGATCAGCGGCAGCAGGAAATCGTTCCAGCGCCACATCACCGAGAAAATAGCCAGCACAGCCAGCGCCGGTGCCGACAGCGGCAGGATGATCTTCCAGTAAATGCGCCACTCACTGGCGTGGTCCATGCGCGCGGCCTCCAGCAACTCATCGGGGATGGTCAGCATGTACTGGCGCAGCAAAAACACCCCGGTCGGCGTGGCAATGGCCGGCAAAATCACGCCCCACAGGCTGTTGAGCAGACCGACCGAGTTGATCACCAGGAACACCGGCACCAAAATGATGGTGGGTGGAATCATCAGGGTCGCAATGATCAGCAAAAACACAGCTTTCTGGCCGCGAAACTGGTATTTGGACAGGGCAAAGGCTGCCATCGAATTGATCAGCAATGTCAGCAGGGTCGCCACCACGGTGATGAAGACGCTGTTCCACAGGTAACGGCCAAAACTAAATTTGGCAAACAGGTCGGTGTAATTGCCCCAGGCAAACGTCAGCTCGTTGACCGGCTTGCGGTCGTTGATATTGACGCGAATCTCCTGCTGCGGCTGCACCGGGTCGACCAGCGTGGCCATGATGCCAATGCGCCGCACCTGCGCCAT
>CAMCZF010000061.1 GCA_945885775.1 Rhodoferax sp. OV413 | reverse complement strand
TCAGACCTGGATGGGCTGGGAAAACGGTGCTTGCAGCCAAAAACCCATCAGTATTTCCAGACCGGCTAAATCTCTGCATGTTGGCTCCGGCGGCCACAGCCACTGCCCAGGTCGTCGAGCTGACGTTCATCGGGCATTCTGCTCAACATGCCGCGCAGGGCTGAATTCATTGACGTTACGCCGGTGGTCAGGCGCCCCACGCCGTCATTGAGCCGCACGGCACCGTCGGCCATTTGCAGCTGTGTGTCTGCCACAGACTGCAGGCCGTTGCTTAGGCCAGACACGCCCTGAGCGACCTGGGCAAGGGTTGCCGTCGTTTGTGCCGGGACCGGGCTATTCTGTTGCGCTTGGGCTTGAAAGCCCACCACACTGTCCTGCAGGCGCTGGCTGCCGCCACGTAACTCGTTGAGGCCACGGCCAAGTTCGGCGTGACTCTGGGTCAAAACTTCGGAGCCCGTCTTGAGCTGGTTTAACTCGGATCGCCTGGACCGCTTCGACTCTATCGCCTGCAGGCCAGCACCCAATTCCTTGCCCCCCGCGCTGAGTTGACCGACGCCCTGTTGCAGCTGGCTGGCACCCGCATTCACTGATTCGGCGCCGGTTGCTGCCTTGGCCGCACCCTTGGCCAGCTCATCCGCGCCGAGCTGCAGTTGCCGTACGCCGTCATTGAGTTGCTGCAGGCTGTGTCTCGAGCCCGTCGCGTTGGTCAACACCAAGGCCCAGCGGCGTTCGTTGAGCCGCTCGTTGACTTCGTGCCCCAGCTCCTCGGCAAAACGACGGGCTATGCCGGCGGCCTGGTAGCTGTTGCCCTCGGAGGTGTAAACCACCAATTTGCCAGCCCCCGCTTTGGCGCCGGGGACGGCATTGGAACTGAAGTCGCGTGGAACGATCAAGGCAAAGGCCAATTAACCCTGACGGACCAAGTTCCGGGCGGCCTGCTCATCCGGCTCGTCGATGAAACCGAACACATGGCGCGCTTTGAGCCGTGCCACCATATCCTGCCCCATGTTGAAATCGTGCTCGCGGTACTTCACACCTTGGTCAAGATTGACCAAGGCGACCTTCAGGGCGCCGGTGTGGGCAGTCGGGTCCCAAATGCTGGCAAGGTAGAGCAGGCTGTACAAGGCCGGAATCAGGGCAACAACCAGCGCAGTGGCCAGTGTGCGCGGGTATCGGCGAAAAAACGAGGCCTCGGGTCGGGCAATGGTCAGAATTTGTAGCAGTAGCTTCATGGCCTCAACCTGGAACGGTTCATTCTGAGTGCCTCCTTGTCTTCATTAGACCATGTGATCAAGGCGCGCCAACCAGAAGCGGACGAACGGTTTTTGGGCAATAGGCCGAGGCGGTCTGAGCGCTGACATCCGCCAAGCTGATCAGGCAGGCCTTGACACTCCAAGGCAGAATTAATCAAGGTCCAACTCAGCCTCTTGAGGCGTTTCTATGCGGGACAGCACCGACAATAGCGGGCGTGTTGTCCGTACTCTTGATCACCTTCCCCTTTTTTGCCCTGGTCCTCTGCGGCTACGTCGCCGCACAGCGTGGGCTGCTGCCGCTGGAGGCGATTCCTGGCCTGAACAGCTTTGTGCTGTTTTTTGCGCTGCCCTGCATGTTGTTCCGCTTTGGTGCCAGCACGCCACTGGCACAGTTGCTCGATGGCGGGGTGTTTGCGACCTACTTGCTGTGTGCGCTGGTCATGGTCGGTTTTACTGTCGCGCTCAGCCTGAATGCCCGCATTGGCTGGAACGACGCGGCTTTTGGTGCGCTGGTGGCGGCCTTTCCCAACACTGGGTTCATGGGGGTGCCCCTGCTGGTGGCGCTGCTGGGGCCAAGGGCGGCTGGCCCGGCCATCGTGACCATTGTGGTGGACATGGTCATCACCACGTCGCTGTGCATCGCCCTGTCGCGCCTGGATGGCGCCGGGGCGCATGGCGCACGCCAGGCGGTCAGCAATGCGCTCAGAGGCGTTGCCACCAACCCCATGCCCTGGGCCATTCTGCTTGGTGCCCTGGCCTCGGCGCTGCAACTGCGTTTGCCTGGCCCGCTGGAACAGACGCTGGGTTTGCTGGCCGATGCCGCCTCGCCTGTAGCGCTCTTCACCATTGGCGCAGTGCTGGCACGCTCGCGCATGTTGGCGGCACGCGGCCATCAGGCTCCCCCCCGCTACCGTGACTACCTGCCAGTAGCGGCGCTCAAGCTGTTCTTGCACCCGGTGCTTGTGCTGTTGGTGGGGGCGGCAGCCATTCGCCTTGGCGTACCCTTGGAGCGGCCGGCCTTTGTGGTGATGGTGCTGGTGGCCGCGCTGCCGAGCGCCAGCAACGTCTCGCTGTTGGCCGAGCGCTTTGGCGCCGATAACGGCCGGATCGCCCGCATCATCTTGGTCACGACCGCGGCCGCCTTTGTCACTTTTTCGCTTGCGGTGAGTCTGCTGGCTTGAGTGTTGTCGTTCGGGTTCAAATACTGAGCGGATCCACATCGACAGCCCAGCGGATCAAGCCGCGGCCAGCCGCCTGGCCGCGGGTGGCATGCAGGGCGGTGTGCCAGAGGGCGAGAAATGATTGCAGGGTGGCGCGCGACGCGCTCTCTACCAGCATTTGCGCCCGTTCCACATCGGCGACCCGCTGAATGCTCATGGGCACCGGCGGGTAAAGGGTCACCCGTGCCAGCCACTGCTCAGACTGCGGCAAGTCGCTGACGGCCGCGCTTGCGGCGCTCAGAAAGCCCTGGGCCACCTCTTGCGTGCGTGCCTCGGCCCGCACCAGCGCCTGAAAGCTGAAAGGTGGCATGGCCGCCTGCGCGCGCTCACGCAACTGCTGTTCAGCGAAAGCCGGGTAGTCGTGCTGCTTGAGTGCTTCAAACAGCGGGTGTTTGGGGTGGGCGGTCTGCAGCCACATTTCGCTGCGGCTGCTGGTCTCTGCATCGCGTCCGGCCCGGCCAGCGGCCTGCATCAGCAGCCCGAACAGCCGCTCCGGCGCCCGGAAGTCGCTAGAAAACAAGGCGCCGTCCGGGTTGACGGCCGCCACCAGGGTGATGCGCCGAAAATCGTGCCCCTTGGCGATCATCTGAGTCCCGACGAGGACATCCACTGTGCCGTCGTGCACCTGGGCCAGTTGCGACGCCAATGTCCCTTTAAGCCGGGTGGTGTCGGCGTCAATGCGGGCAATCCGAACGGGTTCGCCCTGCGGATAAAGCTCAGACTCTGTGCCCGGGCGCCGCACTTGGGCCAGCAGTTCGCTCAGGTGCTCCTCCAGCCGTTCGGTACCCCGGCCCAGCGGGGCGATATCGGGGTTGCCGCAGGCCGGACAGGCGCGCGGCACCCGCTCGGCAAAGCCGCAGTGGTGGCAGCGCAGCGTGCGGTCAATCTTGTGGAACACCCGGTAGGCGCTGCAGTGAGGGCATTCGCTTTTCCAGTCGCAGTCGGCGCAATGCAGCACCGGCGCGTAGCCACGGCGGTTGAGGAACACCATGCTTTGCTCACCCCTCGCTACTCGCTCAGCGATGGCCTGCACCAGGGGCGGCGCCACCACGCAGTGTTTGGGCTGGTGGGTCATGTCCACCCGCCGTACCAGCGGCAGGCCGTGGGGCGGGTTGTTTTGGGTTTTGTGCTGCAACTCAGTGGGCTGGTCGTGGCCGATGCGGCTGGCCATGGTCAGGCGGCCGTAGCGTCCGCCCTGGGCCGCCGCTCGGCTGTGGTGCCAGCTCTCCAGTGACGGTGTGGCAGAGCCCAGCATCACGCGCGCGCCTTCCAGGTGGGCGCGGTAGACCGCCAAGTCACGCGCCGAATAACGGGCGCCATCCTGGCTCTTGTAGCTCGGGTCGTGCTCTTCGTCCACCACGATCAGTTGCAGGGTCGGCATCGAGGCAAAAATAGCCATGCGGGTGCCCAGCACAATGCGCGCCTGGCCACTGTGGGCAGCTAGCCAGCTCTGCAGGCGCTGGGCTGGCGTCATGCCGCTGTGCATGGCCACCAGCGCCTGTTCGCCGTAGTGCGGAGCAAACCGGGCACGAAAACGCGCCTCCAGTTGGGGTGTGAGGTTGATCTCGGGCACCATCACCAAGGCCTGCGCATTGGGCGACTGCGTGAGCAGACGCTGGACGCATTGCAGGTAGACCTCGGTCTTGCCGCTGCCGGTGGCACCAAACAGCAGGCAGGGCCGGGTTTCGGCATCAAATTGGGCGATAGCCCTCGCCTGCTCTGGGGTTAGTGCTACTAAATCAGTAGTGTCAGGTGGTCGGTGTTGTTCTGGCGCGGCGGCTTGGGCTTGCCGCTTGAGGCGGCGGCCCAACTGCAATGGGCTCAGTTCACGCAGTTGCGGTGGCAGCGCTGCCAGAGCCACCTCGCCAACGGACCGTTGGTAGTAGCCGGCACCGAAGGTCATCAATTGCCGCCAAGCCGCATTCAGCGGTGCAACGCCATCAAGCACCCCGGCCAGGGGCCTGATCTTGTCGGCCTCAGGCGCATTGGGCGGCTCGGTCTCGTCGGGCGTGTCCCACACCAGCCCAAGTAGTTCGCGCTTGCCCAGCGGCACTCGCACCAGGGTACCCGGGGCCAGGAACTGATCGCTCCAATAGCTCAGTGGTTTGGCGACCTGACTGTGTGCTGGTGTGTGCACCAGCACCGACACCAGGTGTTTCAAGCCTTACCCCGGCTTGGGTCAATAACTTGATGTGAACTGGTGAAATTACCCTTAAGTCCTTGATTCATAACAGTTTTGAGCGGCATCCAGAGTTTCTGTGGATAACTTTGTTGATATCTTGCATCGAGCCTCGCTGAGGCCTTGAAAATCAAGGCTTTGCTTGAAATGCACAGAAAAAAAGCAAAAGTGAAAACCTATATGAATCAATGACTTGCGATCGCTATGGGTTTTATAGCGAGATTTGTCTGATTTTGGAGCAGTTGAGCAATACAGCAAAAAATTTGTGCATAAGTCAAGCTAGTAGTAGCCCTATCAGACCAAAAACATGCTAGATCAATTGCGCCGGTCACCGCCCCGCCCGCAAGCTGCGCGAGTGGCTGTGCACCGCCTCCACCAAGGCCGCCACATGGTCTGGCGGCGTGTGCTGGCTGATGCCGTGTCCGAGATTAAAGATGTGCGTGGGACCCTGGCCAGCGCCCGTATGCGGCGCGCCAAAGCTGTCCAGCACCTGGCGGACCTGTTCGGCGATCTGGGGCGGGTTGGCGAACAGCACATTGGGGTCGATATTGCCTTGCAGCGCCTTGCTGTGGCCCACCAGCGCCCGCGCTTGTGCCAAGTTGACTGTCCAGTCCAGCCCCAGCACCTCGCAGTCCAGCCCGGCCATCTGCTGCAGCCACAAACCGCCGCCCTTGGTAAACACAATGCGCGGTATGGTCACGCCGTCGTGGCTGCGCTTGAGCTGCGCCAGCACCCGTGCCGTGTAGGCCAGGCTGAACTGCTGGAACGCGCCATCCGCCAGTACGCCCCCCCAGCTGTCAAAAATCATCACGGCCTGGGCGCCGGCCTCAATCTGTGCGTTCAGGTAAGCGGCCACCGAGTCGGCGTTGATCTGCAGCATGCGGTGCATCAGGTCCGGGCGGCTGTAAAGCATGGTCTTGACCAATCGGTAGTCGTCGGATCCGGCGCCTTCAACCATGTAGCAGGCCAGTGTCCAGGGGCTGCCCGAAAAGCCGATCAGCGGCACCCGGCCATTCAGGGCTTTGCGAATCGACGTGACGGCATCGAACACGTAGCGCAGCTTGTCCATGTCGGGCACAGCCAGTTGGGCCACGGCAGCCTCGTCGCGCACCGGGTGGGCGAATTTCGGGCCTTCCCCCAGGGCAAAGGACAGGCCCAGCCCCATGGCGTCGGGCACGGTCAGGATGTCGCTGAACAAAATGGCGGCGTCCAGCGGGTAGCGTTCCAGCGGCTGCAGCGTGACCTCGGTGGCGTAGTCGGTGTTCGTGGCCAGGCCCATGAAGCTGCCGGCAAGTGCCCTGGTGGCGCGGTATTCCGGTAGGTAGCGGCCGGCCTGGCGCATCAGCCAGACCGGTGTGTGCTCGGTGGCTTGGCGCAGGCAGGCGCGGATGAAGGTGTCGTTCTGCAGCGGCGCATAGCTGCTGGCGGGGGTAGGGCGGGGGGCGGTTGCGTTCATGATTCAGGATTGTGCAGCAAACCACGTCGAGGATTGATCAATCCGATCCGGTTTGGTATGGTGGAGGCCATGAACCCCACTTCCATGTCCCAAGCACCGACCCCCCTCAACCCTAACCTCAACCTCGACCACATCCGCGCCGAGTTTCCTGCCCTCCAGGGTGACTGTGTCTACCTGGACAATGCCGGCGGCTCGCTGGTGCTGCGCCGCGTGGCCGACCGGGTGCGCGACTACCTGCTGACCAGCAGCGTGCAGCTGGGCGCCAGCTACAGCCAGTCGCAGGATGCCGGCGCCCGGGTGCTGGCCGCGCGCCGCTCAGTGGCTACGCTGATCAACGCCGCCCACGATGACGAGGTGGTGATGGGCGGCGCCACCACGGCGCTGATGTTCCAGCTCACCAGCGCCTTGCTGCCTGGTATCCGGCCCGGCGACGAGATCATCCTCACCAACAGCGACCACGAGGCCAACATCGGCGGCTGGGCCCGGCTGCAGGCGGCCGGTGCGGTGCTCAAGTTCTGGAACGTCAACCCCGCCACGCTGGCGCTGGAGCTGCCCGACCTGGAGCGGCTGCTGTCGCCGCGTGTGGTCTGGGTGGCCATGACCCATGCCTCCAACATCCTGGGCACGGTCAACCCGGTGGCCGAGGTGGCCGAACGCGTGCACGCCGTGGGCGGGCGGCTGTGCGTCGATGCCGTAGCCTATGCGCCGCACCGGCTGGTGGATGTGCAAGCCAGCGGCGCCGACCTGTATGTCTTCAGTTTCTACAAGGTGTTTGGCCCGCACTACGCCGTGCTGTGGGGCCGCCGCGAGCTGTTGCTGGCCCTGCCCAGCCTGAACCACTATTTCATCGGGCCTGAGGTGCTGCCCTACAAGCTGCAGCCCGGCAATGTGAATTACGAGCTGTCGTATGGCTGTATCGGCATCAGCGACTACCTGCAGGCGGTCGGCAGCAGCCTGGGCTGCACCGGCTCGGCGCGCCAGCAGATGCAGGCCGCGTTTGATGCCTTCGAGCGGCATGAGGACCAACTGGCCGAGCAACTGCTGAGCTACCTACGCGGCAAGGCTGGTGTGCGCATCATCGGCCTGGACAGTTCGGCCAGTGGCGGCCGGGTGCCAACGGTCAGCTTCACCGTGGCCGGGATCATGTCCGAGACGGTGGTGCGCCACCTGGACCGCTTCAAGATCGGCATCCGCTTTGGCGACTTTTACGCCAAGCGCCTGGTGGAAGCGCTGGGTTTGCAGGCGCAGGGCGGCGTGGTGCGGGTGTCAATGGCGCACTACAACACAGCGGAGGAAATCGGCCGGCTGATCCAGCACCTGGATGAAGTATTGCCATGAGCCAGCCCGCCACCGACGACGTGGCCGATAGAGGTCGTCGGAGGCTGTCATCATCGCGGATGCGGGGATCCACAGCGCCATGGATCTCCGGTCGTGGCCGGAGATGACTTCTCAGGCTGGAGATGACGGCTGGCTTGGCCGGCGTTAGCGCCCGACCAGCGCGGCCTGCAGTTCATCCACGCTCAGCAACTCTGACAGCACTCGCGGAGCCGTGCCCGGCAGGTGCAGCACATAGACCGGCACGCCGCTGCGACCCAGTGCTGTCAGCGCCGCGGTGATGGCTGGGTCACGCCGGGTCCAGTCGGCGCGCAGCAGCGTCACTTGGCGGGCCTTGAAGTCTGCCAGCAGCGCGGCATCGGACAGGGTGGTCTGCTTGTTGTACTGGCAGGTGATGCACCAGGCAGCGGTGAAATCGACAAACACCGGTTTGCCGGCCGCCAGCGCGGCCTCGACCGCCTGAGGCGACCAGGGCTGCCAGGGGTCGTCAGTGCGGCTTGCCGCGCCGATGGCATCGACAGCCGGCAGGGGTTTTATGACAAAAGGGCCCAGAACCCACGTCAATGCTAGCAACATTGCTATAGAAATTGAAGCAATCCAGCGCCGGCTGGCAGGCGGGCATCCGAGCGACCAGAGCACCAGGCCCAGTCCCAGCAGCAGCGCCAGCAGGGCCGCAGCGCCATCGATGCCGCTTTGCTGTCCCAGCACCCACAGCAGCCAGACCACAGTGGCCAGCATCGGAAACGCCAGCGCCTGGCGCAGGGTAGCCATCCAGGGGCCGGGACGGGGCAGGGCGCGTGCCAGTGCCGGTGACAGGCTGGTCGCCAGAAACGGCAGCGCCATGCCCATGCCCATGGCAGCAAACACCGCCAGCGCCTGCCAGGCCGGCAGCCCCAGCGCCAAGCCTAACGAGGCGCCCATGAAAGGGGCGGTGCAGGGCGAGGCCACCGCCACTGCCAGCACGCCGGACAGCGCTGAGTTGACCGCCGGGTGGCGCGCCTGCAGCGTGCTGACCCGGTTGGGCAGGAACTGGCCAAACTCGAACAGGCCGGCCAGATTCAAGCCCAGCAGTGTGAACAGCAGCGCCAGTGCCGCCACCACCGCGGGTGACTGCAGCTGAAAGCCCCAGCCCAGCTGCTCGCCAGCGCTGCGCAGCACCAGCATCAGGCCGCCCAGCGCCACAAACGACAGCAACACGCCGGCGCTGTAGGCCAGACCGCTGACGCGGTGGCTGCGCCGGTCTTGCGCCTGGCCGGCAAAGCCGACCACCTTGAGCGCCAGCACCGGGAACACGCAGGGCATCAGGTTCAGCAGCATGCCGCCGAGCAGGGCGCCGGCCAGAGCAGCCCACAGGCCGACCGATGTTTGCGGGGTCGTCGCCACCCGAGCAGCATTGGCTTGCAGCGCAGCGGCCAGCGCGGGCGACAGGCTGGCGCTGGCCGCCGCAGCTGCGGCTGCGTTGGGTGTGGCTGCAGGCCAGGGCCCGGTCACCGGGGTCGTGAGCTGGTAGCCCACGCGGCGGCCGTCCTGCGTGCCGACGAGCAGCCAGGGCAGCCGATCAGGGCTGTTGCTTCGCTGCGCTGACAGCGGTACACGCGCGGTCCAGACTGCACCCGCCCAGCTTTGAGCGGGCGTGGCTGCAGTTTCGATGATCTCCGGTGTTTCAATGAACAACTCCAGCGGCTGACCGCGCAGTGCTACCGGCAGATTGGCGAGCGTCAAAACCAGGTTCTGCCCGTCCAGACGTGCGCCAGGCTCGGGCAGGACGCCGCTGGTCGACCCCATCAAGGGGCGTGGTGCGGCGGCCATGGCTGCGGTGAAGGCCGTCGCATGCAGGGCGGTCGAGCCACGCAGCGGCAGCTTGAGCGCAAAACTACCTTCTTCTGGGATGCATTCGCGTCGGCAGACCAGCCAATTGGCCTGCAGCCGGATCTCAAGCTCGCTCGCCAGCGCCGGTGGTTTGAAGTCGGCACCCACGGTCAGCGGCACCGGCAGCAGCACCGTGTCCTCATAGCCGTAGTTGGCCAGGTTGCCAATGGGGATCTTGTGCGGCAGTGGCCAGGCGATGTCCCCAGCCGTAAGTCCTGCAGGCAAGGTCCACTGCAGCGTGGTGGGCAGGCCGGAGTCACCTGAGTTCTTCCAGTAGGTGTGCCACTGGGGCTGGTGGGTGAGTTGCAGCCCAAGCCAGACCGTCTTGCCAGGCCCCACCCCGGCTGGCGCGTAAGCCAGCAGTTCGGCGCGCACCTGCGGCGTGGTCACGACTGAACTGGCATGGTTTTGGGCGCCAGCCCTTGTACTAATTATGGTTATTGCTATTGTAAATATAGCAATCAAGTGCGGAAGCAGGCGCGTGAGCGGGCGAAAAGACATCATGGTGTGTAGGAGCCGTCGGGCCCGGTCAAAGTTCCACCTCTGCGGCGGCGATGGCTTCGGCCAGCACCGCCGGCAGCCGCTTGGGCGAGCGGATGCGCAGCTGCTTGTTCACATTCTCGCGGCCGAACACCACCTCGATGTCGGCCACTCGCACGCCAAACAGGGGCGCCAGAAACCGCACCATGTGGTCAGTGGCCCGCCCGGCTTCGGGCGCGGCGGTCACGCTGACCTTGAGCTGGGTGCCGTGCACTTTGCCGATGGCGTCACGCGCTGCCGCCGGCTTGCCCAAAATATTGACAACCAACACCTCGCCATCCCACGCATAAAACGTGTCGCCGGTGATGCGACGCACTGGCCCGGTGTTCATGCCGAACGCCGCCAATGGCGGTTGGCCGCGACGATTGTCTTGGCACTCCTGCGCAAGTTCAGCTTGGGGCCATTTCGTTTTACCCATTGGGTCATGCCTCAAGGGTATTTCTTGGCTGCATGCAGCACATCAAGCACCATGACGGTATCGAGCGTTTGCTCCAATATCACGCCGTGGTTTGGATGCGCCACCAGCTCTAGCGTGCCCGTGACGCGGCCACGTCGACGCGGAAAATTTGGGTCAGAAAGCTGGCTGACCTGGTCGTCAATGTTGAGCCATAAATCGACGGCTGCGGTCGGGTTGTCACGGGCGACATGGTCCTCGATGGCTTGTAGGCTCTCCAGGTACTGCGGCTTGCGCAGCACCCTCATGTTTTGTCAGCCAGCGCCTGACGTTGTGCCAGCTTTTGGGCACGAATACGGTCCCATTCTTGGGCATCCATAGCAGGGCGTGGATCATTCTGAGCCGCTTGCACCTTGGCTTTGAACCAGGTGTCGTACTCCACAATGCCGCGCAACGAATCACGCACCAGTTGCGACACCGTTGTCTCGTGGTGCAGGGCATACGACT
The DNA here is from genome assembly GCA_945885775.1 of Rhodoferax sp. OV413. Classification (GTDB taxonomy): domain Bacteria; phylum Pseudomonadota; class Gammaproteobacteria; order Burkholderiales; family Burkholderiaceae_C; genus Rhodoferax. The sequence continues at coordinate 4,876 of CAMCZF010000061.1, read as the reverse complement.
TCAATGCGAGATACTGCGACTTGGGCAGGTCAACATTCAGGCGCTGTGTGGGTTCTGGTGCCGCATCTGTCATGGTGATTTGAGTAATTGTGTAAAACCACATTGTCGTTGAATGCGGCCGGTGATGCGACGCACCGGCCCGGTGTTCATGCCGCGAAGCCGAGCACCACGCGCCGGGTGGTGGCGGATTTTTTCTCGATCTTGGTGACCACTACCGTGCCGATCTCGGCGGTGTTGGCCACATGGGTGCCGCCGCAGGGTTGCAGGTCGATCAACGTGTCGGCATCGCCAATGCGGATGGTACGGATGCTGCCACTGCCTCGCGGCGGCTGCACCGACATGCTTTTGACCAGTGCCGGGTTGGCGTCGAGCTCGGCGTCGCTGATCTCGCCGACCAGCAGCGGCAGCCCCGCCGCCGCCAGCCGCGCCAGACCGGCGGTCAGCGCGTCCTTGTCCAGCGCGTCGGTCATATTGAAGTCCAGACGCGCATAGTCTGGTGTGATCGAGCAGCCGTTCACCAGCTGCGGCACCAGGTTGCACAGCAGGTGGGTGCTGGTGTGAAAACGCATGAGTCGGTGTCGCCGCGCCCAGTCGATGCGGGCGGTCACCACGTCGCCCACGGCCAGTCTGCGGACCGAGTCTTGCTCCTGATTCAATAGCTGCTCAAGCCCGTCTGGCGTGGGTAAATGGCAGATTTCCTTGGTAAAGCTGCCATCTTCGGCTTTGCCTTTGCGGGTGTCGATGATGGCGATTTCTTCGCCACTGGCCAGCAAAAGCACCCCGGCATCGCCGGCTTGGCCGCCACCGAGCGGGTAGAACACGGTGCGGTCGAGCACAATGCCTTGCGGCGTGATGGCGGTCACGGTGGCCTGGCACTCGTTGAGGTAACTGTCTTGGCGGAAAAGGTCTTGGGTCATGCCGACATGATAGTGGCCTGATCGGGTTCCGCCCCAGCTCCTAGAATGCTTCTTCAAAACACGACACCATTTGTCTCGATGCGAAGCCAGACAATTTTGCTGCGTTTGACGCCAATATGGAGCCATAATGGCGCCAAATGTCTTGATGGAGCTTAAATGGCAACGATTTCGATCAAGGATGTGCCCGACCCATGGGCTGAAGCCCTGCGTCAGCGCGCGGCCCGCAACCACCGCTCCTTGCAAGGTGAATTGATGGCCATCATTGAGGCGTCTTTGGGCGGTGTGCCGCAGGCCACATCGGCAGGGCCGGCGATCGGTCCAGCTTGGCAGGTACCAGCTGTTGCTTTGCGGGAGGGGAGATCTGTTGAGGAGGTCGCCCGGGAGATGGCCACGAAGTACCCGCAGCCGGTGACCAACGTGCCCCTGGGTGTTGACATCACACGCAGTGACCGGGATGCCCGGTGAGCACGGCAGGCAGCACCCTGTTCGTCGCAGAACCCCCGGCCCGTTACCTGGTTCAGCCGCCTGTGGTGGTGGATTGCAGCACCTTGGCCGGTTTGATTTTTCATGAGCCCTGGCATGCGCTGGCGCTTGATGGCCTGCGCGGACGGGCCCTGCATGCGCCGACGCTGCTGCCCTTTGAGATCGCCAGTGTGGCGGCCGAGAAGCACCGTGCGGGTCGCGCCGATATTGCCACCGATGGCTTGTTGCAGTTTGTCGCCATGGCTATCGCGCTTCACCCCGTAGACCCGGCGGCGGCCCTGTCGCTGGCACTGCGCTATAGCCTGTCGACCTATGACGCGGCCTACCTCTGGCTGGCTGCCGAGCTGAAAGCACCCTTGGCCACCTTCAATGAGAAGTTGGCCGCAGCCGCGCAGGTGCATTTGGCAGCCTTGCCCTGAGCCATGGCCAATACGCCGATTGTTCCGCCTGCCATCGTGCTGTGCACGCTCAACGCGAAGTACATCCACGCCTCGCTGGGGCTGCGCTACCTGCTGGCCAATATGGGTGAGCTGCGGGCACAGACTGCGCTGCGCGAGTACACCATCGTCCGCCGCCCGGCCGAACTGGCCGACGAACTGCTGGCGCTGCTGGGCGAACCACAGCCTGGCCGGGCCCAGGTGGTCGGCTTTGGCGTGTACATCTGGAACGTGAGCCAGACCTGCGAGCTGGTGCGCCTGCTCAAGACGGCGCGCCCGGCGCTTAAAGTGGTGCTGGGCGGCCCCGAGGTCAGCCATGAGCATGATCAGCAGGCCATCGTGGCGCTGGCCGACCATGTGATTACCGGCTGGGGTGATGTCAGCTTTCCCAAGCTGTGCAACGCCCTGCTGCATGGCCCCGCACCGCTGATGAAAATCATCCATGGCGAACAGCCGCCGCTGGACCAAATCGAGCTGCCTTATACCGAGTACAGCGACGCCGATCTGGCGCACCGTGTGCTGTACGTTGAAGCATCGCGCGGGTGCCCGTTCAAGTGCGAATTTTGTTTGAGCTCACTGGACAAAACCGCCTGGGCCTTTGACTTGGACCCGTTTTTGACCGAGCTGGACCGGCTCTACGAGCGCGGCGCACGCCAGTTCAAGTTTGTGGACCGCACGTTTAACCTCAAGATCGAGGCCTCGGCGCGCATCTTGCAGTTTTTCCTGGATCGCTTGCCGCCTGCGCCACTAATCCACGCACTAGCCCCGGACCTGTTTGTGCACTTTGAGCTGATTCCGGACCAACTGCCGGACCGGCTCAAGACCCTGATCGCGCAGTTTCCACCCGGTGTGCTGCAGTTCGAAATTGGCATCCAGAGTTTCAACCCCGAGGTGCAGCAACGCATCTCGCGCCGCCAGGACCACGCCAAAACCCTGGCCAACCTGGATTGGCTGGTGACGAAGTCCCAAGCCCACCTGCACACCGACCTGATCTTTGGCCTGCCCGGCGAGACCCTGGCGAGTTTTGCCCAGGGTTTTGACACCCTGTACGCGCTGCGCCCGCATGAGATCCAGCTGGGTCTGCTCAAGCGCCTGCGCGGCACACCGATTGCCCGCCACACCCAGGCCTGGGGCATGGTGTACGACGCCGAGCCGCCCTACGCCGTGCAGCAGACCTCGGTGTTGCGCCGTGACGAGGTGCAACGCTTTGTGCGGCTGGCGCGCTACTGGGACCTGGTGGCCAATTCGGGCCGCTTCAGCCGCACCCTGGCGCTGCTGCTGCAGGGGCCATCGCCCTTTGCGGCTTTTTTGGCCTGGAGCGACTGGCTCTGGCAGTGCAGCGGCCAGACCAGCGGCTTGAGCCCGGAGCAGCTGGTGGACCATTTGTTTGACTACTTGGTGGGGCAGGCAGCGCAACTCGGGCAAGACGCTATGGTCGTGCGGACCGCCTTGTTGGCCGATTACCTGGGCAGCGGCGCCCGGGCCCGGCCACGCAGTCTGCAGGCAGTGCTGCCGGCTCAGCGGCCACCGGCTGCGCGCAGCGGCGCTGGTTTGGCGCCGCGCCAGCTGCAGCACGGGCTGGCCGTAAACGCCCCTATGATCGCGCCATGACCCTGCCATCCCGCTTTTGGGCCGACCTTGGCACGCGCGACTTTGCGCAGCTGGACCCGGCCCGCACCATCGCCGTGCTGCCGGTGGCTGCCACCGAGCAGCATGGGCCGCACCTGCCGCTGAGTGTGGATACGGTGCTGGCTGACGGCATCGTGGCGGCCAGCCTGCCGCACCTGGCGCCAGCATTGAGCGTGCTGTTCCTGCCCACCCAGGCGGTGGGCCTGAGTCCCGAGCACGCCCGCTTTCCCGGCACCCTGACGCTGCGGGCCGAGACCGTGCTGCGGCTCTGGACCGACATCGGTGAGTCGGTGGCGGCCGCTGGCGTGCGCAAGCTGCTGCTGTTCAACAGCCACGGCGGCCAGGTCAGTGTGCTGGACCTGGTGGCGCGCGACCTGCGTGCGCGGCTGAACCTGCTGGTCTACAGCTGCAGCTGGTTCAACCTGCCGCTGCACGACGCGCAGGGCCAGGACCTGAACGCGCTGTTCAGCGCCGAGGAGCACCGCTTTGGCATCCATGGCGGCGAGGTCGAGACCTCGATGATGCTGGCGCTGGCGCCACAGCGGGTGCAGATGGACCAGGCCCGCCACTTTGCCTCGACCGCGCAGGCGCGGGCGCAGCAGTACCCCATTCTGGGCAACGGCCGCAGCGCCAAACTGGGCTGGCAGACGCAGGACTACCACCCGGCCGGCGCGGTCGGCCATGCCGCCGCCGCCACCGCCGCCAAGGGCGAGGCGCTGGTGCAGGCCGCCGGCCGGGCGCTGGCGCAGCTGCTGGCCGAACTGGACCGCTTGCCGCTGAGCACGCTGGTCGACAAGCCCGACCTCGGCTGATGCCGGCGGCCTACGACCTGCTGGCGCTGGGCGCCGCCGCCTGCTGGGCGCTAGGCAGCCTGATCTCGGTCGGACCCTCGCGCCATCTGGGCGCCTTTGCCTTCAGCCGCTGGCGCATGCTGCTGGTGGCCCTGATGCTGTGGGCCGCCACACTCACGCTGTCGCCCTGGGGCGGCTGGCACAGCCTGCCGCCGCAGAGCTGGTGGCCGCTGGCCCTGAGCGGGCTGGTGGGTATTTTTGTTGGCGACGTGGCCCTGTTTGCCGCCATGAACCGGCTCGGGCCGCGCCGCGCCGGCGTGTTGTTCGCCACCCATGCGGCCTTCAGCGCCGTGTTGGGCTTTGTGGTGCTGGGCGAGCGCATCGGCCTGCAGGCGGCGCTGGGCGGCGTGCTGACCTTGGTGGGTGTGATGACGGCCATCCTGCTGGGCCGGCGCCAGGACGACGATCACGCCTGGGAGGCCGACAGCGGCCATGTGGGCGCCGGTGTGCTGCTAGCCCTGCTGGCAGCCCTGTGCACGGCCCTGGCCTCGCTCATCGTCAAGCCCGTGATGATCACCCCCGGTGTGGACCCGATTGCTGCCGCGGCGGTGCGCGTCAG
>CAMCZF010000060.1 GCA_945885775.1 Rhodoferax sp. OV413 | reverse complement strand
GCAGGTCTGTCATGGCCTTGTTAAAGATACTCGTGTGTTCGGCCAGGCCTTTCTCGGCCTCCTCCAGCTGGGCTGCGTCCTTGTTCAGTCCCCCCAGCAGCGCCAGCAGTACGTCGCCCCGGAGCGCGTCATGCATCATGTCGGCTTCCAGGCTGTGCTCCAGAGCTTCCCCCATGCGCTGCGAGTTGTCGATGGCCACCGTGAGGCGTTGGGTGTTGAACAGGCTGATGCCGCCCACCAGGCAGGCCATGAGCAAACCCAACAGGCCCAAAAACAGAATCTGGTTGCGAAACTTCATGGCTTACCCTTGGCTGATGTCGATTGTTAGCGGGATCCCAGGCGGTAGCGTCGCGCGGGTTGCCCATCTTATCGGATAGTTGGGGTCATTCCCTGCCCACCCGCAGGCCTGTTTCGGGTTCGCGGTTTGCTACACTGAGTTGATGTTTATTCACCGCATCAGCGTCACAGGTCTTAGCGACCGGGGAGCCTGGCCCTGGCGGTCATGGCCGACTGCATCAGCATTTGCCTGATCCGACCCCGCCTGAATGAACCGCAGCACCGCGTGCTGCCCGCCAGAGTGGACCTTGTCGCTGAACAAGGGCACCGCCGGCCCTGATTTGAAAGACCACTCTCCGTGATTTCCGAACTCGAATTCAAAAGCCTGAGCGCACAAGGCTACAACCGGATTCCGCTCTTGGCCGAAGCCTTTGCCGATTTGGAGACGCCGCTCTCGCTCTACCTCAAGCTGGCGCACTCGCGCGATGGCGGTAAGCACAGTTTCTTGCTGGAGTCTGTGGTGGGCGGCGAGCGTTTTGGCCGCTACAGCTTCATCGGCCTGCCAGCGCGCACGTTGTTGCGCGCCAGCGGCTTTGGTGCCGAGGCCGTGACCGAGGTGGTGACCGATGGCGCAGTGGTGGAGCGCGACAGCGGCAACCCGCTGGATTTCATCAGCGCCTTCCAACAGCGTTTCAAGGTGGCGCTGCGGCCCGGCCTGCCGCGTTTTTGCGGCGGCCTGGCCGGCTACTTTGGCTACGACACGGTGCGCCATATCGAGAAAAAGCTGGTGGCCAGTTGCCCGCCCGACACCCTGGGCTGTCCCGACATCGTGCTGCTGCAGTGCGAGGAACTGGCTGTGATCGACAACCTGTCGGGCAAGCTTTACCTGATTGTTTACGCCGACCCGACACAGCCTGAGGCCTACGCCAACGCCAAGCGCCGCCTGCGTGAGCTCAAAGACCAGCTCAAGTACTCGGTCAGCGCGCCGATGGTCAAGCCCAGCCAGGGCTACCCGGTGGAGCGCGAATTCGCCAAGGCCGACTACCTGGCTGCGGTGACGCGCGCCAAGGGCCTGATCGAGGGCGGCGACTTCATGCAGGTGCAGGTTGGGCAACGCCTGAAAAAGCGCTACACCGAGTCACCGCTGAGCCTGTACCGCGCGCTGCGCTCGCTCAACCCCAGCCCCTATATGTATTACTACCATCTGGGGGATTTCCATGTGGTGGGCGCCAGCCCCGAGATTCTGGTGCGCCAGGAAACCGTGTCGGCGGGCCAGCAGATCGAACAAAAAATCACCATCCGGCCGCTGGCTGGCACCCGGCCCCGGGGCGCGAGCCTGGCGCAGGACCGTGCGGCCGAGGTCGAACTCATCAACGACCCGAAGGAACGTGCCGAGCACGTGATGCTGATCGACCTGGCGCGCAATGACATCGGCCGCATTGCCAAAACAGGCAGCGTCAAGGTGACCGAGGCCTTCAGTGTGGAGCGGTACAGCCACGTGATGCACATCGTCAGCAACGTGGAGGGCACGCTGCAGGACGGCATGACCGCGATGGATGTGCTGCGTGCCACTTTCCCGGCCGGCACCCTGACCGGTGCCCCCAAAGTGCATGCCATGGAGCTGATCGATCAGCTCGAACCCAGCAAGCGCGGCCTGTACGGCGGCGCCTGCGGTTACCTGAGCTATGCCGGCGACATGGACGTGGCCATCGCCATCCGCACTGGCATCATCAAGGACCAGATGTTGTACGTGCAGGCCGCCGCCGGCGTGGTGGCCGATTCGGTGCCAGAGCTGGAATGGCGTGAGACCGAGGCCAAGGCGCGCGCTCTGCTGCGCGCGGCCGAACTGGTTGAGGAGGGCCTGGAATGAAGCTGCTGATGATCGACAACTACGACTCCTTCACTTACAACATCGTGCAGTACCTGGGGGAACTGGGGGCCGAGGTGACGGTGGCGCGCAATGACGAGATCACTCTGCCCGCGATCGAGGCCCGGCTGCAGGCTGGGCAACTCGACCGGCTGATGGTCTCGCCCGGGCCCTGCTCGCCGGCTGAGGCTGGCATCTCGGTGGCAGCCATCCGCCAATTTGCCGGTAAGCTGCCTATCTTGGGGGTTTGCCTGGGCCACCAGGCGATTGGCGCGGCTTTTGGCGGCCACATCGTGCGGGCGCAGCAGCTGATGCATGGCAAGACCAGCGTCATCAGTACCACGCAGACCGGGGTATTCGCTGGTTTACCGACGCAGTTCACAGTCAACCGCTACCATTCATTGGCGATTGAACGGTCCAGCTGCCCGACCTGCCTGCAGACCACGGCCTGGACCGACGACGGCGAAATCATGGGCGTACGCCATGCCACGCTGGATGTGGAGGGCGTGCAGTTTCACCCCGAGAGCATCCTGACCGAGCACGGCCATGCGATGCTGGCTAACTTCTTGGCCCCACGACCCTGATTTTGCTATTATTTAAGTAGCTGGATCATCAATACTCACAAGGCCTGGAGCCCAAAATGACCTCAAACACTGGCTTCCTGCGGGTTGACCTGCGCAGCGACACTGTTACGCAACCAACACCTGGCATGCGCGCTGCCATGGCCGCTGCGCCCTTGGGCGACGACGTCTTTGCCGATGATCCCAGCGTCAACGCTCTGCAGGCGCAGATTGCTGACATGCTCGGCTTTGAGGCCGCGCTTTTCGTGCCGACCGGCACCCAAAGCAACCTGTGCGCCCTGCTGGCGCACTGCCAACGGGGTGACGAGTACATCGTCGGCCAGATGGCCCACTGCTACCGGTGGGAGGGTGGCGGCGGTGCGGTGTTCGGCAGCCTGCAGCCGCAGCCCTTGAACCACCAGCCCGACGGCACCCTGGCACTGACTGAAATTGCCGCAGCCATCAAGCCCGACGACGCACACTTCGCCCGTACCCGGCTGCTGGCGCTAGAAAACACCTTTGGTGGCAAGCGGCTGCCCATGGACTATGTGCAGCAGGCCACTGACCTGGCCGGCCAGCATGGCCTGGCCCGCCACCTTGACGGTGCACGTTTGTTCAATGCCGCTGTGGCGCAGGCCACTGAACTGGGTACCGATCCTTACCAGGAGGCGCGCCGTATTGCCAACTGTTTTGACAGCGTCTCGGTCTGCTTCAGCAAGGGGCTGGGCGCGCCGGTCGGCTCTGCCCTCTGCGGTAACCGCGAACTGATCGCACGGGCGCACCGCATCCGCAAGATGGCAGGCGGCGGCATGCGCCAGTCTGGTGGGCTCGCGGCAGCGGCCTCCTATGCACTGGCAAATCATGTGCAGCGGCTGGCCGACGATCACGCCTTGGCGCAGCGCTTGGCCGCGGGCCTGCGCCGCCTGCCGGGTCTGGTGGTAGCGCAGCCCCAGACCAACGTGGTGTTTGTTGATTTGGAGGGCCCGGCAAGGGCGCATGCGGCAGATCTGATTCCTCAACTGGCGCGGCGTGGCGTGCTGGCCACCGGCCTGTACCAGCTGCGCTTTGTGACCCACCTGGATGTCGACGCTGCGGGTGTTGACCACGCATTGGCGGTCATGGATGACATTTTTTCCCGCTGAGGGAAGGGCGCTGTGGCAGGGATCGAGCACCTCGGCCTGTTCTTGGCAGCTGGTCTGCTGCTGAACTTGACGCCCGGGCCAGATGTGCTCTACATCGTCTCCCAGGGGCTCAAGGGTGGCTGGCGGGCTGGGGTCGTCGCAGCCCTTGGCATTACGGGCGGTATCTTTGTCCATATTGCCGTGGCAGCGCTCGGTCTGGGCGCACTACTGGCCGCCTCTCAGACAGCGTTCACCCTGCTGAAGTGGGCGGGTGCGGCCTACTTGCTGTACATCGGCTGGGGCATGCTGGGCTTGCGTCGTCCGGCAGCCGGATCAGCATCGGTATTGGCTATTAATAAAATAGCAATAAAGTCAATGGAATCAAGGTCTAGAGGCCAATTTGACTATAAAAAAATATTCTGCCAAGGCTTTTGGACCAATGCGCTCAACCCCAAGGTAGCCCTGTTCTTTCTGGCGTTTCTGCCGCAGTTCATTGCCCCTGAGGCTGAGCACAAGGCGCTGACCTTTGTGCTGCTGGGTCTGCTCTTCAACTTGAATTCCCTGCCGATCAACCTGGGCTATGCCCTGCTGGCTGCCTGGGCCGGCCAGCGCCTGCAGTCCCTGCAGCAGGGACTGGCCTGGCTGGAGCGCTTGGCCGGCGCTTTATTCATCGGTTTTGGCCTTAAGCTGGCCCTCACCGATCCCTCCACCCCTTGAAGAGACCCACCATGCCCCAAAGCAACAAGATCACCGCGCAAGAAGCCTTGCTGCGCACCATCGAGCACCGCGAGATTTTTCATGATGAGATGCTGCATATCATGCGCCTGATCATGAGCGGCGAGATGTCGCCGGTGATGATGGCGGCGTTGATCACCGGTCTGCGGGTGAAAAAGGAAACCATTGGCGAGATTACCGCCGCCGCCCAGGTGATGCGCGAGTTTTCCACCAAGGTGCACGTGGCCGACCCGACCCACCTGGTCGACATCGTCGGCACCGGCGGTGATGGCTCTCACACCTTCAACATCTCCACCTGTTCCATGTTTGTCGCCGCCGCGGCTGGCGCCCGTGTCAGCAAGCACGGCGGGCGCAGCGTCAGCAGCAAGAGCGGCAGTGCCGACGTGATGGAGGCACTGGGCGTGCACATCAACCTGGCGCCGGAGGCGATTGCGCGCTGCATTGCCGAGGTCGGCGTCGGCTTCATGTTCGCGCCCAACCACCACCCGGCCATGAAAAACGTGGCGCCGATCAGGCGCGAGTTGGGGGTGCGCACTATCTTCAACATCCTGGGGCCGCTCACCAACCCGGCCAGTGCGCCCAATATCTTGATGGGCGTCTTCCATTCGGACCTTGTCGGTATTCAGGTGCGGGCGCTGCAGCGCCTGGGCGCCGAGCATGCGCTGGTGGTTTACGGCAAAGACGGCATGGACGAGGTCAGCCTGGGCGCGGCCACGCTGGTGGGGGAATTGAAAGACGGCGAAATCACCGAGTACGAGATCCACCCGGAAGACTTCGGCATGGTGATGGCCAGCAACCGCGGCCTGCGCGTGGACACGCCCGAGCAGTCCAAGGCCATGCTGCTGGGTGTGCTGAACAACGAACCGGGCCCAGCCCGCGACATTGTGGTGCTGAATGCCGGTGCCGCGCTTTATGCCGCCAACGTGGCACCCACCATGCAGGCTGGCGTGTTGCAGGCCCGCGCCGCCCTGGACTCTGGTGCGGCCCGCGCCCGGCTGGACCAGCTGGTGGCGCTGACCCAAGCCCTGAAGCCGGCCGTATGACTCTGGTGCTGACGTTGCTGGCGGTGATCGGCGCCCCGCTGCTGGGCCTGTGGCTGTGGATCTGGCTGGCGCGTTCCGAGCAGGGCGAGCGTTACATCAAGCAGCGCATGCAGGGGCCGTTTGTGCCGTTGGATGAGCGGAAGCCGCCGTCGGATCGGTGATTGGCGTTTTTTGCCTTTTGCTTTTTTGTCGTTCGGGTTTACTTTTGGCGTTGGCGGGGACGGCGTGCCTGCTTCCGCTCGTGTCCTCCGCCCTGCGCGGGCTCCCCCTTGACCTCGCTGCAGCAGGCACGCCATCCCCTCCCTGGTCGTGTTAGACGTATACCTGAATGCGGGGTCCCAATGCTGGCGTGCGAGGGTCGTCAAGGTAGTGACGGGTTGAGCGGCGCAGCGGCATCAAGGAGGAGTCCGCAGGGCGGAGGACAGCCGCGGAGCCGCTTAGCCCGGCGCCGCCTTGACCGGAGCGCCAAACACGCGAGCAGTCGCTGAACCCCGGTATCACCGTGACCGGCAGACACCAAATAGACCAGCTCAGTCGCTTAACAACACCACATCACTCTGACGCAACGCCACCGTCACCGGAGTGTCAGGAGCAAACGGATGCTCGGTATCAGTCGAGGTCACGAACAGCTCGCCCAGCGCGGTTTGCACCAGGTATTCCATTTGCTCGCCCACATAAATCGCCTTGCTCACCACGCCGTCAAGCGTGTCCGGGCTGCCAGCTGGTAGCAGGGTCACGGTGTTCGGGCGCACCGCCACATGGCGCTGTGGTGCGGTGCCAGCGCAGTGACGTGTTTGCAGCGAAAGGGCCCCCAACTGCACGCTGGCCAGATCGCCGTCAACGGCGGTAACCTCGCAGGGCAGCACGTTGGCGCCGCCAATGAAATCGGCCACAAAGCGGGTTCTGGGCCGGTCATGCAATTCGCGTGGGCTGCCCTGCTGGGCAATGGTCGCGTTGTTCATCACCACCACGGTGTCTGACACCGCTAGCGCCTCTTCCTGGTCGTGCGTGACGTAGACCACGGTCAATCCAAGCGACTGCTGCAGGTCACGGATCTCCTGGCGCACATAGCGGCGCAGCTTAGCGTCCAGATTGGACAGGGGCTCGTCGAACAGCAGCACACGCGGCTCCAGCACGATGGCGCGGGCCACTGCCACCCGCTGTTGCTGCCCGCCGGAGAGCTCGTTCGGGTATCGGGCGCTGAGCACACCCAAGCCCAGCTGCTTGAGCACGTCGTGCGCCTTCGCCGCCACCACGTCTTTGGCAAAGCCCGACATCTGCAGGCCGTAGCTCACGTTTTGCAGCACTGTCATGTGCGGAAACAGCGCGTACGACTGGAACACCATGGACACATCGCGCGCGGTGGCCGGCAGCCGGGTCACATCGTCGTCGCCTATCAAGATACGGCCACTGCTGGCCATCTCTAGCCCGGCGATCATGCGCAGGATGGTGGTCTTGCCGCAGCCCGACGGGCCCAGCAGCGTGACCAGGGTGCCCGCTGGGAATTCCAGCGAGATGGTGTCCACAGCTGTGACCTTGTTGCCGTAGCGCTTGCTGACCTGGTCAAAGACCACGCGAGCCGGCCCTTTGCGAGTTGAAATAGTCATGCGCCTCCCGCAAGCATGGTGGAATCCTGCTGCATGCCCCGGCGCCCCAGGCGTCGGCTGCCAACCAGCCACTGAAACAGGCCGATGGCGGCCAGCATCACCACAATCAGCACCGTGGCGTAGGCAATCGCCACGCCGTATTCATTGTTCTCCACCCGCCCGATGATGTAGCTGGTGGCCAGGTCGTGCTTGGCGCTGACCAGAAAAATCACCGCGCTGATGGCCGTCATGCTGCGCACAAAGCTGTACACCAGCGCCGACAGGATGGCCGGCCGGATTAGCGGCAGCGTGATGCGGCGAAAGGTGGTCCAGGAACTGGCGCCCAGTGTCAGCGAGGCTTCGTCCAGGCTTTTGTCGATCTGCGACAGCGAGGCAATGCCCGAGCGCACACCCACCGGCATGTTGCGGAACACAAAGCAGATCACCAAAATAGCGGCGGTGCCGGTCAACTCGATCGGCGGCACGTTGAAGGCGATGATGTAGCTCACACCAATCACCGTGCCGGGAATCGCAAAACTGAGCATGGTGACGAACTCAAACAGCCGCTTGCCGTGAAAGTCCTGGCGCGTCAGCAGCCAGGCGGTGATCAGGCCGATGGCAGCGGTCAACGGGGCCGAGATGGTGGCAATTTGCAGCGTGGTCCAGAAGCTGTTCCAGGCCGAGCCCTGCCAGTGCAGGCCAAATTCACCAAAGGCGATGGAAAAAGCACCCATGTAGTGTTTCAACGTCAGGGTGCTGTCGCGGCCCCACAGCTGCACAAAGCTGCCGTAAACAATCATCAAGTACACCACAACCGTGAACAGGGCCCAGGCGGTGGTGATGACCAGGGCCGGGATCGCAATGCGCTTGGGCAACAGCGGGTGCATGCCGCCGTCGCCCTTGCCGCTGACCGATGTGTAGCTGCGCCGACCCAGCCAGCGCTGCTGCAGGTAGAAGGCGCCAATGGTGAAGACCAGCAGGATGATGGCCAGCACGGCGGCCTGGCCCTGGTCGTTTTGCGAGCCCACCACCGCAAAGAAAATTTCGGTCGACAGCACGTTGAAATTGCCGCCCAGCACCAGCGGGTTGCCGAAATCGGCCATGCTCTCAATAAAGCCCAGCAAAAAGGCATTGGCCAGCCCGGGACGCATCAGTGGCCACGACACGGTGCGAAAGGTCTGCCAGGCGTTGGCGTTCAGGGTCTGTGCCGCCTCTTCCAGCGACGGGCTGATCGCCTCCACCACCCCGATCAGCACCAGAAAGGCAATCGGCGTGAACGACAGCAGCTGCGCGATCAGCACCCCGCTGAAGCCGTACACCCAGCGCGTCGGCTCCAGGCCGAGTTGCTCAGCCACAAACTGTGTCACATTGCCCGACAGGCCGAACAGCAGGATCAGCGACAGGCCAATCACGAACGGCGGGGTGATGATGGGCAAGAGGGAGAGCGATTTGAACAGGCCGCGAAAGCGCACGCCAGTGCGCGTTAGCACCAGGGCAAAGGCCAGCCCGAGCAGGGTGGACAAGAGCCCCACCGTGATCGCCAATACCAGGGTGTTCCAGGCCACGCCGCAGCCTGCGCCGGTGCTCAGGCAAGTCAGGCGCCAGATTTTCGGGTCGAGCAGGCGGTCGACAAAGGGCGTCAGCGACCAAGCACCGTCTTCCGCCCGGAACGGGATCACCAGCATCTGCAGCACCGGCAGGCCGATGAACAGCAGCGTCAGCGCAATCACCAGCCCGAGCGAGCCCGTGACAAAGGCGTCGCCGCCGACCACGCCACGCAGCGCCAGCCCTCGCGTCAGTAAAAATAAAAAACTGGCGCCGGTCAGCAGCGCACCGTAGCCCATGCCAAACTGGCGTTGCTCGGACTCGCCGAGCCAATCATTGAGCCAAGCGGCGTTCCAGCCCTTCAGGCCAAACAGAAAGCCCTGTGCCAGCAGGTAGGCGATGCCCAGGGTACCAAGGAACACCAGCAGCCGGCCCAGCACACTCGCCGAGGGTCGCAGGAGCACCGCCGCCAGCGCCGCCAGCGCGATGCCGGCTACGGGCATTAGCCACAGGTTGGCCCCTTTGAACCACAGGAACAAGGCTGGCGCGCTCTCAGCGGCCAAAGGGTAGCCGTGCAGCAGCCACTTCAGGGCCCAAAAGCCATCTTCGATGGCGTACCAAGGCAGCAGGGCGACCCCGATCAGAGCCGCCGCAGCCGTCCCCAAGGCCTGGTTGTCCAGACGGTGTGGCTGCGCGCTCACGAAGCGCGCGGGCCGCGGGTCAAGCCTTCAGCCAGCTCAGCGGGGCAAGGCGCCAATCTCGTCATCCCATTTTTTCAGCAGGCGCCGGCGTTCCGCCGCCGAGCCATACTTGACGAAGTCGTAGTCGATCAGCTTGATCTTGGCCAGGTCGGGCGCCTTAGGCGAACTGATGGCAGACTTGTTTGACATGACCTGGAAGGATTTGACGTCCTTAGCCTTGTTTTGGAACTCGGCCGTCAGGGCAAACTCGTAGAACTTTTTGGCGTTGTCCAGGTTGCGCGAGCCCTTAACGATGCTCATCGAGCCAATTTCGTAGCCCGTGCCCTCGCAGGGCACCACCGATTTGATCGGGAAGCCGGCCTCGGCCACGGCCACAGCGTCATGCACAAACACAATGCCGATCACGGTCTCGCCCGAGCCAGCCGCCTTGATCGGCGCCGAGCCCGATTTGGTGTACTGGTTGATGTTCTTGTGCAGCGCCTTCATGTAATCAAAAGCCTCTTTTTCTCCCATCATCTGCACCAGTGTGGCCAGCATGGTGTACGCGGTGCCAGAAGAGTTGGGATTGGCCACCTGAACTTTGCCCTTGTACACCGGCTTGATCAGGTCTTTCCAGCAGGCTGGCACCGGAAGGTTCTGTTTTTTCAGCAGTTCTTCGTTGTAGCCATAGCCGAGCGCGCCGGAATAGATGCCGACCGTGCGCACCTTGGAGGCCACCGCCTGCCGGTTGGCCCAGTCGTGCAGTTGGGTTCGGCTTTCTGACACATAGGCCTGGGTCAGGCCTTCTTCGGCGGCCTGCAAGTGCGGGTCACCGGTGCCGCCCCACCAGATGTCGCCCTTGGGGTTGGCCGACTCGGCCTTGATCTGGGCGTAGGTCTCACCTGAACTCTTGCGCGTCATGTCGACGGCAATGCCGGTCTTCTTCTCGAACTCGGTCTTGGCCTGCTGGCACCAGGCCTCGTCGGAGCTGCAGTACAGCGTCAGCTTGCCTTGGGCGAAGGCGGGGGCGGCCAACAGGCCGAGGGTGACGGCCAGAAGGCCGGATAGGGTGGAATAACGCATGGAAAATTTCTCCAACTTCGACGAGGCTCGCCCGAGCGGCACAGCCACAACAGCTGTGTATTGTGACAAATTTATGACGATGGTCTATCCGTACAAACCAGCACCGGCCGGCCACGGCCGAGACTGCGTCGGTCAGGGCGCGTCGGCCATCAGCCCATGTAGCGCGGGGTAGAGGTCAGCGGCACAGGCCACTAGCAGCCCCCCTGAACGGATGCCAGCCGGGGTGAAAAAGTCGTTGGCTTGCCCGCCCGCTTCGGTCACCAGCAGGATGCCGGCCGCGCAGTCCCAGGCGTTGATCTGCAATTCGGCGTAGCCGTCAACCCGACCGGCGGCCACATCGGCCAGACCCAGCGCGCCCGAGCCGCGGCGGGTGAAGGCGCAGCCGGCGGCCAGCAGCGCCGCTGCCTTGCCCAGGTAGGCGGCCGGTTGGGCGCGCGGCGACCAGCCCAGCTCTACCGTGGCGCCATTGAGCGCGCTGGTGCTGCGGGCCCGGATCGGCCGGTCATTGAGCCAGGCGCCGGCTCCCATGCCGGCGCTGTACAGCCGGTCCATCAGCGGGTCAAACAGCACGCCCAGTACCGGTTTTCCTGCTTCCAGGTAGCCGATCGAGATGCACCAGCGTGGCACATCGGTGGCGTAGTTGGCGGTGCCGTCAATCGGGTCAACCAGCCAGAAGTTGCCCGCGCTGCCCACCGCGTCCTGCCCGCCCATTTCTTCGCCCACGACCAGATCGCCGGCAAAGGCTCGGGCCACTTCTGCGCGGATCAGTTGTTCCACCGCCAGGTCGGCCTGCGTCAGCACATCGTGTGCGCCTTTGGCGCTGATCTGCAATTGGGCCGCCTCCTTCAAGGCCAGTTCGCCACACTGGCGCGCCAGCGTGATGGCAAAGTCCAGTCGGGCGACCAGGTGAGCGGGTAACAGGGATGTCGTCATGGGATATATGGGATGTGGGCGGGTATGGCGTCAGAGTTTGAGCGTGGCCGGCAGGTACTTGGCCATCAAGTCCTCGTAATAAGTTTTGAGCTCGGCCAGAACCGGCGGGTTCGGGTTCTTGGAATACAGGTCGTAGGGGTTGAACTTCTGCACCCAGGGCAGGTTCGCGTCGTCGCGGGCATCGGTCAGGTGCCGGTATTGGCCTTCTTTGTGCCAAGCGTAGAACGAGTGGTAGCGGATCATGTACAGCGCCGGCTCGGGCAAATAGTTTTTGAGCAGGTGGTACAGGTATTCGTCGTGGCCCCAAGACATGTGGACCTGGTACAGCCCGCAGTTGGCACTGTAAATGCCCAGTTCGCTGTCGTAACGCTTGTCCTGGCTGTCCGGGTTTGCCGTGAAAAACTCTGGGTAGACAATGCGGTCCGAGTGGCGGCAGCCGACCGGAAAGGTGTCGCCCACCACCGCCCATTGCGGCTCGCCAAACAGGCACAGCACCTTGCCCAGATCGTGCACAAAGCCGGTCAGCACAAACCAGTCGGGGTGGCCGTCGGCGCGGATGGCCTCTGCGGTTTGCAGCAGATGGCTGATTTGCGGCAGGTTGATGTCAGGATCCGACTCATCCACCAGCGTGTTCAGGTAATCCAGACCCTCCCAGGGTGTCATTTGCCGTTGCTGGAATTGCAACCACTTGCTTTTCTTGGCCAACACAAAGTCCAGGGTTTGGTAGGTGTGGTTGTTGCGGTAAAACTCACGCACCCGCTCAATGCCGGGCTGGGTGTAGTCACGGTAGGTGGTGCGACTGGGCTCATCAGCTAGGCCTTGGGGGGTGGACAGGGTATTTGACATGGGCGTCCTGTAGGGCGTCGTGGGCAGCAGCGGCTATCGCTACTGCTCGGCCACTCATGTTAACCGTGCCTGGCTCGCCGTTCTGCGAAAATCCGCTCGGCCCGGCCCGAATACCCTGTTCGGTTGCCAGGCTTCCAAGTGAGCGCCCATGTCCGATATCCTGACCCAGATCGTTGCCGTCAAACACGAAGAGGTGGCTGCCGCCCGCAGTCGCAAACCGCTGCCCGAGGTCCGCGCCGATGCCGAATCCCGCGTCCTGACCCGGGATTTCCTGGGCGCTATGCGAGCCCGAATTGCCGCCGGGCGACCGGCAGTGATCGCCGAAATCAAAAAAGCCAGCCCATCCAAAGGTGTGTTGCGGGCTGATTTTGAGCCGGCTGATATTGCTCAGACCTATGCCGAGCACGGTGCCGCCTGTCTTTCGGTGCTGACCGACCAGCAGTTTTTCCAGGGAAAGGTTGATTACTTGAAGCAGGCCCGAGCCTCATGCCACTTGCCGGTCCTGAGAAAAGATTTTGTGGTTGATGCCTACCAGGTCTATGAGTCGCGTGTGATGGGGGCCGACGCTGTGCTGCTGATCGCTGCCTGCCTCGACGATGCCCAATTGCGTGATTACGAAGCCATCGCCAGCAGCCTGGACATGGCGGTGCTGGTGGAAGTGCATGACGCTGCCGAGCTGGCGCGGGCCTCGCGGCTTAAGACGCCGCTGATCGGTGTCAATAATCGCAACCTAAAGACCTTTGAAGTGTCGATCCAGACCACCATCGACCTGCTGCGCGAGGTGCCGGCAGACCGTTTGTTGGTCACAGAAAGTGGCATTGCGACGCGGGATGATGTGCTGCGTCTGGGCGCAGCCGGCGTCAACGCCTACTTGGTCGGTGAAGCTTTCATGCGCGCCACAGACCCCGGACAAGCCTTGGCCGCACTGTTTACGCCGGCCTGAGGCACAACACCAATTACCTGTGCTGACCGCTTGGCCGCCAGAGAATGCGTTGCTGGCGCCAGACTGGCGCCCGCTGGTAGATCAATACCTGGCCAGCAGTACCGGCTTGAATCTGGGCAGATTTTTGTCGGAACGCCTCGCTGGTGGTGTCGTGGTGTATCCGCCCCAGCCATTTCGGGCACTCGCCCTGACGCCCTTGCACACTGTCAAGGTGGTTATCTTGGGGCAAGATCCTTATCACGGACCTGGGCAGGCTGAGGGCTTGGCTTTTTCTGTGCCTTCGGGTGTTCGCCCACCGCCCTCGCTGCGCAATATCTTTAAGGAAATTGCCAGGGATCAGGCATTGGTCGCCGCCGCCGCCTCGGTCGTGCGAATGCCGGAAGTTTCGCTCGTCCGCTGGGCCCGCCAAGGCGTGCTGCTGCTGAACAGCTGTCTGACGGTGGAGGCGGGTGCACCGGCCAGCCATGCAAAGCGGGGCTGGGAAGTCCTGACTGACACCATCGTTCAGAGCCTCGCAGCGCAGAAAGGGCCTATGGTGTTCTTCCTATGGGGAGCGCACGCGCAGGCGAAACGTCCGCTGATTGACGGCAGCCCTAATGCCGCACAGCACCTGGTGCTGACTGCCAACCACCCATCGCCATTGTCGGCCTGGCGGCCGCCTGTGCCTTTCATTGGGTGCGGTCATTTCGGCAAGGCGAATGCTTTCTTGCAAAAGCGTGGACTGGCGCCAATCCGCTGGCAAGATGAGAGCCAATAAGCGCTGGCATCCGGCTCTGGGTTTCATGGCATAATCTGCGGTTCACCGAGGAGAGGTGGCCGAGTGGTTAATGGCAGCAGACTGTAAATCTGCCCTCTTACGAGTACGCTGGTTCGAATCCAGCCCTCTCCACCAGTGAAAATGGACGAGCGAGTTGCGCGGCGAATTGTGGGGCGTTTGGAGTTGACAGGTTCAGCTTCGATGCGGGAGTAGTTCAATGGTAGAACCCTAGCCTTCCAAGCTAATGACGCGGGTTCGATTCCCGTCTCCCGCTCCAGCCTTGCAAGGTGAGTGAGAAAGTTTTTGGTTCAGCGGTGCTTGGCAGCGTTGAACAAGGCCCATTTGGCTCAGTGGCAGAGCACTCCCTTGGTAAGGGAGAGGTCGCGGGTCCGATTCCCGCAATGGGCACCAATTTGGGGCTCATTGGCAGCCAACTGAGGCTGGCAGGCGCTGAATATTTTTTGCATTGACGGTCCAGTCACTTTTCGGAGAACTGAAAAATGGGAAAAGAAAAATTTGCACGTACCAAGCCCCACGTCAACGTGGGCACGATTGGGCACGTTGACCACGGCAAGACCACCTTGACCGCGGCCATCACCACGGTGCTGGCGGCCAAGTATGGCGGCCAGGCCAAGGCCTACGACCAGATTGACGCAGCGCCTGAAGAAAAGGCACGCGGCATCACCATCAACACCGCGCACGTTGAGTACGAGACGGCCAACCGCCACTACGCCCACGTTGACTGCCCCGGCCATGCTGATTATGTGAAAAACATGATCACTGGTGCGGCCCAGATGGACGGCGCCATTTTGGTGTGTTCCGCTGCTGACGGCCCCATGCCCCAGACCCGCGAGCACATCCTGCTGGCCCGCCAGGTGGGCGTGCCCTACATCATCGTGTTTCTGAACAAATGCGACATGGTGGATGACGCCGAACTGCTCGAACTCGTTGAAATGGAAGTGCGCGAGCTCCTGGACAAATACGAATTCCCTGGCGACCAGACCCCCATCATCCACGGCTCAGCCAAACTCGCCATGGAAGGCGACAAGGGTGAACTCGGTGAAGGCGCCATCATGAAGCTCGCCGAAGCCCTCGACACCTACATCCCCCTGCCCGAGCGCGCAGTCGATGGTGCCTTCCTGATGCCTGTCGAAGACGTCTTCTCCATCTCTGGTCGCGGCACCGTCGTGACAGGCCGGGTTGAGCGCGGCATTGTCAAAGTCGGCGAAGAAATCGAGATCGTCGGCATCAAGCCCACCCTCAAGACCACCTGCACCGGCGTGGAAATGTTCCGCAAGCTGCTTGACCAAGGCCAAGCTGGCGACAACGTCGGCATCCTGCTGCGCGGCACCAAGCGTGAAGAAGTCGAGCGCGGCCAAGTGCTGTGCAAGCCCGGCTCGATCAAGCCGCACACCCACTTCACTGGTGAGATCTACGTGCTGTCCAAGGACGAGGGCGGTCGCCACACTCCCTTCTTCAACAACTACCGGCCCCAGTTTTACTTCCGTACCACGGATGTGACCGGCGCGATTGAGTTGCCAGAGGGCAAGGAGATGGTCATGCCTGGCGACAACGTGTCGATCACTGTCAAGCTGATCAACCCGATCGCCATGGAAGAAGGCCTGCGTTTCGCCATCCGCGAAGGTGGCAAGACCGTCGGCGCCGGCGTTGTGGCCAAAATCATCGCCTAAG
>CAMCZF010000059.1 GCA_945885775.1 Rhodoferax sp. OV413 | reverse complement strand
CCGTTTTCATAGGCCTCTTGCAGCATGTCGCCCAGGTTTTCATCACCGTCTTTGGCGCGGGCTATCTCAAGCGCGGTGGTGAGCGGTATGGCACCACGCTGCACGCCTTCAATCAAGCGCTCTTCGCCTTGGTCGAGCAAAAAGACGATGTCTTTGACGTACTTGGGCGACAAGCCAGTCTTTTGGATGATGATCTCAGCGCTGTAGCCGCGTTTGCGCAGGATTTCGATGTCCGCCAAAATCTCCAGCGGGCGGTAACCCCGCCGGGCGATGTTTTCGGCCAGGCTCATGATGAAGGCATCTTCATCACTCACGTCCACCACCAGGGCCGGGATGTGGGTTTCGCCCAAGATTCGAAAGGCGTTCAAGCGGCCTTCGCCACAGACCAAGTGGTAACTGAGCTTGCCGTCCGGGCCAGGGCGCTCGGTGACGGTGATGGGTTTTTTGAGGCCAATGCTGCGGATGTTGTCCACAATTTCCTCAAAGACCTTCATGTTGCGGTCGCGCGAGTTGAGCACCTCAATGCGGCTGATGGGCACAAAGGTGACGGATTCAGGGGTGCCGGTCATCATGGTCTGGCCCTCCGGGATGTTTGGGGTTGCGGGATGGGTGGGGTAAAAGTCATCGTGGGCTCCTTGAGGTTGGTGGTGATGGGTTAGTGGTGTTGAAACCGGTGCAGACGCTCCCGCTCTGACATGCCGTAAAAGAAGTTCAGGTTGTCAAACCGAAAACACTCAAAATTGGCGCGGTTACGGTTGCTGACCCGGATTTCTTGCTCGGGCAAGTCCAGGCGGGGTAACAGGTAATAGTCAAGCTCTGCGGTATTGGCCGCATCCAGCCGAATGGCCACCGTCAGGTCAGGGTTAAAGCGGGCCGGGTCAAACCGGATGCGCCAGCGCTGGCGGCTTTGGCCATATTTGTCGACCAGCGTGTGGCAGCGTGCCAGCACCACACTGATGACCAGCTCGTCGTTCAGGGTGAGCAGATCGGTCTTGGGGTCACGCCAGACCTGGCCACCCAGGTTTGCAATGGTCTGCTCCGTGCGGCCAATGATTTCCGGGTGCAGTTGGCGCAAGCGGCGATTGAGCTCCATAAACTCCAGCCGGTCCGCATTGCCAAACCCGACCAACTGGTAGGCCCGAGACAAACTGCCAAAGCGCTGGGCATACATGCTGGCGGTGGCCCGGCCCAAGGCTTGGTTGATGATGAAGCCCGACAAGCTGCCGCATTCGGCATACAGGCGCTTGAGGTGTTCCAGCAGCTCTTGGTCAGTGAGCTTTCGACTGCGCTCGGCTAGGATTTCTTGGGCGGCCATGAAGGTGGCCACCGGCACCACCCCAGTGAAGGCCCCTTCCTTGCGGATCCACATGTCGGGCGGGTTGTCGACATGCTTTTTCTTGAGCTTGAAGGAGTGGCGGTTGTAAACGTTGTTGCCGATGTACTTCTCATTGGTCAAGACCTGGCGCACGGTGCTGTAGTTCCAGGGGCGGTCCAGGTCGGTAAGGACGGGAATAGCGTTGAGGCGGTTGGCAATGGCCGAGATGGCCAGGTCGTCCTGAATCAGCCACTGAAACATCTGATTGACCGTGGCCACTTCGGCATCCGTGCCCGGCACCAGGATCACCCGGTCGGTCTGCAGGCTTTTGTGCTCACCGCGCTGCAAGGCGCTTTTGAGGTTGCCGCTTTGATCCAACAGCACCCGACGCAGACCAAACCCAGCCGGGCCGCCTTGCCTAAAACCTAACTCAATCAGGCGGCACTGGCCCGCAAACACCTTGGCGGAAAGCTCCCGGCTGTATTCACCGGCCATGGCGCGCTTGACGCCTTTCACGATGGTCGAGACCGGCGAGCCATCGTTTTCGAACTGCTCGGCAACGTAGGCGACCAAGATGCCTTTGCGCTTGAGCTTGTATTCGTAGAAAGCTGCTTCGTCCGCGTCTTGAAACCGGCCCCAGCGACTCACGTCATAAACCAGCACCAGGGTGAAATCCGCCACACCCGTTTCCACATCGGCAATCAGCTTTTGCAGCGAAGCTCGCCCGCCCAGCGACAAGCCACTTTTCCCTTCATCGGCATAGGTGCGCACGATCTCGATGTTGCGGCGCTGGGCATATTCCAGAATTTTGTCGGCTTGGTTGTTGGTGGAGTACTGCTGATGCTCGGTGGACATGCGCACGTACTGGGCGGCGCGTAGGGCCTTGGGTTGATGCGATGGCGATGGCGAGGATGTTGATGGGGATTGGTATTGATCGGGTGACATGGTTGCCTGGGCTTGTTGGGTGCGGGTTGGACTTCTTGTGGTTGAGTCCATGTTGGCTTCGAAGGCGACAAGCTATCAAGTCAATTCCGGAAGGGTTTGAAGATAAAGTTGCTGTGTGCGGACAGGTGGGGACTGGTGCGGACACAGGCGCAGCGACTGCTCGTGACAGACCACGATCTAACGCAAGGCCTAACCGGTTTTGCGCAGGCTGGCGGTGTCAATGCGCATGGCCACCGGCTTACTCAGGATGTTGAGCAAAATCATCGAGCGGCTCTCGGCATCGGTGTTTTTGTAGATGGCTTCGAGCCCGGCAAATGGGCCATCGGCGACGGTGACGTTGTCGCCTGCCGAGAACAAGGCTTGCGCATGGGTGCCTTGCTCACGTGAGCGGATCAGGTCAATCAATTGCCCATCCACCTTGGCAGGTTGGCCACCAAACCGAACCAACTGGTTCACACCCAGGGTGGACCGAATCGGTGACCAGCTTTGACCGGAGCCGCTGGTGTCGAGCCGGATGAACAAGTAACGCGGAAACATGGGTTCGGCCACCAGGGCGGCTTTGCGCTGGCGGATTTTTTGCAGCCTGAGCATCGGCATGTAGCACTCGAAGCCCTGGCGTGACAGATTGGTCAGTGCCAGTGCTTCCTGGCGCGGCTTGGTGTGGATCAGGTACCAGGCAAGCGTACTGGGTGCGCAGGACTGGGCGCTGAAGGCTGGCGCGATCAGTTGGTTCAAGATTGGCTGGGGCGTTGCGGGTTCCGATGGGGGTGCTTGCTCGGCTGGTGGCATCGCCAGAGGGGTGGCGATGACGCTGCAATCTTTGAGCGGGGGCGCTGTCGGTATCGACTCCATGCCAGCTGGCTGTAAATGGTGGATGTTTAACGGCGCGGCGATGATTTGCGCTGGCGCAGGAAGTGCGATCGGGATGGGCAGCGGCGTGCTAGCGTCCGTGGCCGGTGGCGAAAGCATCGCCGTGGCCATCGCCCGAAGCATTGGCAAGGGCTGCCCAGCAGACAAGACCTTGTCCAGCATGGCCGAAGCCTCGCGCTGCTCAAATGCCTGAATGTCTTCAAGCCGGTAACCGACCGTGAACCCCTTCTGAAAGATCTGCAGTCCATCATCGCGGCAACGCAGTTCGTGCAACGCGTTGGTCGTCAGGCCAAGCCGGTTGGCAGCTTGTTGGGTGGTGATGAGTTCTGGGGCTTTGGGGGCGAACGGGCGGGGAGTGGACTGGCTTGTTGCAAAGGTGCTGTTCGAGCGGCGAGCCAAAGGTTCTCTGGTGTCGATTGGCCTCTGGGCGGAGGAAAATTCCTGTTGGGCCATCGGCTGCTTGTCCGAGTTCGCAGATGGCTCTCTCCGCTCAGGTTCCAGAGATTCAACTGCATCCGCTGGGTGCGGTCGTGTTGATTGCGTTGGTGGCGATGGCGCGGCACCCTCATCTGGCGGATTGGCAATGCGTTGCCGGATTTTTTGCAGCGGCAGATTGGCCGCGCGCACCAATGCCTCCATTTCCGGCAAAGGGCGGTCACTGCCCAAAAGCCAGGCGGACAACGAATCAATGTTGCGCCGCTCGTAGTCCTGCACATCCGACAACCGGTAAAACACCCGCGTCCCTTGCTTGAAAAACGGTATGCCAATGCCCTGGCTGCGCCAGATTTGCAGCGTAATCGCCGCAATGCCCAGCCGCTTGGCCAGTTGCTGCGTGGTCAGCAAGACCATCTCCATGTCAAATCTCCGTGTGTAGTGGAGCTGGCATGAACGCGCTGGGGGGCGGGGAAGTCAAGTCAACGAGCGCTAGACTTCAGCACCAGTGCCAATTGGCGATTCAAGTAGATATTTGTTCTCGATGGCGACACGATGATCCTTTTGTACGGGTTCATCAAAAAGGAGAAAAAGGCTCCCAAACCAGAGTTGGACTTGGCAATAGAGCGGCTCAAACTTTTGAAGAGGCAAAAATGAAAAAGCAGAACATTGGTAGCGATTTCGATAACTTCCTCGCAGAGGAGGGCATGCTCGAAGAGGCGACTGCCGTTGCCGTCAAGCGGGTGATTGCTTGGCGGATTGAGCAGGAAATGTCGGCTCAAAACATGACCAAAACAGCAATGGCCAAAGAAGATGCGGACCAGCCGCGCCTCCCTTAGCAGCAGCCTTTCGATGGCCGCATCAATGGTGGCCTTTGATGCCTGGCATATGGTGATGTCATTACACCCACCTACCAAGAAAAGGCCCGCAGCGCCTTATTGCTGCGGACCCCCAAGCTAGCCTTTATTTCTTCCTCCCAGAACCTGCGGGAGCGGGTTTGGTTGGCGTCGGGCGCTGGATAGTTTCCACCACGTGGGTGGAGGGCCTTTGCTGGGCTTGTTTGACCGAGGTGAATTCCCCAGTCTTCGCGTTACGACCAATCTTCATGATCGATTTTCTTTCTGCCATAGGCATGGAATCCCGGGCGGACATGAAATCAGACCAAATCGTGGCAAACTTCGCTAGTTAGAGTTCAGTTCTACGATCTGTCCCTACCCGGCCCGGTAACGGTTCGGGGCATCGAGCCGAGGTTGCCGCCTCGGCTTTTTGCTGTCTGGTGTTATTTTATTCATAAGTTTACAAAAAAACAATAATTGATAGTATGTTAACATTGCGGGCTGACGGAGACCAACTATGAGCCTGAACATTCTGAGCAGCAATTTGCAGAGACTGCGCCATGCCCAAGGCATGTCGCAAGACAAGCTTGCGCTGGCGGCAGGCATCAGCCGCATTGCCTACTTGAACATAGAGCGGAGTCAGTCGGAGCCACGTACCGAGACTGTGCGTGCGCTGGCCAAGGCGTTGCACGTTCGCGTGCCTGAACTGTTGGTGGAAGCACCCGTTCTCAAGCGTGTGCGCTTTCGTTCGCTCAAGCGCTTGAAGCGGCGAGAGCAGGTATTGGTCGAGGTAGGGCAAAAACTGCGTGACTTTTCTGAGTTAGAAACTCTGCTCAATGCCAGCGATCGCAAGGACTTCAACGAATTGCGTGCTGTGGCCGCGAGAGCCCGCGAACAGGGTGTCCCTGCGGTGGCTGCGGCCATGCGGAATCACTTTGGTCTACGTGAGCATGAACCCGTGCACGACATTTGTGGCCTTTTGGAGCGCCAAGGAGTCAAGGTACTGTCGGTGAATATCGCTACCGACGCATTCTTGGGTCTGTCTGTGTCGGAAGATGATGGTGGTCCAGCCGTCATCGTCAACACTTGGGAGCGGCTGCCTGTTGAGCATTGGATTTTCAGCGCAGCGCATGAATTGGCGCATTTGCTGTTGCACTTGCAGGCCTATCAGGTGGACGAAGAGCTCGAGGACAAAGACCAGGAGCGTGATGCTGATGTGTTTGCCTCGCACTTTTTAATGCCTGAGGCTGTGTTCCGTCGTGAATGGGACGACACCGTGGGCCTGCCACTTTTTGATCGAGTACTTAAGGTTAAACGTGTGTTCAGAGTGAGCTGGCGCACTGTGCTGTTCCGCATTAGTGAGGGCATGTCAGACCCTAATCAACGAAAGGGCCTGTGGATCCACTTTGCAAATGCCTATAAGAAAGTCAATAGCAAAGTGCTTCTAAAAATGGACGAACCGCAAGGAGTAAGTGCGGATGCATACCGTGACTTGTCAGACTTGCATAAAGCAGGCCCCGAGCCTGCGGGCATGGATCGACACGATTTTCAAGGTGACCGCTTGTGGAGGCTGGTACGTATAGCCACCATGGGTGGGGTCATCACCCTGGCGCGAGGTGCTGAGATACTTGGCATCAAGCTCAACGAGATGCGAGACTTAGCTGAATCGTGGGCAAACTGAAATCCACATCAGCTTGGTTCATTGCTGATGCGAACGTACTGATTGACTATGCCAAGACGTCAATAGCCATTTTGGGGCAGGTGGCCAAGCACGTCGGCCCAGTTTATGTGGCGGCTGATGTTTTGGAAGAGGTTGAACAGCTGGATGAGGCTCAGTGTAAAGCCATTGGCCTGACCGTGGTTGATGGCAACCTTGCTCAATTGACTGAGGCTTCCCAAAGGGGTGGGCCATTGTCTTTCGAGGACAAGCTTTGCTTGGTGCTGGCCAGGGACAACGGCTGGGCATGCCTTTCAAATGATGGGCCTTTGCGGGACGCGTGCAAGGCTCAAGGCGTTCCCGTGGTTTGGGGATTAGAGATCATGCTTTCACTTGTTGAGGGGGGTCACCTTGAGGGGGCAGATGCGATTACGGTTGCCCAAGCCATTCATGCAGTCAACCCAATGTTTATTACAGCCAAGATCCTGTCCGCCTTCCAGAGGAAAGTGAAAGGAAAGAGCCCCAAAAAAATAATGTGAAGTTTTATCTCCAGAGGTGCATTTGGTCCTATGAAGCTCAACTTGTTTGTGTCACTGGAAATGAGTCGAATCAGGCTGTGTTGGCGGCGAAACGGCGTAAGGACTGAGGCGCAGACACTCATTTTCGAAGTGCAGGATGTCTTCAAGCCGATACAAGATTTTGCCCCCGATTTTTAGGTATTGTGGGCCAACGCCATCGCAGCGATATCGCTCTATCGTCGCCTCAGACTTTGACCAGCGTTGCGCCAGTTCCCGTTGAGTCAGATGCCGTACTTGGTTTTCCATGATTTTCCTTTGGGTTGGTCGGACGCGAATTTAGGCGTAGTTCCGCGATAAAGCCAACCCCCAAATTTGCCTGAAAAGCCTTTCCGAAGTAACGGTCGAAGCTCCCTACAATCGTTCGCAGCTGTTGTAAGTGTGGATTTGAACCGTGGTCCGCATTCCACCACCAAACCCCTGTTTAAAGGCCGCTAAGGATCACTACTTAGCGGCCTTTTTCTTTGGTAAATCATAGGCTTACGCAGCACCAAGGGCTAACGAGGACAATTGACAGCCAAGTCATAGTGGGGGTGCAAACAGGGGGCTAAGGCGCGAAAAAGCGGGAGCTTTTTTTCTGTGCCCCCATGTTGTCCAAAGCTGACTGCAAAAACGCTGTTGGTTTGCTTTTCAATTGGCGTAGTAAACGTGCTCGTCGTCCGGCGCTGCGGCCTGCTTCAAGGTTTTGTCGATCGGGATCGCACCTTCACCCAGCGCGGGCCAGAGCGGCTTGCGTTGGGTTTTGTCCCATTTGTCGAGCTGGGCTTTTAGGGCAGCCAGGCGCTCGGGCTCTTTGAGTGAGAGGTTGACCTTCTCGGTCGGGTCAGCGGCCAGATCATAGAGCCAGGTTTTTTTGGGGCGATCGGCCACCTGCAATTTCCAGTCGCCCTGCCGGACCACCCGGTAGGTGTCGGTGCGCCAGAACAGGGTCTCGTGTGGGCGACCGGCTGCTGCCTTGGTGATGAAGGGCAGCAAGTTGACGCCGTCGATGGGGCGGTCCGCAGGGACTGGTTGGCCTGCCGCTGCGGCGGCTGTGGCAAAGATGTCGAAGTGACTGACTGGCGCCTGCACCGTGCTGCCCTTCGGGATCACGCCGGGCCAGCGCATGAAAAACGGCACATGGATGCCGCCTTCAAAAAAGGTTGCTTTCCAGCCTCGGTAGGGGGAGTTCAGGCCGTCCAGCCCAAGGTAATGCGCACCGCCGTTGTCGCTGGTGAAGATCACCAGTGTGTTGTCGTCCAGTCCCTGGTCCTTCAGTGACTGCAGCACTCGGCCAATGTTGCGGTCCAGCGAGCGGATCATGGCGGCATACACCCGCAGGGTGTGATCGGGGATGAAGCTGAGGGCGTCGTAGTCTTCGCGCGTGGCCTGCAACGGCGTGTGCGGCGCGTTATAGGCCAGATACATGAAGAACGGCCGGTTTTTGTTGGCAGCCACCACCTTCACCGCCTCGTCGGTCAGGTAGTCGGTCATGTACTTGGGCGGCTGGAAGGGCTCCTGGTCTTTGAAACGCACCACCCAGGGTTCAGCCGCCCACAGGAACTTGTCAATCGGGTCGAAGTCTTGCACTGCGTTCACCACATTGGGGTGCTTGGGTGGCAGGAACATGGAGGCTGCGTGCAAGTGAGACAGCGATTCATTAAACCCATGCGAATAGGGCCGGAACTGCGGGTTGTCACCCAGATGCCACTTGCCTACCTGAACGGTGTGGTAACCCGAGCCTTGCAACAATTTGGCGATGGTGATCTCGGTGGTGGGCAGGCCCATGTCCTCATACGGGATCAGGTTGGATTCCCGGTCCACGTGGTAGAGGGGCGGGCGCAGTTGCCCCGTGGTCGCCATGCCGGTGATGGCCTTCATGAACTGTTTGGGGGTCGGCGTAAATTCAAATCCGAAACGCGTGGGGTAGCGGCCGGTCATCAGAGCGGCCCGCGACGGTGCACAGGTGGCGTTACCCGAATAACCATTGCGAAAATTGACACCACCGCTGGCAATGCTGTCGATGTGGGGCGTGGGTACCTTGCCGCCGGCAATGCCGCCGCCATAGTGGGTGATGTCGTTGAAGCCCAGATCGTCAGCCACGATCAGCACCACATTAGGTGGTCGGCTGGCCTGGCCTGCGGTAGCCACCGCTGGACCTTGCTGCCAGGTGACTTCGCGTGTGGGGGCGTATTCTTGTCGCATCACGTATTTGACATACAGCAGCAGTGCACCCGTGCGCCCGCCGATGGCGTAAAAGCCGGCTGCACCCAGCACCGCCAGGGCCACTGCCCCCCAAGCCAATCGTTTGATCATTTGCGCGTTTCTTTCATTATTTGTATGTTGACCATCCCCACTTGTGCTCAGTGCATCGCTGGCCGCAGTGCCATGGCCTCGCGCCAGCGCCGCAGGTTGGTGTGCTGTTCACCCGGTCTCACCCGCACCACCCGCGCAAAATCAACCGCCACAATGGCGGTGATGTCGGCGAGGCTAAAGCCGCTATCGGCAATGGTATCGCGCCCGGCCAGGTGGGCGTCTAGTTCGTCAAAAAATTGCCTCAGCCGGGCGAGACCGCGTTCAGCCAATGCAGGGATTTGCGCGTAAGCCACCGGGCCGGGCATGGCTCGGTTGACCATGGCCGGCGAACTGTTGCGCAGCGCCTCTGCGATGGCCATCAGGCCCTCAAATTCCGCCCGCCAGTGCCAGCTGGCAATCTGGGCCTGGGCCAGAGGTGTCGTACCCAGCAACGGCGGGTTGGGGAAACGGGCCTCCAGGTAGGCGGCGATCGCGGCGTTGTCTGTCAACAGGGCGCCGTCTTCCAATTGCAGCGCCGGCACCGTGCACCTAGGATTGATGGCGCGGTAGGCCTCGCCCAGTTGCTCGCCTTTGGCCAGGTCTACCTGCACCGTGGCGTGCGACACGCCTTTTTCGGCCAGCAGGATGCGGGCACGGCGCGGGCTTGGCGCGGTGGCGCAGTCGTACAGAGTGATCATGATTGGCCTTCAAAAAGCGCTTCGCAGCCGGTGCCGGCCAGAATGCGGTCAACCGTTGCGCGGGCTTGCGGTGGCAAGGCGGCGTAATCGCGCCGCAGCCAGGCCAGGCATTTGGCCTGATAGGCAAAGGTCTGCTGCACCCAGACTGCGCCCTTGACGTGCGTTTGCAATTCGGTTTGACCGGCCTCCAGGGCGCTGGCGTTGGCCAGCAAAAGGGGCACGTACAGCTGTCCCACCTCGGCCAACAAAGAGCGCAGGGTGTCGGGCAGTGCGGTTGCTGCCAACCAATCACCATCGGTTGGCTCCAACCCTGACAGGTCTTCAGTTACAGCCACCCAGCCGCAGACCCGGGGCGCGTGCGCCACCGCGACCGCCATCGGCGTAGGGTCAAACTGAACCAGCTGCGTCAGTTGGCCGTAAAAGCCGAAATCCGAGGCGCCCGGACGGTGGCCCATCAAAAAGCGATGGGTTCGCAAATGGTCTTCGAGCAGGGTCAGCACACGCCGATAACCCGCCTCGATGACAGGTTGGGTGCTGGGGTTGGAGCCCACGTAACGCAGACGCGGAATCTGGCGGTCAGCCACCATGTCAGCGTACTGTTGCAGTGCGGCATCGCTGAGCGGATGGGCCAACCAACTGGCCAGAATACCTTTGGCTTTGTTGATGTCGGCGGCGTAGGTCCAGCGGTAATGGAACATCGCCTTGGTCAGCCATTCATCAGCAAAATCTTCGAGCAAGGCATCGACAAACGCCAGGGCCGGTTCGGTGGGCAGCACATGGCGCCCGGTGTGCTCGGCCTCAAAGCGGCGGATCAGTGGTGTGGAGTCGGTGACCGCTTGAACAGCGCCATCAGAGCCTGGAAGGTAGAAGGTGGGTAGCAGGTGCGGTTTTGCTGTCGGCAGGCCGGGTACGCCCGTGCTGGATGGCACCAGCCGGTAAGCGATGTGCCGGTAACGCAATAGCGCCACCATCTTGCGTGTGTAGGGTGAACCCGGCACGCCGTTGAGCAGCAGGGGCTGGTGGTTGGCCATCTCGATGTGCGCCGGCTTACCTGGCCAGCATGGCCAGCAGGCTGCTCAAGTGCACCAGCGCCGCCGCCAAAGCCAGCACCAGCCCGACCCAGACCCGTGGCTGCAAGGCGAAGCTCGCTACCACCTGCGCCGGAAAAGAAAATGTCATGGCGGTACCAGCGGTTTTGAGCGGGTGCACCTCTCGCAGCGACGGGTTGATCGCGAGCTTCATCATGTCGCGCCGGCTGCGGTAGCGCATGGCACCCACCACATGCCAGCCCGGGTCGGGCGGTGTGTTCCAAGAGTCTACGTAGCCGCCCACCTTGCGCATGACCAGCATAGGGTGGCCGCCGTGGGCAAGCAACACCTTGACGAAGCGACGGCCATAGTCCTGCAACAGGTTCAGGCCCGGCGTGGGCTTGGCATTCAGCGGGTGGGGCACCTCGTGGGGGTGCACCCGCACCAGGTTGCTCATGATGAACTCTTTGCCGTCATCGGCCTCCAGGAAGGCGCGGATGACCGCTCTATCGGTATGTTCGCCCACTTTGGTTTTGCCCGTTTCAGCCAGAAAGGCCTCGATCTCGGCCTGACTCAAGGGCCCGCGCCAGTTGTCATACCAAGCGCGAAAGACCAGGTACAAGGCCAGTGCCAGCGGCCAAACCCACCAGGCGCCGGCCATCATGCAGACGCTCCGTTTGGCCGAGTTAGCGAGTGCGGTCGTCCTAGGGTCTGGGTGACTGTCATGCTGGCTCCAAAATAATGACACTATAGATGTCACATTTGACATCGGTCAACCCTGGGTTTACCCCCGGTACGTCAGTGGCTAGTGCTCAGTGGGTAATGAACTCGTAACTGACCTCTTCGCTGTCCACCATGTCCAGTACGTCGAGCAGCGCGTCCTCGGTGTCGGCGCTGGCCCAGGTGTCTTCGGGGTCGCTGGCAAACAAGGGCTCGATGGCCAGATCCAGGTACTGGCCGTTAGGTAGCTTTAACACCGGCGTCCCCTCGGAGGTGCTCACCACCTCCCAATCGTCGGGCACAGACATTTCCAGTTGGATCGTGACTTTAAGCTTTTTCATGGCATGGCCTTTGGGTGTGCGGGACTGCGATACCTGTCCCGGGTGTTCGGTACTTTATTCTAAGGAAATTGGCCGTCAGGCCCCGTGACAATTGATGTTTCAGCTACAAAAAAAGTAGCGGAAGAGCGGTGGTACTTTTGATCTGCTCCATCGAGAACGCCGACGACACGCCGGCCATATCGGCCAAGCCGATCAGCTTTTTGTAAAATCGGTCGTAGCCCTCTATGCTGTTGGTGACCACCTTGAGCAGGTAGTCCACATCGCCGCTCATGCGGTGAAATTCTTGCACCTCGGGCAGGGCGCTCACGACGGCAGCAAAGCGGGTGAGCCACTGCTCGTCGTGCTGGCCGGCCCGTATGCTGACGAACACCGTCACCGGCAAGCCCACCGCCTGGCGGTTGACGATGGCGACCCGCCGCTCGATCAGGCCGGCGTCTTCCAGGCGCTTGATGCGCTTCCAGCAGGGCGTGGCGGACAAACCCACGCGGGCGCCCAGATCGACCATCGACAGCGTGCTGTCACGTTGCAGGGCATCCAGAATTTGCAAATCCAGGCGATTAAGCATGGTTTTATCCTTAATCTTTATTTTGAAGAATGACATTCTAAAAAAAGACCGATTCAGGCGAATTATGAAATGAATTTGTTTGGGCCGGTTCTTACACTGGCTGCCATGACCCACGCTCTCTACCTGGACAACAACGCCACCACCGAGGTGCTGCCCGCCGCCATGGCGGCCGCCACCGCCGCCATGGCGCAGTGCTTTGGCAACCCCAGCAGCAGCCATTCGCACGGCCTGGTCGCCAAACAGCTGCTGGACCACACCCGCGCCCTGGCCCGCGCGGTGATTGGCGGGGACGATGGCGCGCTGCTGTTCACCAGCGGCGCTACCGAGGGCATCCAGACCGCCGTGCTGTCGGCCCTGTGCGCCATTCACCAGCAGCGGGCTGCCGGTCAGGCCACCGGCATACTGCTGCTCTATGGCGCCACCGAACACAAGGCCGTGCCCGAAGCGCTGGCCCACTGGAACCAGCTGCTCGGGCTGGGGCTGGTGCTGCAGGCCCTGCCGGTGGATACCGACGGCCGGCACGACCTGGCCGCCTTGGCCGCGCTGCTGCCCGACACCGCCCTGCTGTGCACCATGGCCGCCAACAACGAAACCGGCGTGGTGAGCGACCTGGCCAGCATTGCCGCGGCGCTGGTCGCTGGCACGCGCCGCCCGCTGTGGCTGGTGGACGGCGTGCAGGCGCTAGGCAAGCTCGATCTGCAGCTGGCGCGCCACGGCATCGACTACGCGGTGTTTTCTGGCCACAAGCTGCACGCGCCCAAGGGCACCGGCCTGCTGTACGTGCGCCGCGGTGCCCCCTTCACGCCGCTCGTGGTGGGTGGCGGGCAAGAGGGCAATTGGCGCAGCGGCACCGAGAACATGCCGGGCATCGCCGCCCTGGGTGCGGTGCTGCAGGCGCTGCAGCGGGGCGGCATATTTGCCAGTCACGCGAGGCTAAAGGCTCTGCGGGACCAACTGGAGCACGCCCTGCGCAGCGCCTTCCCGGCCATCGTGTTCAACACCCCGCTCGAACACAGTTTGCCCACAACGCTCAATTTTTCGGTGCCTGGCCTGCCCAGTAAGCAGGTGCTGGACGTGTTTGACGCCGCCGGCTTGCGCGTGAGCGCCGGCAGCGCCTGCAGCGCCGGCAAGGTCCAGCCCAGCCATGTGCTGGTGGCTATGGGCCTGCCGGCCTGGCGCTGCGAGTCGGCGGTGCGCCTGTCGATTGGCCTATTGAGCACCGAGGCGCATGTGTTGGCCGCTTGCGAAGCCATCGCGCGCTGCGGCGAAGCGCTGGCGGCCCTTAAAGCCGAAGCCGAGCCAGGTTGGACCGTCCCGGTTCTTTCAAGCCCGCCAGACGCCTCGGCGTTGGCCGCCGGCACCCTGCATTGGCATGAACTGGACGCTTTTTTGAGCGCTCACCCGACAGCCCAACTGGTGGACCTGCGTGAAGTGGCCGAGCAGCACGCGAGCGGTGGCCTGCGCCACGGCCACCATACCGCCGTCAGCGCCCCGGTGAGTGAACTGCCACGCCACGATGCGCTGTGGTTTGGCGCCGGCGCCGGCACTGCCCCCGTGGTGCTGGTGTGCCGCAGCGGCAACCGCAGCCAGCAGGTGGCGCACTGGCTGCACAGCCAGGGCCACACCACGGTGCGGCATCTGCACGGCGGGTTGGCGTTGAGGCCTTAGCTCAAGCGGCGTGCTGCTGTTTCCCGCGCCTTGACAGGTCGGGCTGGCCAGCCAGCAACCCGGCAACGGAGATGTCTTCATCCAAGGCGTCCCAATGCAAGCCGCCCTTGCTCAACTCGACGCATGCGCGCTGTTCGGGCGTGGCATCCAGCAGGCGTGGAAACCAAGTCAAGGGCACGGCAATGGTGCGCTCATCGGACAAGCCAACCCACAAGGTATCGTCATCAAAGCGAACCGCGTTAGGCGAAATGATCATTCCATGCCCTTTCAATCAGCAATTGGTTTGCAACGACAGCATCGCGCAGGTCTTGCAACGAAACGACTTGTAACGGAAGACGACGGGCATAGCATTGAGTTTAATTGCTCGAGGTATTTGTATGACAAATCAGCCGGTAACCTCCGTCACTATTGACCTTTCAGCTACTAAAAAAGTAGCATATCTGACGCTTACCCAAGCCTCACTTCGACTCAACCGCCATGCCAGGGTGCACCTTCGGGGCGCGGCAGTTGCCGCGCTGAACGCCGTCCAGAAAGTCGCCGATCACCTGGGTGGTCAGGTCTTGGGTGTTGCGGGCCATGCCGTTGCCGGCCAGGTTCATATGGGTGGCGCCGTCAATCACGGCCAGCCACTTGCAGCCGGGCGGCATGTTGCGGTAGGGCTCGGTGCGCGTTAGCCAGGAGCCTCCACCCAGTTCGTCGTCGCGGGTGCCGGTGATGGACAGCACTGGCCGCTGCAGGTCGGACCAGGCGTTGGCCGGAAAGATCGAGCCCGCGCCCTGCGGCGACAGCGCGATGTAGGCGCCAAAGGCCTGCGCGCCGCTCAGCCCCAGTTTGTTGCGGGCACCCGCCTCCATCAGGGCAGTGGCCGCGCCCATCGAATGCCCCACCAGCACCGTTTCGGTGCCCTGGCAGCGGCCCTGCGCCCACAGCCGGGCGGCGGTCATGTCCATGAATCGTCCCCGGTAGGCATCGGGCTCGGTGATCAGCGCAGCCAGGCCTTCACGCAGGCCATTGCCAAGCAGCTGCTCGCGCAGCGCGCGCCGTCCGCTCTCCGGGTGCCCCACCACCACGGCCAAATAGCCCAGCCCAGCCAGCGCCTCGCCCAGGTAGCTGTAGCCGGTCTCCGAGCCACCCGCACCGGGCGAGACCACAGCCACACCCCGGCAAGCGCCAGCCTTGGGCGCATAGGCCGTTACCGCGATGGTTATTTGATCTTGCCGCTGCAGTGATACGGCCTCCTGGGCCTGGGCAATGCCAACAGCCACGGGCAACAGCAGGGCGATGCAGAGGTGAAGGGTTGGGTTCATGGCTGGCCCTCCGCGGCAGATGGTTGGCTCAACCTGATGGCAGCGAGTGTAATTTATGTACATCATGGTAATATACAAAAATGATCGATTTCGGCAAAATTGTTGGGTTCGACTGGGACAACGGCAATGCTCGGAAGAGTGACAAGCATGGTGTATCCATGGCTGAGGCGGAACAGGTTTTTTTCAATGCGCCCTTGTTGCTGCTGGAGGATGGCAGCCACAGCCAACTGGAGCCCAGACTTCATGCCCTGGGTAAGTCCGACGAAGAACGACTATTGCACATCACGTTGACGCTGCGACGGGCTGGTCAGTTGATTCGCGTTATTTCCGCTAGGGACATGCACCGAAAGGAGCGAGCAGTTTATGAACAAAGCCACTAAGCCCATTCCGACATTTGCCAATGAAGCCCAAGAGCGCGCGTATTGGGAATCACATGTTTCCGTCGACCACCTG
>CAMCZF010000058.1 GCA_945885775.1 Rhodoferax sp. OV413 | reverse complement strand
CGAGCACGGCCCGGACTCACCAGTCTGGCTGATCACCAGCTCGCGCGCCTTGGGCGAGCAGGTGCTGGCCCTGGCACCGTCGTTCATTGCGGCGCTGCCTGAGGTGGCCCGCCAGGCGGCCGAGGCGGCCTGGCGTGACCACGCTGAGGTGGTGTTGGTCGGCAGCCGGGAGGAGGCGGTGCAGGTCAGTGACAACTACGCCTGCGAACACGTGCAGGTGATGGCGCGTGACCTCGACTGGTGGCTGGCCAACCTCAGCAACTACGGCTCGTTGTTCCTGGGTGAGGAAACCACGGTCGCCTATGGTGACAAATGCAGTGGGCCCAACCACATCTTGCCGACCCGGGGCGCTGCGCGTTACTCGGGCGGGCTGTCGGTGGGTAAGTTCATCAAGACCGTGACCTGGCAGCGCCTGAACCGGGAGGCCTCGCGCACCGTGGGCCAGGTGGCAGCGCGCATCTCGCGGCTTGAGGGCATGGAGGGCCATGCCCGAACCGGCGACGTGCGGCTGGCCAAATACTTTCCGGAGCAGACCTTTGACCTGGGTGCGCTCGGGCGGTATGGGCGCTGAGACCATGACTGTGCCAATACCCAAACTTCACATCGACCTGAGCCAGCAGGAGCCGATCCCACCCGATGGTGTTGCTGCTGCCCTGGCCCTGATGCAGAGCGGTAAGCTGCACCGTTACGGCGAGACCGACGGCAAGCTCAGCCCTGTGGCGGCGCTGGAAGCCGCTTTTGCAGCCGAGCTGGGCTTGCCCTATTGCGTGGCGCTCAACTCCTGTGGCTCCAGCATGTTTGTGGCGCTCAAAAGTGCCGGCGTGATGCCAGGTGACGCCGTGCTGTCCAACTGCTTCACCCTGGCGCCGGTGCCGGGCGCGCTGGCCCACGCCGGGGCTTGCCCGGTGCTGGTGGACGTGTGCGACGACTACACCATTGACCTGGCCGATCTGGCGCGCAAGGCGCGCAGCAGCGGCGCCAAAACCCTGCTGCTGTCGCACATGCGCGGCCACATTTGCGACATGGAGCGCTTGAGCGAGGTCTGTGCGGAGCATGGTCTTGCACTGATCGAGGACTGCGCGCACACCATGGGCGCGGGCTGGGATGGCCGGGCCACCGGCACCTGGGGTTTGGCGGCTTGCTTCAGCCTGCAAAGCTACAAGCACGCCAACAGCGGCGAAGGCGGCCTGCTGGTCACACGCGACCCAGACCTGGCCGCGCGGGCCATCCTGTACTCCGGCAGCTACATGTTTTACGCCGCGCACGGTGCCCGGCCCGACGAGGCAGTGTTTGAGCGCTGGAAATACAGCACGCCCAATTTCAGCCTGCGCATGGGTAATTTGCCCGCTGCGCTGGCGCTGCCGCAACTCGGCCCGGTGCTGGCCGACCGTGGCCGGCGCTGGAACCAGCGCTACCACTGGCTCAGCCAGGCCCTGGCCGGTACGCCAGGTTTGCAACTGCCTGAGCGACCGGCCAAAGAGCAGTTTGTGGCCAGCTCGCTCCAGTTTTCCTTGCCCGGTCTGGGGCGAGAGGCTATTCAGCATTTTCTAGCCCTGTGTGCAGCGCTTGGTTTGCACATCAAGTGGTTTGGTGCCGACGAGCCCAAAGGCTTCACCAGCGTCTGGCAGCACTGGCGTTTTTTTGGCGAGCCGCAGGTGCTGCCCAACGCCGAGCGGGTCATGGCCGGCCTGTGTGACATGCGCCTGCCGCTGACCTTAAGTGAGCCGGATTGCCGGGCGATTGCAGCGGTGGTGAGAGACAGCCTGGCGCAAGTGCATCAGGCCGCCGCCTGAGCCCCATGGTTGCCACGCAAGGGTTTTTACGAGGCACGGTCGGACAGAGCTGGCTCTATGATGAATCGACCGTACGGGTTGCTACCGGGTCAGGGGTCTACTCAGCCGGCATGACGCTATTTTTCAGGGTGTTATTTTTATTTTTATACAGGAGAAACCAATGAAGATGAACAAGCGACAGTGGGTGGGTGTGGCCCTTGCGGCCCTGGTGGCCAGCGGCAGCGTGTTGGCTCAGGCCAAAAAAGAAGTGACGATTGCGCACCAAGACATGCTGGTGCCCTTTCAGGCGCTGATGGATTCGGGCGAGTTGGAAAAAGCCACCGGCTACAAAATCAACTTCCGGCTATTTGGCGGCGGTGGTGACGTGATCAAGGCCATGGCCTCAGGCGATGTGCAGCTGGGCCAGGTCGGCTCCAGCCCCTTGACTGCGGCTGCCAGCCAGGGCCAGGACATCAAGCTGTTCTGGATCCTGGACGACATTGCTGATGCCGAAGCCTTGATTGCCCGCAGCGGCTCGGGCGTCAACAGTGTGAAGGACCTCAAAGGCAAAAAGGTCGCCACGCCCTTTGTCTCGACCGCCCATTACCAGTTGATGGCGATCATGAAAATGGAAGGGCTGGACGCCAACTCGGTCAACGTCATGAACATGCGTCCGCCCGAAATTGCGGCAGCCTGGGAGCGCGGCGACATTGACGCGGCTTTCATCTGGGACCCGGTGCTCTCCAAGATCAAGGGCAAGGGCAAGTCGATTGCCAGCTCAGGCAGCATTGGCGCCAAGGGCTTCCCCACCTTTGACGGCTTTGCTGTTAACGCCAAGTGGGCGTCCGAGAACGAAGCCTTCATGGTGGCACTGGTGAAGGCGCTGGCCAAGGCCGACGAAGAGTACCGCAAGGACGGCAAGAAGTGGACGGCGGATACCGCGCAAGTCAAGGCCATCGCCAAGATGACCAAGGCCGATGCCAAAGACGTGCCGGCCGCCATGAGCCTGTACAAGTTCCCCACGCCGGCACAGCAGCTCAGCGCTGCCTGGCTCGGTGGTGGCGCCGCCAAGGCCATGACCAGCACAGCTGCCTTCCTGAAAGAGCAGGGTCGTATCCAGGAGGTCAAGCCTGACTACGCCGCCTTTGTGACCGATGCTTATGTGAAGAAGGCCGGGCTCAAATAAGGTCCTGCGGGTTGGCCAAACGCCTCAAGTTCGTCTGGCCCCTGCCAGCCACTGCCAGCCTCGGCTGTCAGTGGCTTTTTTGGCGGTCAATCGAGCATTGCGGCCACCCGCGCCCGCACTTCCTCCACCAAATCGTCCGGCGCTTGCTCAATCAGGGTCAATGCGCGCTGTGATGGGTCAATCATCCTGAACTGGTGCACCAGCACGACGCCCTGCGTCTGCGTGCCGCTGCCCATCAAACTGACCGACAAACCCGCATTGCGTGCGCCCATGCCGCCCTGCGTGATGGGGCACAGGCCGATCATGCCAAGCCGGTTCAAATTGGCGTGGGTGACCACCATGCCGGGCCTGCGCCCTTGCTGCTCCTGGCCCAGCGTCGGGTCGAAGCTGGCGACCACGATGTCGCCGCGCTGCCAAACCCGGCGGCTCAAACAGGAACCTCCTG
This sequence comes from Rhodoferax sp. OV413, assembly GCA_945885775.1. GTDB lineage: Bacteria > Pseudomonadota > Gammaproteobacteria > Burkholderiales > Burkholderiaceae_C > Rhodoferax. The sequence goes on along the minus strand of CAMCZF010000058.1, from coordinate 12,850 downwards.
GCCGACAGCGGGCATGCTGTCCCAAGCCTGGTCGATGACCAGCGGCTCGTCACCCTGCATGGCCAGCAGCTCTTGCAGGCTGTACTTGCGACGGCTGATCGGCGAAATGATCAAACGCCCGGCTTCAAATTCAAAGCTGACCTTGTCGCCAGCTTGCATACCAATGGACTTGGCCAGCGACTGCGGAATAGTGACGGCTATCGAGCCACCTGCGGCGCGTAGTGTGGAGGTTTGCATGGTGTGCCCTGTTAATGTCTGACGGCATTCGAAGGTGTAGCACTTAGTTTAACCGCTGACAAAACTTGCATCAGGCTCAGGCTGCCACAGGGGTCTTGCCCAGCACCACCGCCTCATAGGCGTGCAGTGAAGGCAGACCGCCGGTGTGCAGGAACAGCACGTTCTCACCCGGCTTGAAGAAGCCTTGGCGGACCAGCCCGATCAGGCCGGCCATGATCTTGCCGGTGTAGACCGGGTCGAGCAGGATGGCTTCTGTGCGGGCCAGCATCTGCACCGCTTCCACCATCTTCTCGTTCGGGATCGAGTACTTGGGCTGCCAAAAGCCGCCCACGCTGACCACCGCCTCGCGCGGGATGGTCAGGCCCAGTCCCAGCAAATCAGCCACGGCCTGGGCTTCTTTGTAGACCAGCGGCTCCTGGTCGGCCGGGTCGCGGCTGACGCCAATACCGACAATCGGGATGTTGATGTGGTTACCAATAAAGCCGGCCACCAGTCCGCCATGGGTGCCCGAGCTGCCCGAGCCGACCACCACCTGGTCAATGCGCACGTCCTGCTCGTAAAACTGCTGCTGCAACTCCTGCGCACAGGCCACATAGCCCAGGCCGCCCAGTGCGTTGGAGCCGCCGCCGGCAATGATGTAGCCCTTGCGGCCCTGTGCCACCAGCTCGTCGGCCACCTGTTGCATGGCCGCCCCCATGTTGCTGCCGGCTGGCACCACCGTGAGCGCCTCCACGCCCATCAGGCGGAACAGGAAGTGGTTCCCGCTGGCATCTTCATGAAAGCTGCCCGGCACCCGCTCTTCAATCACAAAGCGGCATTTCAGCCCCTCTTTGACCGCCGCTGCCAGCGTGATGCGGCAGTGGTTGGACTGCGGCGCGCCACAGGTGATCAGCGTGTCGGCACCCTGCGCCAGGGCGTCGGCCACCAAGAATTCGAGCTTGCGTGTGTTGTTGCCACCGGGGAACAGGCCCAGCATGTCGTCGCGCTTGATCCAGATGTTGGGGCCCTGGCCGTCCGGGCTCAGGGCGCGGGTGAAGTTGGGCAAAAATTCCAGTGGCGTGGCGCCAATGGTGTAGCGGCGGCGGGGAAAGCGGGACAGATCCATGGGTCAGGGGCTCCAGGTGGTGTGGTCGTCAATCGGGTACATCGGCCGTGGCAGGTGGCGCCAGGGCAGCGACTCATCTTGGCAATTGACCGATATGCCAGCACAGTTTACATTGGGGCAGGATCGGAAATTTTTCAAAAACGAGGAGTCACAGCATGCCAGCTTTTTCAATGCTTCGCCGCGTCACGCTGGGCGCCCTGGGCGCTCTGGGCGGTCTGTTGGCGCTTCAGGCCCTGGCGCAGTCGTACCCCAACCGGCCAGTCAAGATCGTCGTGCCCTTTGCCGCCGGCGGTGGTCCGGACATCGAGACCCGGCGCCTGGCCCCCAAGCTGGCCGAGGCCCTGGGTGGTGCGGTGGTGGTCGAGAACCGGGTCGGCGCCGCCGGTATTTTGGCGGCCGAGGTGGTGACGCAGGCGCCGGCCGACGGTTACACCCTGCTGGCGGGCTCCATCTCGCAGGTGGTCCAGAAAATTCTCAGGCCAGAGGCCAAATTTGATCCAGTAGTGACCTTTGTGCCAATTTCTAAGACCAGCACCACGCCTGCAGTGCTGATCGTGCCCGCCGACTCTCCGATCAAATCGGCCAAGGAACTGGAGGCGCTGATTCGCAGCAAGCCGGGTGAGCTCAACTATGGCTCGGGCGGTATCGGTACTTCGGCTCACATTGCCGGTGCCACTTTCGTGGGCGTCTTGAAGCTCAACGCGGTCCACGTGCCGTAACGGGGGTCAGTGGAGTTGGTGCCAGCGCTTTTGTCCAACCAGATCCAATACGCTTTCCCGATCGCCGGGACTTCGGTGCCGTTTGTCAAAGCCGGCAAGGTGCGAGCCCTGGCGGTGACGGGTGCCAAGCGCATGAGCTCACTGCCCGATGTGCCCACGCTCAAGGAGTTGTATGGCGATGACCTGTTTGTCCAGGAGTCCTGGGGTGGCCTGTGGGCGCCTGCCAATACGCCGGGTCCGGTGGTCCAGCAGATCTTCATTGCCACGCGCAAGGCCCTTAGCGATCCCGAACTGCGGACCCATTACCTGGCGGCCGGTACCGAGCCGGAGTTATCAGAGTCTCCCGAGGCCTTTACCCGGTTCATGGTGGCGGAATCCCAGAAGTGGGCACGACTGATCCAGATGGCCGGTGTCAAGGCGGATTGATTCATGAGCATGCAAGCCTTGCAGGGCGTTCGGGTCCTGGATCTGTCCCACGTCATTGCCGGCCCCACGGCGTCGCATTACCTGGCGCTTGAAGGCGCCGATGTGATCAAGGTCGAGCCGCCTGGCAAGGGCGACATCCTGCGTTGGGCGCGGGATCGGCTCGACCAAGACGTGAGCGTGGGCTTTGCTGCGATCAATGGCGGCAAGCAGTCGCTGGCCATCGATCTCAAGCACCCCAGCGCCAGGCAGTGGCTGACCGAACTGATTCGCCAGAGCGATGTGTTCATTGAGAACTACCGCCCCGGGGCGGTGGCACGCCTGGGTTTTGATTACGAGGGGGTGCGGGCGATCAAACCGGACATCGTGTACGCCAGCATCTCTGGCTTTGGCCAAGAGGGTGAGTGGGCCCCGCGCCCGGCCTATGACCACGTGGTGCAGTCCGCCATGGGCATGGGTTGGATGCAGGGGGAGGCGGGGCAGGATCCGATGAAAGTGGGCTTCCCGGTCATCGACAGCGCTACCGGCATGGTGGCTGCACAGGCCATCCTCGCTGCGCTGCTGCGGCGCGAGCGACGGGGCGTGGGTGCCCGGCTCGACATTTCGATGGCGCAGGCCGCCTTGCAACTGATGTGGCCCGAGGCCTCCAAGGTAGCGCTGAGCGGCCAGGACGCGCCACGGGTGGGCAATCGGGGGTTCTCGGGCAGCCCAGGTGCTGCCACCTTTGCCTGCGCTGACGGCTGGATATCGATCGCGGCCAACACGGCGCAGCAATTTCAGTCCCTGTGTGCGGTGCTCGGCTTGCCGGACCTGACGCAGGACGCCACTCTGATTGACCAGTCCGCCCTGAAAAGTGGCGGCTTTGTCGTGGGTTTGGCGCCCGAGCGTATTCACGCCGTATTGACTGCTGCCATCGGGCAGCGCGAAGCCGCGCCGCTGGAGGCCGCGCTGGCGAACCTGGCGGTGCCCTGCGCCTTGTTGCGTCCCTTGAGCCAGGTCTTGCCCGATTTGATGGGCGGTGGGCGCATGACGCTGCCAGTGCGGCAGACGGTGTACCCCGGTGGCGTGATGCGTGATTTTGGCGGCGGGTACCAGGCCGACGGCGACCCAGGCCAGGCACTCGCCGCAGCCCCGCGCCTGGGGCAGCATACCCGGGCAATTCTGCAGTCATTGCAGGTCAGTGATGAAGATATTGCGGCCTTGGCCGCTCAGGGCGTGATCCGGGTAGAGGCCTGAGCTTTTATAGAAAATCGGCCTCTAGCCCCCGTGAAATAATGCGGAGTAGCTATTTAATCAATAGCAATTGGGCCTGATGCAACGCGGGGACCTGGTTGCTGTATCACTGCAAGGCGACGATGAAAAAATCCGGTGTCAGACGCCCCAAGGATTGACTAGCGCCACACCGGTGCCGGCGAAGTCAGCCGTGTTGCGGGTGACAACGGTGAAGCGATGCTCCATCGCGGTAGCGGCGATCATGGCGTCACGCTCGGACCGTGGGTCGGGAATGTGCAGCGCAGCGCACACAGGCACCGTGTTGTCGGTAAACGGCAAGATGCGATTGGCGAACGCGGCGCGCACACCGCCTAACCAGCGGCGCAGCGCACTGCCTTGGGGTGGTGTGCGGCGTTCCAGAGTTTGGATGCCCATTTCCAGCTCAAGGATGGTGATGGCAGACAGGTAAAGCGTGCTGACGGGTTGCGCAGCGGCCCAGGCTCGCACCACAGTCGATTGATTGGGCTTGCCATGACGCAATTCGGAGACAACATGGGTGTCAAGGACAAACATGGTCAAACCCTAAGCCAACTTGACGACCTGGCTTTGGAAGTTCAAACGCGGCGGATCGAACTCAATGTCCGCGCCGCCAGCAATGCCATCCATCACCGCCAGGAGAGTCGGTTCGCTCTGGCCCACCATGCGGTGGTAATCGTCAATATTGAGCAGTGCAAATGCAGGCCGTCCTCGATCTGTGATGAACACCGGCCCATTGACAGCCGCCCGTTTGGCGGCTGACACGTCGCGCGTAAAGTCCCGGCTTGAAAAGGTGTGGACTGCCATGTTGCCCCCCTGTCAGTGTCGTTGTTTGTATGTTACGACAAATGTAGCGGGTCGACAGACCCTACCCATCACCCGGCCTTCACCTTCAGCCGCTAGGCGTGCAGCAGCGTGGCGCGGTGCGCCATCAGCCTACCACCGACGCGGCCACTGCATTGGAGACCACCCGCAGCAGGCGGCCATCGTCATGCGCCGTGGGTCGGGAGGTCAGGATCACGCACTGCACCTGCGTGTCCGGGTCAGCCCAGGCCACCGTGCCGGTCGCGCCCGAATGGCCGAAGGTGCGTGGCGACACCAGCTCGCCGCAGTAGACCCATACCGGGCTGGTCGCTAGACCCCAGCCCAAGCCCCAGGGTTTGCCAATGGCGGTGTTCTGGTCGCTGACCATGCGCTGGACCGTGGCGCGGCCCAGCAGCCTGCGCCCCCCGAGCGCCCCACCATTCAGGAAGGCTTGCAGTAACAGCGCAAGGTCGCTCACGGTGGCGTGCATGCCGCCCCAGGGGTGGCCCATGTCGCGCCAATAAGGCGTGTTGGCGCCGAAAAGTGCCACATCCGGGCTGCTCTCGTACTGGCACCAGACCGTGTTGGCAATCGGGCGTCCGCCCAGTCCCAGCGAGGCTTGGTGCATGCCCAGCACCTCGAAGATGTCCTGCTGGTAGAACGTGCGCAGGGGCAGCCCGGAAACCCGTTGCACGATCTCACCGGCCAGCAGCGTGCCCATGCTCTGGTAATCGAAACCGGTGCCCGGCGGATACACCAGCGGCGTGGTGCAGACGCCCTGCACGAAGGCGCTCAGGGGGGCATGTGCGCGTCGCAGTGCCAGGTTCTCTGGGAGCATGTCGGGCAGGCCGGAGGTGTGGGTCAGCAGGTCGCGTACCCGCACGGCCGACCGATCGGGCCCCGCAAACTCCGGCAGATAGCGTGCCACCGGGTCGTCCAGCGACACCAGGCCACGCTCGACCAGCAACAGCACGGCCACTGCATTCACTGGCTTGGTGATCGAGGCCAGCAAGTACACCGCGTCGGGCGCGGCACCATGGCCCACGTGCTGCACCACACGCCCGTTGCGGGCCACGAGCATCGACGCGGCGGCGACACGGCGCTCAGCCACCTCGGCGGCGAGCAGGGCAGAAGCACGTGCCAGGCGCTGCGGGCACATGCCCTGGTTTGCGGGAGAGTCGGTAGGCAGAAAGTGGGTCATGGCACGCTCCGGGCAATACGAACGAGGATCATCGCGCAGGAATACTAGCCTCAATACTCATCGATGGCCTGACGGTGGCGTGGAACTCGGGCGCAGCGCCTGCAGCAACACATCCTCCAGATGAGGGTGCCTCATGGACGCTGGCGCAGTTGCAGCCGCAGCTGCCAGGCGTTCACCAGTCCCGACAGGATGATCAGCACGATGCCGGTGCCAGCCAGCGTGCCCGGCAACTCGCCGAACACGATCCAGCCAAACAGCACCGCGAAGCCGACTTGCGAGTACATGTACGGCACCACCTCGGTGGCCGGCGCGCGCTGGTAGGCCAGGGCCAGCAGGAAATGGCTGACGGCGCCCATCGCCCCCATGGCCACCATCAGCAGCCACATGAAACCGGAATCGACCGTCGACCAGCCCCAAGGCAGCAGCAGGCTGGCGGCGATCGCTCCGATGCACATGCTCAAAAAGTGAACTGTGCTGGCCGGCTCGGTGCGGCTCAGGTGGCTGCTGCTGAGCTGGTAGGCGACGGCGGCGACCACGCAGGCCAGCGGCAGCAGTGTGTTCCAGCCGAAGCGCGGTTGGGCCGGCTCGATGATCAGCATCACGCCGGCGAAGCCAACCAGCAGGAACAGCCATTGCGTCGGCCGAACCCGCTCCCGGAACAAGGTGGCCGAGATCAGGGTCACGATCACCGGGACCAGCATGACGATCGCGACGAATTCGCCCACCGGCATGAAGCGCACGCTGAGGATCGCGAACAGCGTGCTCGCCACCAGCGACAGGCCGCGAAGCGCCTGCAGCCAGGGCCGGCGGGTGCGCAACAGGGCGCGCCCATGCGTCGGCCAGAGCCACAGGCTGGAGATCAGCGCCTGAAGGAAGTAGCGCGCCCACAGGGCCATCAGCACCGGCACAGTCTGGACCACGTACTTGGTGGTGGTGTCCATGATCGCGAACAGGCAGGTGGCGGCCAGCGTGAACACGATCGCCACCAGGGATGCTTTGCGCAGTGGCATCATCGGCGCAGCGGTACTCGCAGCCTGGACGCCCGGGACGGTTCGAACGAGCTGCCGGCGCTATGGGGGGTGGCGATCACGTTGTCGGGTTCCAGCAAGGCGCACGTTGGTGAAACGCTTCAGCCCGCCTTGACCTTTAGCCGCCAGGCGTGCAGCAGCGGCTCGGTGTAGCCGCTGGGCTGGGCCAGGCCCTTGAACACCAGGTCGCAGGCGGCCTGGTAGGCCTTGGAGGTGTCGAAGTGGCCGGCCATGGGTTGGTACAGCGGGTCACCGGCGTTCTGGCTGTCTACCACGGCGGCCATGCGCTCAAAGGTTTCGCGCACCTGGGCTTCGCTCACCACGCCGTGGCGCAGCCAGTTGGCGATGTGCTGGCTGCTGATGCGCAGCGTGGCGCGGTCTTCCATCAGGCCGATGTTGTGGATGTCGGGCACCTTGGAGCAGCCCACGCCCTGGTCGACCCAGCGCACCACATAGCCCAGGATGCCTTGGGCATTGTTGTCCAGCTCCTGCTGCTTCTCGGCCGCGCTCCAGTTGGGCGTGGCGGTGACCGGGATGCTCAGCAGGCCGGTCAGCAGCGCCTCGCGTTCCTTGCTGGCCTTGATTTTTTCCAGGCCCTTTTGAACGTCCGACACCAGCACCTGGTGGTAGTGCAGCGCGTGCAGCGTGGCACCGGTGGGGCTGGGCACCCAGGCGGTGTTGGCGCCGGCTTTGGGGTGACCGATTTTTTGTTCCAGCATGGCCTTCATCAGGTCGGGCATGGCCCACATGCCCTTGCCGATCTGGGCCCGGCCACGCAGACCGCAGGCCAGGCCGACCAGCACGTTGTTGCGCTCGTAAGCGGCAATCCATGCGCTGGTCTTCATGTCGCCCTTGCGGATCATGGGGCCGGCCTGCATGGCGCTGTGCATCTCGTCGCCGGTGCGGTCCAGGAAGCCGGTGTTGATGAAGGCCACGCGGCTGGCGGCGGCCGCAATGCAGGCCTGCAGGTTGACGCTGGTGCGGCGCTCTTCGTCCATGATGCCGAGCTTGACCGTGCTGTCAGGCAGGCCCAGCAGCTTTTCCACCCGCGAGAACAGTTCGGCGGCAAAGGCCACCTCGGCCGGACCGTGCATCTTGGGCTTGACGATGTAGACCGAGCCCTGGCGCGAGTTGCGGATGGCGTCTTTGGCCGTGCGCTTGAGGTCGTGCAGAGCGATGGTGGTGGTGACCACCGCGTCCAGGATGCCCTCTGGAATCTCGCGCACCTGGCCGTCTTTGGCCGTGTACAAGATGGCCGGGTTGGTCATCAGATGACCGACATTGCGCACGAACATCAGCGAGCGGCCGTGCAGACGAACTATTCGGCCCTTGCCCGAGGGCGGGGTGTAGAGACGGTCCGGGTTCAGGCCGCGCGTCAGCGTCTGGCCGCCTTTCTGAAACGACTCGGTCAGCGTGCCCTGCAAGATGCCCAGCCAGTTGCTGTAGGCCAGCACCTTGTCCTGCGCGTCCACCACCGCCACCGAGTCTTCCAGGTCGAGGATGGTGGACAAGGCGGCCTCCAGCACCAGGTCGCAGACGCCAGCCGGGTCGGTGGCGCCAATAGGCGTGGCGCGGTCGATGCGGATGTCCAGGTGCAGGCCGTGGTGCACCAGCAGCACCGCCGAGGGGCGCTTGGCCTCGCCCCGGTAGCCGACCAGCTGCGCGGCATCGGCCAGGCTGGTGTTGCTGCCGTCGCTCAATGTCACAGCAAGCTTGCCGTCCTTGATCCGGTAACCCACCGAATCCAGGTGCGAGCCCCGGCGTAGCGGCGCGGTGCGGTCCAGCACATGGCGGGCGTACTCGATCACTTTGGCACCGCGTTTCGGGTTGTAGCCACCGCCTTTGCCGACCTTCTCGCAGCCCTCGGCCTCGCCGATCACGTCAGTGCCGTACAGCGCGTCGTACAGGCTGCCCCAGCGCGCGTTGGCGGCGTTGAGGGCGTAACGGGCGTTGAGCACGGGCACCACCAGCTGGGGCCCGGCCTGCTTGGCCAATTCGGTATCAACCCCTGTCGTGCTGATCTTCACCTTGCCTGGCTCGGGCACCAGGTAGCCGATGCGCGTCAAAAAAGCGCGGTAGGCCGGCATGTCCTGAATCGGGCCGGGGTGGGCGCTGTGCCAGGTGTCCAGCTCGGTTTGCAGCCGGTCGCGTTCGGCCAGCAGGGCCAGGTTTTTCGGCGCCAGATCCGCCACGATGGCGTCAAAGCCCTTCCAGAACTTGGCCGGTCGGATGCCGGTGCCGGGCAGCACCCGGTCTTCAATGAAATGGTGCAGTTCGGTCGCCACCTGCAGGCGGTGGGCGGGGGTGCGTTCGGTCATGGTGTCAAACCTCGTTCAGGGGTTGGGATGGAAAAAAATCCAGTACGGCGCGCAGGCTGTTGCCAGTTCGGGTGGGCTGGGTGCCGAGCTCTTCAAATGGCTGTTGGTAGCGGTTGACCCACAGTGTCTGGTAGCCGTACCAAGTGGCGGCCAGCGCGTCCCAGGCGTTGCAGCTGACAAAGGCGATGCGCCCGGCCGGCAGCCCGGTGGCTTGTTCGCCCAGCGCGTAAGCCTCGGGGTGGGTCTTGTATTTGCGGATCGGGTCGACGCTGATGATGTGGCTCAGGAGCCCGTCGAGCCCGGCGGACTTGACTGCCAGCTCCAGCATCGCCGGGTCGCCGTTGCTCAGGATGCCGGTTGGGATGCCTCGCCGCTGCAGCTCGCTCAGCACCTCGCGGTTTTCCGGGAAGGCGCTCAGGCTGCGGTACTGGTTCATCAGTCGCTCAACCGCTGCACCAAAATTTTGATCAAAAGTGGCCTCAGGCCCCGTGATTACTGGGGTTATAGCTATTTTTTTAATAGCAAACACCAGGGCGGCGCGGGTCAGCTCCCAAAACGGACGGTAATGTGCGCCGTGGTTGCTGGTGGTCACCAGCCGGGTGTACTCAATTTGTTTGTCGCGCCACAGCAGGCTCAGCGCCTGGCCATGGCCAGGGAACAGCTGCTCGGCTGCCAGCGCCACGCTGTAGACGTCGAACAGCGTGCCATAAGCGTCAAACAATACCGCCTGCGGCACGGGCAATGTTTCGCGTTTGTCGGGTACCGTGGATCGGTTTTTCATCCCTATGACTGTATTGCATACCAAGGAGGCCATTAACTCCTTATTTATTCAATAATCCATGACAAATAAGCAGGTAATCACGCCATGATGCCATGTCTGGGCCGTTGCACAATGGCGGCATGACGACACAACTGAGCGCTGATCCCGCCCTTCCCCTCACCGGTTTACGGGTGGTTGAATTCACCCACATGGTGATGGGCCCCACCTGCGGCATGGTTCTGGCTGACTTGGGCGCTGAAGTGATCAAGGTGGAGCCGATTGAGGGCGATCGGACGCGGCATCTGCTGGGCGCAGGCGCCGGTTTCTTCCCCATGTTCAACCGCAACAAGAAGAGCATCGCCATTGACCTGCACCACCCTGAAGGCGCGGCGGCGGCACGGCGCTTGGCGGCCAGCGCCGATGTGGTGGCCGAAAACTTCAAGCCCGGCACCATGGCCAAGTACGGTTTGGATTACGCCTCGCTCAGCCAGACCGACCCGCGCCTGATCTATGTCAGCCACAAAGGGTTTCTGCCAGGCCCCTACGACCACCGCACCGCACTCGACGAGGTGGTGCAGATGATGGGTGGCCTGGCCTACATGACCGGCCGCCCGGGCGACCCGCTGCGTGCTGGCAGCAGTGTGAACGACATCATGGGCGGCATGTTTGGTGCCATCGGCGCCATGGGGGCCCTGATCCAGCGCGGCATCACCGGGCGAGGCCAGGAGGTACAGACCGCACTCTATGAAAACAATGTGTTTCTGGTGGGCCAGCACATGCTGCAGTACGCCATCACCGGCCGCGCCGCCGCGCCCATGCCAGACCGCATTTCGGCCTGGGGCATTTACGACATCTTCACGGTCAAGGACGGCGAACAGATTTTCCTGGCCGCTGTCAGCGACACCCAATGGCTGACCTTTTGCGACGCGCTGGGCCTGGCCGACCTGCGCGATTTGCCGCAATACGCCAGCAACAACCTGCGGGTGCAGGGGCGGGGCACCTTGATGCCGGTATTGCGTGAGCGACTGACTGCCTGGCGCGCCGCCGATCTGGCCGCCCTGTTTGAGCGCGTAGGCCTGCCTTTTGCGCCGATCCGAAAGCCCGAAGAGTTGTACGAGGACGAGCACCTATTGGCGACCGGTGGCCTGGCCGACATCACCCTGCCAGACGGTGAGCGCGCCGGCCAGCGCGTGGGCACCGCGCTGTTTCCCTTCACCATGGGCGGGCAGCGCCTGGGCGTACGGCTACAACCGCCAACCCGGGGCCAGCACACACTCGAGCTGCTGGCCGCGCTGGGCTACGACGAGGCCCAGGTAGCCGATTTTGTGGCGCGGCGGGTGGTGGCCTGAGCCAGCCCCGCCATGGATCCCCGTTGCCAGGTGGATGACGGCCTCAAAGCGTCATCCCCGGCTTCGACCGGGGATCCATGAATTCGGATTGCCACGGCGATGAAAGCCCTGTCTCGTCCTTCACCGCCTGTTGCCGTCCGCTGTCCCTAGAATGGTGCCTCGACGACTCTTTCAACTTGTCTTTGGAGAATCCATGAAAACCCTGAATGTCTTGACGAATGCTGCCCGTGCCGTGGGCGTGGCCTTGTTGTTGCAGGTCCCGGCCCAGGCCCAGACTGAATGGCGGTTCAACAACAGCTACCCGGCATCGCGCCCGGAGTCGGCGCAGATCCGCACCTTTGCGGCCGATGTAGAAAAACGCACTGGCGGCAAGCTCAAGATTTCTGTCTCCGAGGGGGGTGCCCTTGGCCTTAAGGATGCCGATGCCATGCGCTTCATGCAGACCGGCACACCCGAGCTGGGCTACATCTGGCCCCCGTTTCTGGGCCGTGACGCGCCCGCCCTGGCCAATATTTATGTTTATGGCCTGGTGGCGAATGCCGATGAGCACCTCAAAGCACTGCCGGCTCTGAAGTCGGTGCTCAAGGAAGGGATCGCCAAATGGAACGTCGAAGTCCCGGGCTTCCTCGGCTTCTCGATCGTGGACGCTGCGCTGTTTTGCCGTGAGCCTGTCAAGACGCTGGAAGAGCTCAAGAAGAAAAAGCTGCGGGTCGGCAGCCGTGAGCAGGTGGAAACCTTCAAACGGCTGGGAGTTGCCGCCCAGATCGTGCCGCAAAACGAGTTGTATGCGGCGATGCAAACCGGCGTGGTGGACTGCGCCCTGTACGCGCCACGGTTCGCCAACTCCATCTCCCTGCAGGAGGTGGCCAAGCACGTCACGCCCACGGGGTTTCCGTTCCCGCCGGCCCCCTACGCCTTGTTGGCCCACAAAGCCAAATGGGCCGCCTTGCCGGCAGACCTGAAGAAGGGCTTTCTCGACGCGGTGACAGAACTCGAACGTGTCAGTTTCAATTTCGATACCGACACGGCGACCGAGGCCGCCTCGCGTGACAAGCTGCAGAGCCAGGGTGTGACCTACCACCCGGCCCTGCCTGCGGCCGACAAGGCGGCGATCCGCCGGTCTGCCCTCGAGACCTGGGACGTGCTGGCCAAGGAAACCGGCGCCGATGCCATCGCCTACCGCCAGAAGGTACTGGACGCCCTGCCGAAATGATGGCGCAGCCGCCGCTGAGCCCGGCACCCTGGGTGGCCGCTCTGGAGCGGCTCTGGCGCGGCCTGGCGCTGATGTTGGCCGTGGTCGGGGCTGGTGCCTTGGCCGGCATCTTTGCGCTGGTGCTGGGGGCCGTGGTGATGCGCTACGGCTGGGGTCGCCCGCTGGCCCTGACCGAGGAACTGTCTGGTCTGCTCATGACCGTGGCCGTTTTTGCCTTGCTGCCGATCACCGTGCTCAATGAGCTCAACATCCGCGTCAGCCTGGCCAGCGAGCGCTTGCCGCCGCGCTCCAAGCGCCTGCTGTTTGTGCTGGGGCAGTTCGTGCTGGTGGCCTTTGCGGTGGTCTTTGTCCAGCAGGCTTGGGCCATCAGCGCCTTCACGGCGCAACTCAAGCTGATGTCCGAGCAATCGCGCCTGCCGCTGGCGCCTTTCCTGTGGCTGGCAAC
>CAMCZF010000057.1 GCA_945885775.1 Rhodoferax sp. OV413 | reverse complement strand
GGAAGCCGACATGATGCATGACGCGCTCCGGGGCGACGTACTGCTGGCGCTGCTGGGGGGACTGAACAAGGACGCAGCCCAGCTGGAGGAGGCCGAGAAAGGCCTGGCCGAACACACGAGTATCTTTAACAAGGCCATGACAGACCTGCAGCGACTGGCAGATTCGGCCGAGCTCAAGACCGCCATCACCACCTCGCTGCCCCTGGTTGCCAAGTACATCGCGAGCGCGGCCGAGCTGCAAAAGCTGGCCGCCAGCGACACTGTGGCCGCGCAGGCGGCAGCTCCGGAGTTTCAAAAAGTGTTCGTCGAACTTGAGCAGCAAATGGCCACGCAAGGCGACCTGATTGGCAAGCATGTGAAGGAAGTCAACGCCGAGGCGATCGTCGAAGCTGACGGCTCCCGCTTGCAGATTGGCGTCACCCTGCTGGCCGCCACCCTCGTGTTGCTGTTGGCCGCGATTTGGCTGGCCGGACGCCTGACGCGCCCCATGAACGAAGCTGTCAACATTGCCGACCAACTGGCACAAGGCAACCTGGCGGGCATAGTCACCCCCTTCGGGAATGAGGAAACCATCAAGCTGTTGGCAGCCATGGGCCGGATGCAAAGCAGCTTCGCCGGCATTGTGCGCGGCGTTAAAACCAATGCCGAAAGCGTGGCCTTGGCCAGCGCCGAGATTGCCCAGGGTAACCAAGATCTGTCGATGCGGACTGAGCAGCAGGCCAGCTCGCTGCAGCAAACCGCGGCCTCGATGGAGGAGCTGGGCTCCAAGGTAAGCCAGAACGCCGGCAGTGCGGCTCAGGCCAACCAGCTTGCACGCAGTGCCTCTGAAGTGGCCATCAAAGGCGGCGAGGTGGTGAGCCAGGTGGTGGACACCATGAAAGGCATCAACGAGTCGTCGCGCAAAATCTCCGACATCATTCAAGTTATCGACGGCATCGCCTTCCAAACCAATATCTTGGCGCTCAATGCGGCCGTGGAGGCCGCCCGCGCCGGCGAGCAGGGGCGCGGCTTTGCCGTGGTGGCCAGCGAAGTGAGGTCCCTGGCCGGCCGATCGGCTGAGGCTGCCAAGGAAATCAAGGCCCTGATCAATGCCAGCGTCGAACGTGTGGCCCACGGTACCGCACTGGTCGATCAGGCGGGGGTGACCATGACCGAGGTGGTGAGTTCGATCCGGCGGGTGACCGACATCATGGGTGAAATCAGCGCGGCCAGCAACGAGCAAAGCCTGGGTGTCGCACAGGTGGGCCAAGCCGTGACGCTGATGGACCAGGCGACGCAGCAAAACGCAGCGCTGGTGGAGCAAATGGCGGCGGCGGCCAGCAGTTTGAAGTCGCAGGCGCAGGAGCTGGTGCAGATGGTGGCGGTGTTCAAACTGAGCGGGCAAGACGGCCAACGCGGCAGCCATACGACGCAGGCGCCGGTTCGCTCCGCCCTGCCCAAAGCGGCCCATTACAAGGGCGGCGAGCGGCGGGCTACCAGCACACCGATGGGTGCGACAGCGCGCTCGCCGGCAGCAAGCGCTTCTGCGCCGGCCAAATTGCTGCCGCAGCGCCCGACCAAGGCCAAGGAAACCGTCTCGGCCACAGGCAACGACGACGGCGACTGGGAATCTTTTTAAACCAGCGCTACTTGACCAGCTGATTGAGCTGGATGATGGGTAGCAGCACCGCCAGCACAATCAGCATCACCACCACGCCCATGGCCACGATCAGCAGTGGCTCCAGCAAAGTGGCCAACTGCATGGCGCGGCGCTGCACTTCGGCACTGAGCTGCTTGGCTGCCCGCTGCAGCATCAGCGGCAATTGCCCGGTTTGCTCCCCCAAGCGGGCAAACATGGCCAGCAGGCCAGGGAAGCGTTTTTTTTGCGCCAATGCAGACGCCAATGGCGCCCCCTCTCGCACCAGCACCAGCGCCTCCAGCGCATCGCGCCGCATGGCGCGGTTGGACAGAGTCTCCGCTGCGGCCTGCAGGGCTTTGAGGATAGGCACGCCCGCACCGGCAAGCATTGCCAGGGTATTGGCAAAGCGCGCCGCGTTGTAGCCCAGCGCCAGTCGACCCAGCACCGGCAGGGTCAGCCAGAAGGCGTCAAATTTTTCACGAATGCCAGCGTTAGCCAGCGCTATTCTGGCGCCAATGGCACCTAAAAATAGGGCCAGCAGCAGGATCCAGCCGTGCTGTCGGGCCAGATCGCTGAGGCCGATCATCAGCACGGTCAGCAGTGGCAGGGCTCGCTTGCTGCCCGCAAACACCTGGGCCACCTGCGGCACCACGTAGGTCACCAGGAACAGCACGATGAAGATGGCCACCAAGGTCACGATCGCCGGGTAAAGTGCCGCGCCGATCAGCTTGGCCTTGAGCGCCTGCTGTTCCTCGAGGTCATCCGCCAGACGCTCCAGAACCAAGCCTAGATTTCCGCTTTGCTCGCCAGCGTCGATCACGGCCACATAAATGGCGGAGAACTCGCGCGGGTGCAGCGCCAGGGCGCGGGCAAAGGTGGCGCCGCCGTTCACCTCGGCCCGCAAATTGGCCACGAGGTAGCGCTGTGCATCCTGTTCAGCCTCGTCCGCCAGAGAGGTGAGCGCCCGCTCCAAGGGCAGGCCCGACGACACCAGACCCGCGATTTGGCGGGTCCAGATCATCAAACCGAGCGGCTTGAACACCCGCCGGACCCGAACCGACCCACCGGCGGTGCCTTTAGCCGCCGAATCGACGTTCGAAGCACCAGCCAGATCAACTTTGAGCGGCACCAGCGCCTGCCCGCGTAACTGGGCACGTGCCGAGCGCGCCGAGTCGGCTTCGATCACCCCTTTGCGGGACTGGCCGTCGGCGCTCAGCGCTTCAAATGAGTAAACCGGCATGGCGTTACTTTTTGGCGGGGGTTGACCGGCTTAGTCACGCGTCACGCGCAGCAGCTCTTCACGCGAGGTCAGTCCGGCCGTGACCAACCGCTCGCCATCGTCGCGCATCAGGCACATGCCCCCCGCCAACGCAGCCGTACGGATGTCGGCTTCAGAGGCCCGGCTGTGGATCTGGGCGCGAATGGCTTCGTCGGTCACCAGCAGCTCAAACACGCCGCTGCGCCCGGCATAGCCGGTCTGGCCACAGCTGGCACAGCCGGTACCCTGGCAGGACCGGCACAGCTTTCGGACCAGCCTCTGCGCCAGCACACCCAGCAGTGAGGAACTCAGTAGAAAAGGCTCCACGCCCATGTCCGTCAGCCGGGTGACGGCGCTGGTGGCGTCATTGGTGTGCAAGGTGGCCAGTACCAAATGGCCGGTGAGCGAGGCCTGAATCGCGATCTGGGCGGTCTCAAAATCACGAATCTCGCCAATCATGATCACATCCGGGTCTTGCCTCAGGATAGCGCGCAGGGCCTTGGCAAAGGTCAGGTCGATGCGGGCGTTAACCTGGGTTTGCCCCACCCCGGGCAACTCATACTCAATCGGATCTTCCACCGTCATGATGTTGCTGTGTGCCGCATCGAGCCGACTCAGCCCTGCATAAAGGGTGGTGGTTTTACCCGAGCCGGTCGGCCCAGTGACCAAAATAATGCCATGGGGTTGCGCTACCAGGCGCGTGAAGCGTGACAGAACGTCGCCCTGCATGCCCAGTGCCTCCAGGCTTAGACGCCCCTCGGACTTGTCCAGCAGACGCAGCACTGCGCGCTCGCCATGGGCGCTGGGCAGTGTACTGACCCGCACATCAACCGCACGAGTGCCAATACGCAGCGAGATTCGGCCGTCCTGCGGCATGCGCCGCTCAGCAATATCGAGCTCGGCCATGATCTTCAGCCGCGAGATCAGGGCCGCATGCAGGGCCCGGTTGGGCTGCACCACCTCGCGCAGCGTGCCGTCAACCCGAAAGCGCACGCTGGAATGGCGCTCATAGGGCTCAATGTGGATGTCGCTGGCGCCGTCGCGCGCGGCCTGGGTCAGCAGGGCATTGAGCATGCGGATGATGGGTGCATCGTCCGAGGTCTCCAGCAAGTCCTCAATGGCGGGCAGGTCTTGCATCATGCGCGACAGGTCGGCGTCGCTTTCGACCTCGCTCACCACCGCCGCCGCACTCGACTCACCCTGGGCATAGGCGGCGCTGATGCGTTGCACCAGCACTTCGGCCGCCTGCGACTCCACCTGACGCACCGGGTACTTGCGCATCACTTCACTCACACCACCGGGCAACGAGGCCGGGTGCACGCACAGCGTGAACTCACCCGATTGCTCCTCCAGCAGCACTTGCTGGGTGCGGGCAAAGGCGTACGGCAAGGGGTAACGCATGGCAGCGGCGAGCCGGACCCGAGTCAGGGCTTGGCTGGGACAGGGGTCGCACGCGCTGGCAAGGCCGGCAACTGCACCGCATCGTTGATGGGCAGCACCGCGCTGGGTACTGGTTGTGCCTCTTTCAGGCCCGAACGCATGACATCGTACCGGTCGAGGGACAGCCGCTCGGTAGATGCCGCATCACGCACCACCACCGGGCGCAGAAACACCATCAGGTTGGTTTTCTTGCGGGTTCGAGTTTCACTCTTGAACAGATTACCGAAAAAAGACAGGTCACCCAGACCGGGCACCTTCTCCTGGTTACCCGAGTATTCGTCCTGCAGCAAGCCCCCAAGAACCACCACTGCGCCGTCTTCCACCAGCACATTGGATTCAATCGTGCGCTTGTTGGTGGTCGGGCCATTGGTGGCGTTGACGGTGGAGGCCAGCACGCTCGACACCTCCTGGTAGATCGCCAGCTTGACGGTGCCGTTCTCGCTGATCTGCGGCTTGACCTTGAGCGTCAGCCCAACATCCTTACGCTCGATGGTCTGGAACGGGTTCACCGTGTTGCTGTTGCCGGTGTTGGTGAACTGGCCGGTGACGAAAGGTACGTTTTGGCCAATCACGATCTTGGCCTCTTCGTTGTCCAGCGTCAGCAGGTTGGGTGTGGAGAGCACATTGCCACTGCCCGACTCTTCCAGGAAGCGGCCCAGAAAACCCAGTACATAGACGCCATTGGTCTGATTCGCCAGACCAATATTGGCGCCGCGCGCCACCCCCGGCACGCCACTGGCCGCGGCGGTCGACAGGTTGATGATGTTGCTGATGCCAGCGCCAAAGTTGGTGCCCAGCAAGCCGATATTGGGACTGCCTGCGCCGCCCAAGGCGCCTTGCCACTGAATGCCAAACTCGGCCGCACGATCGGCACTGACCTCGGCAATCAGGCTTTCCACAAAAACCTGGGCCCGCCGGACATCCAAACGGTCGATCACGGCTCGCAATTGGCGGTATTGGGGCTCAGGCGCGGTGATGATGAGAGAGTTGGTGGCAGTGTCGGCCTGCACCTGGCCGCCAGAGGTTACAGCCGGCGTGCTGCTGGAAGATGAGGCGCCGCCCGGCGCCGCCTGTGGTGTGGCGGCGCGCGCCTCACCACTGATGGCCGCGCGGAGGGTCGCGGCGAGCTTGGTGGCATCGGCATTTTTCAGGTAGACCACGCGGATATTGCCAGCCGGGTCGCCACTGGAACCGGCCTCGGGCTGATCCAGCTTGCTCACCAGCGACTTGACCAAGGCCAGGCGGGCCGCGTTGGCGGCGCGCAGGATCAGCGAATTGCTGCGCGGCTCTGCGACCAGCATGGTCTTGAACGAGGTATCGGCCTGCCCGGCCGCCGCCGGTGCTCCCGTCGATTCAATCAGGCGCAGCACCAGTGGCGCCAGGTCCGATGCAATGGCATGCTTGAGCGGCAGCACCTCCACGTCGGTCGCATTGGCAACGTCCATCGTGGCGATGATGAGGGCAATGCGGCGCAGGTTGTCAGCGTAGTCGGTGATCACCAGCGAGTTGTTGCCGGGGTTGACATTGATGGTGTTGTTGGGGCTGATCAAGGGGCGCAATACCGGCACCAGATTGTTGGCTGACTCGAAGTTAAGGCGAAAAATCTGGGTAATCACTTGGTTGACCACTGCTTCGGCCGGTGCGACCTCACCCACCGCCACCGTCCCACTCTGCAACTTGGCATCTGCCTCCGGCACCACGCGGTACAGGTTCCCCGACTCGACCATGGTGAAACCTTGTAAACGCAAAGCCGCCAGGAACTGGTTGGTGGCCACGGCCCGGCTGACCGGCTTCTCGGTAAACAGGGTCATGGTGCCTTTGACCCGTGGATCTACCACCAGGTTGACGCGCATGATGGTGGCCATGGTTCGCGCCACGGCCTCGATCTCGGCGTTCACAAAATTCAGCGTGATCGGCGCGACGCGGGCGACCGGGGCCTTGGCTGACTGGGCCTGAACTTCTAAGGAAAAAAGACCTGTAGCCCCCGCCAGCAAAGCACTTATAGCTATTGAAAAAATAGCAAAGAGGGGTGACCGAAAAGCGGATGGTGTCATGCAGATTCAACCCAATTTGATGATAGAGCGTGCGCCATCGCGTTGGCCAAGGATGTTCAAAAGGTTTGCCAGTGCGTCGAGCCGCTCGGGGGGGGCGCTGGCCACGCCCTCAAAGCGCAACCGGTCGCCCACCCACTGACCAGTGCCAGTTAATTGTAGGCTGCCTTCCAGCGTTTCCAGGGTAAAAGCCACGCCTGACCCGCCCTGCACAGACAGCCGATAACTGCCCATCGGCTTGAGCGTAGACAGCCGCGACGACATCTGCAGGGCGTCGACCTTGGCACGACCACTCAGGCTCAGCCGCCCCGCCGCCCAAACAGCAACCAGACCCTGGGTTGACAGCGCCAGCTGACCCTGCGGTTGCACCGTATTCCAGGGTGTGCCAAGGCCGCTGAGCACCTCCGCCGGCCATTGGCCGCTGCCGTCGGCAACCGCCACGCGCACGCTACCCCAGCCGGGCGACACAGTGACACGCCAGGGCTGCTGCATACAACAATCGGCCAGCAGCTCTGCATGCAGGGCCCAGCCGCTCAGGCTCAGTCGCCAAGCCAGACGACCCGGCAAACGGGCTGAGTCCTGGCTGCTACCGCCTCCGGCAAGGGCCAGCTGCGCAGAGCCTTGCCAGATGCTGCCCCGCACTTCTTGAAACTGCAGTCGACCCTGCGCTGCCTGTTGCACCGCAGCCGTCAGCCAGCGTGCTGGCGCGCCCAGCAGCAGCGCCGCGAGCAGGCCTGCCAAGCCGCCCCAAAGCGCCCAGCCCCAGGGGGCCGTCGTGAGTGGCAAAGCGTGTCGGCTCAAGGCGCGCCCAGGTTCAGCACCATGGTGCCGTCCCAAGTGCCCGCAGCGTTTCGGCGCAGCCGAGCCTCGGCGGGCAGCACGCGCACGTTCAATCGAACCTGCGCCAGCCATTGCGTCAACGCATCGGCCGTCATGCCCTTCAAGGTGACGGTAGCACGGTCGCCCGCCATGGCAATTTGCAGACTGGCCGCCAGGGGCTTGACCGATGCCTCCAACAGGCGCCGCGCTTCATCCGGCGCCAAGCGGGGTTGAGCCTGCAGCGCCTTGGCTTGAGACTGAAGGCCCTGTATCTGCTGCAATTGCGCTTCCAGGTCGCGGCGCTGAGGCTCAGCGCTGCGCAAGATGGCGAGCGCCGGCGCCACCGCCAGAAGCCACAGCATCGCCAGCATCAGCAGCGTCGCACCGCCCAGCAGAGCCAACTGCTCGCGCCGGCTGGCCTGCTGCCAACGGGCGCGCAGGGGTGCCTGCCAGCTCATCGCTCACCGCCTGACCGCATCACTACCGTGCCACTTTCAGCAGCAGCAACATAGGCCTGCGGCTTCAGACGCAAGGAAAGGGCCGACACCTCGCCAGGCGTCAGCTTCAGGCCTTTGAGCCGCAGCTCACCGGCAGCAAAATCCAGGGCATCAGGGACGGCATTGGCCGGGGCCTGGGCACCAAAGGCACTGAGCATGGCCTCCAGGTCACGCCCAGAGGCCTGGCCGCTGGCGCGTTGCAGTGCCGCCAGTTCACGGCCCATTTGCAGGGGCGCATCGACCACCACCCGCACCTGCGGAAAAGTGGTGGTGAGGATGTCGCGAATGTTCTGGCGCAGTGCCTGCTGGGCTGCCTGTTCGCGCCAGGCCCAGGCATTCAGACCCGCCAGGTTGATCATGACCAGCGCCAGAAGTGCCAAGCGCACAGCGCGCCAGCGCGGCGCCCAGGCCAGCCGCAACGCAGCGTCTGCCACGCGCTTCCAGCTTCTGGCACCGCTTGAATTGAGTAGCTCAAACTGCGCCAGATCCCAGGCCGATTGCGCGGCCTGCACGCGGCGCAACGCGCCCGGTTGCAAGGTAACGGCGTGCTGCAGAAACTCCTCGGCCAGCGCCACCACGGCGGGCTCGGCCACCACAGGTTGGTACTCGGGCCAATCCAGCAGCGCCAGCCCGACGGCCGACAGCGGCCACACCAACACCCCCGTTGATTTAACAGCCACACAGTGGGCGTCGCCCGGCGTGCCCAGCACATGCAACACGTCGCGGCTGGCGTCGGGAGCAAACTCGGGCACGATACGGCTGACCGGGCGGCCAGCCTGCTCCAGTGCCTCAACGGCAGCTTTCAGCCAGGCACGCTCGCAGACCGCCACCCAGGCCGGCGCTTCGTCACTGGCTGCCGGCTCCAGTGCGAAATGCAAATCTGCGGTGTCGTCCAGCACGCGGTCTTCCAGCACGCCCTCCAGCACCGCTCGCAGTCTCGCTGGCCCACCGTCTCGGAACATGCCCCGACCCAGGCTACCCTTGGGCAGCTGCACCTGCTGCCAGGACAGCCTGTGCAACGGCACCAGCGCCACCAACTCACCCGCTGCAGGGAGCAGGGCCAGCGCTGCCCGACCGCTGTCCCCCACGCTTTGTCCGTCTGGCGTCATGACATAGTGGTAGCCGTCAGCCGCATCAGCGGGCGCATTGGGCAGGGTCAGGATCAGGGTGCTCATGGTCAATCAATCACGGTCATTGTAGGGTGGCGACCACTGGCGAATTGCCCCGCCGGCGCCACAGGATGCGCACCTCAAGACCCTCGCGCTGCACCAGTGTTTGCTCCACCACCACGTCTTGCGCCACCTGCAGGCGGCCGAGGATTTCAAAGAATCGGGTGGCGACGCTGTGCTGAGCAGCGTCGAACCGGGCCGCCGCATTGCCACCAAGCTTGGCGGCTTCGTCCAGTGTGGCCAGATGGGTGACGGTACGCGCTGCGACCAACCGATGCGCATCGGCCAGCTCAAAGGCCTCAATGCAGGCGTAAACCACCTCCACCGGCGCGGTGTTGAGGTTCACCGGCGTGCGGACCGGCAACACCGTGACGAAGGGTTGCAGCAGCACCAAGCTCCGCGCCGAAAGGCCCAGCCACGCCAGCTGCGCCAGGTCCTGCGGCCAGAGCGGGGCATTTGTGGCAAAGACCGGCGCATTGGCAGTCGCTGTCGCTGCGGAGGCGGCTACGCCGGGCCCACGAGCCAAAACGTCGCCCTGTGCCAACTTCAGGTTGCCGACCAAATCAGCCAATTCGCGGTCGGATAGGCGAAGCAGCTCAAACAGGCGGCTAAAGGCCAGCAGGGTGGGCGCGTGCACCTTCCCGTCAAGCAGCAGATTGCTCACATTGAGCCGCGATTGCAGATCAATGATGCGGCCTGACAAAAACGCCTCTTGCGCGGCGTCGGCGGCCAGCGCATCGCTTCGGTCTGCGGCAAGAAAGGTGGACAGACGGGCCTGCTCCAAGGGCACGGCCCAAGGCTCAGCCAAATGATCGGCACCACCCTTGCGGGCATCTTCGCGAAGGATCAGCCGGGCCCAGTCGAGCGCGCCGGTCAGCACCCATGCCGACTGCACGCGCGTGCGCTGCGCCGCCTCGATCTCGACCCCGCGCCATGGCTGCCACAGCGCTGTGGCGGCCAGGGTCGCCACCAGCACCACCGTCAGCATGGCGGTCAGGATGGCGGCGCCTGCCTGGCGGGATAGTGCAGCCCTGGGACCGCAGCGCTTCATTTGCTGCCCCCTAGGTCGGCGCGCATCCAGTCGCGGGTCAGCGTGCCGCTGATAGCCTGCCCGGGGCTCAGCGCCAGCACCAGGCGCACGCCATCTGGCAGGGCCGGCACCGCAGCCGAACCCGCACCAGCTGCAAAACCGGCGATTGGGGCGACGGGGATGCCGCCGGTGGCACTGCCTTCGCTTGACAAGGGGTTGGTCCAGGTGTCGCCACGGTAGAAAAAGATCTGCCAGCGCGCCAGCGGCACAATTTGCACCTCGCGCTGACGATCTTCGTCACTGGGGTTCTGGGCCCAGAACGCCGCCTTTTGCCAGGCCTGCTGGAGTTCGCCATGCGTGCTGAGGGGCGGCGACAGCCAGCGCAGCCAGACACCGTCAGTGGCGGCGCCACGCCGGGTCCAGGCCACCACGCGCAAGCCTTGGGCGGCGCCGGCCGGGTCGTGCCGCAACAGGCGCAGTGCACGCCCGTCCCAATCCAGGCTACTGGTTTTGGGCTGAACCGCCAGGGCGTCCAGGTCGGCGCCCCACTGCACTAGACCGGCCTGCAGCGCAAGCACATCGTCGGCTTGCTGGCGCATCTGGGTTTGCGCACGCGTCATGCCGTCCAACCCACGCCAGGCCAGCGCAGCCATCAGCGCCATCAGGCTGATGGCCACCAACAGTTCGATCAGGGTAAAGCCAGACGCTGGCCGGCCGCGCATCAGTTGCTCCCCACCACAGTGGACAGGCTAACGATCGGGGTGTCGCCGTCCAGCACCCGGGCGTCGACCCGACGGAAATTGCTGTTGGGGGTGGGCCGCACCACCAGCTTGACGCTGTAGGCATGCCCGGCCTGCTCACACTCGGTCTCGGTGTCGCCCACATCGGGCATCTGTTTGCTCAGGCGGATCCTGACCAGCGCATTTTCAGCACACATCTGGCCCAATAGCGCGTCGGTTTGACGTTGCGCATTGCGCGTCAACGCAGCGGTGGCCTGCATGCCAGCGGCCAGCGCAATGGCCACAATGCCGAGCGCCACCAGCACCTCGACCAAGGTGAAACCACGGCGGCGAGCGGCTGTCATGGCGAGGTGGACTGCACCGCAAACGGGCGCAGGCCGTCGGTGGCAATTCGCACACTTTGGCCCGGACGGCTGCGCGACTGCAGCGTCAGGGCTTGCGCGCCAATGATGGGCTCCGGCCCGAGCAACAAGGTGGCCCCTAGCGACGCACTGGTGTCCGGGTCCAGCCACTGCTTGGGGAGCTGCGCCGCATCCATACCGTCAAACCGAAAACCCGCCTCCTCTAGGCGCCACTGCACCGGCGCACCGCTCAGCTGCGACCGAGCCCGGGCCGCCTCGAGCAAAGCCACCAACCGTTCAGCCTCACGTTCCAGCTGCACCTCTGTGCCATCGCGCAGGGACAGGGTCACGCCGGCCGAGGCCATGGCCACAATGGCGACTACGATCAGCAACTCCAGAATGGTAAAACCGGCGCTGCGGCGCGGCCGGAACTCAGGGCTGCCAGCTGCCGACATCTGCGTTTTTGCCCTCGCCACCGGACTGGCCGTCGGCCCCGAAAGACATCACATCTATCTCGCCCTTGACGCCCGGGTTCATATAGACATAGGGCCGGCCCCAGGGGTCTTTGGGCAGCTGGTCTAGGTAGGGCCGCCAATTGACGGGCACCGGGTCCACCGTGGGCTTGCCCATCAGCGCCTGCAGGCCCTGATCAGCGCTGGGGTAGCGCTGGTTGTCGAGCTTGTACAGCTTGAGCGCCTGCATCAGGTTGCTGACATCGGTCTTGGCGGCGGTCACGCGGGCGTCATCGGCACGGTCCAGCACGTTGGGCACGATCAGGGCTGCCAACACCCCGATGATCAACAGCACCACCATCAGCTCGATCAGGGAGAAGCCGCGCTGGATCAGGCGGCGCGGGGTAACAGGTGTTGTTGGCATAGCGGGGCTCCCTGGGAAAACAAACTCGTGCGGATAATACCCGGCGCGCTGAGCCGCGCTACGGCAAAAGGTCTAGAAAACCGCGCGCAAACCCACCGAGAACAACGAGTACTTGCTGCCAAACCGCGCTGCGGTACTGCTGTTGTAGGTGACCGGGATGTCATTGAAAAACAGGTTGCTGCTGAACTGCACGCGCGAAAACACGCTGACATGGGGGTGAACACGGTAGTCCGCCTCCAGCGTGATGTTGTGGTTTTGCGTGTGCGACGCCTTCCCACGCGAGGCCAGAATCGCATCCACCGCCTCACGCCGCACCGCATGAAACAGGTAACCGCCCTGCAGCGTCCAGGGGCCGCTGCGCCAGGCGCTATTGACGCCCAACTGCATAAAGGTGCCGCGCCAAGCGATTTCGTTGGCGACGTCGACGCCAAAGCGACCCGAGTTGTCGTAAATGTCTTGCAGGTAAAAATCTGCCAGACAGGGTTTGGCCAGGGTGCCGGAAATCGCATTGCCAATAAAGTCCAGTTGGTACTCGCAGCCATTCAAGGTAGAAGTGGCCGCCAGTCCGCCATACGACAACTGGCTGCTACCGGCGCCCGCCACTGCGCTGACGTCCAGGCTGGTGCTCAGGCTCCAGGTGCCGATCAGGTCGGCCTGCAACTGCCGGTCCTCCGGCTTGGTGATCTTGACCGTGTTCAAAATGGCACCGGGCACCGTCACTGGCGTGCTGGACTCGGTAGCGTCCGCTCGGGTTCCCCAGGACGACAAGCGCACAGCCATGGCCGGCAGCTTGCCCACCTGCTCCCGAAACCGGTACAGCCCAGCCAACTGCCAGCTGGTGTAGTGGTAGGTGTCTGCCGCATCGCTGACATGGCGCTGCCACAGCGTGCCCGACAGCCAGGCCCGGTCAGCCACCCGCCAGGCGCCGCCAATGTGCGAACCACGATAGTCGCCAGCGGTAGTACCGGCAGTCAGCGGGTCATTGGCCCGAATCTTGAAGACATCAAGGGGCTCGCTCATGTGGTCAGTGCCCACCTCGACAAATCCCGTGGCTGAGTACTTTTCAGGCGCGGCAGTCAACAAGGCGTCCAAGGGCGCACCTGCTGCTGGCAGCGCTACCAGACAGAGCGCCAGCACTTTGGCGCCTGACATCCCCGCGCCCAGCTTGGGCTCAACTCGGGCAGGGCGTGTCAGTCGCGTCAATGCGTCAATCCGTGAGGGTGATGTAGCCTTCAAGCCCCCAACCGGTCACCGGCTTGGTATCGGATGGCACGCCTGCGGTCATCTTGGTCGGCACCTCAATCGTGATGGATGTGAACTTGGTGCCATCCACTTGACGCAGCGGCAGCTCTGTGACCACTATTGTCACCTTGTACTTGCCCCTGAGCGCATTCATGCCATTGAAATCGTTGCTGACATTGTTGACCGCATAGTTGACCACATTGCCGAGCGTGATCGAATTGACCATTCCCGCAGCAGCCGACAAAGTGTTGGTGATACCCGCGACAGCATTGGAAAAGTTGATCACGGCCTTCATGTTTCCGTCGCTCGATACGCCGTACATCTTGGCGTCGGCAGAAGCGACATTCGGCACAACTAACACCACGTTCTTGCCGCTCTTGGTCACGCTCACGTTGTCAATATAGCCCTTGATTTCACCTTTGCCACCGACCTTGGTTTCAGTAATCTGCATGGCGGCAGTCAGTTTTTGCCCCGGTGCCAGCGTGAAATTACCCACTTCCGCCAAATTAAGCTTGATCGCCGCGTTGTCAGCCATCGGCCATTTGACAGAAATGCCTCCGGCCGACTGGAAGGCTGACATGCTGTAGCTGGCCGTGGTCGTGCCATTGAACAGGCTGATAGCGTTGTCCGCGAGGTACAGATAGTCGGTTGGCGTGGGTGTGGGGGCAGGCGTAGGCGTACCCCCACCTTGCGAGCTGACGCTCGCAGTGATGTCATCCACATAGTAGGCCTTGTCGGTATCGACATTGCCCAGGTTAGGAATCAAGACAAACCGGTTGTAAACCTTGCTGCTATCGAGATTAGTGAAGTTCCAGCTCAGGGTCTGCCAGCCCTGCACCACGGTGGTGGTCGCTTGCGTGTCACCAGAACCCGTGTTATCAGCGTGTTCCGCCTTGGCAACCATCTTGATTCCGGCCGTGGGTGAGTACACCCGCGCGCTCACAGTTACAGCGCCAGCTGTGCTCTGGATCGCCGGCACGGCAACCCAAGCACCCGCCCAAGGCTCTCCGCCGTTCCTGACGATCTTGAGCGCCTTGCCACTGCCGCCAGTCGGACCCGCATCCAACGAGATGACCGTGCCGCCAAAGGCAGTGATGGCGGGCGCCACTGTCTCATCGAAGGTGGCTAAGGTGGTCGTTGGGATTGGGGTAGGGGTTGGCGGTGGCGTGGGTGCGGGCGGTGGCGTTGGGCTCGGCGTCGGTGCAGCCGCCGTGGTTTCAGTTTCTTTCGAAAGCTTGGCCGCATCAGCTGTACTGGTATTGGCATTCAGTTTGCCATCATCCACGGCTTTCTTGATGCTCTCTGAAATACTCTCGTTGCCTTGCCGATCCTTGGTGACTGCGGTCAACGTGGCTTCAGTTGCTTTCAGAATAGCATCGGCCTGCACCTTAAGGCTCGTCGAGGTGACATCAGCCAACACCGACGCGCCACCGGCGTTGGTCAATGCAGTTTTCACTGCTGCAGGCACCGCGCTTGAGGTCATGACGCTGCTGATGGCGGACTTGACCATGGTGTTGACCATTGCAGAATCAAGTGTGCCGTCTTCCGAATTTAGCTTGACGCCATTCTTAAGTGAGTTGGCAAATGAGACTGCCACATCGGCATAGATTGGCATCAAAGTCGCGCTGCTGGAGTCGCCAGCGAGACCACCCGACATTTCTGCAACCTTCTGCATCAGCTGCTGCACCGCCAGTGTTTTCTTCAACAAGTCAGGGTTATTGAGCTTGCCGCCAGTGCTGGCCGCCGGATCGGTATTGAGCAGGTCAGTATCGGCCGGCAAACCCAGTGCTGTGTTGATCTGGCTTTGCGACATGCCAGCAGCCATGAGCGTGGTCAAGGGCGATGCGACGGTCGCGCCCGCTGGCGCCTTCAGCACACCAACAAACATCAAACCGGTGTCAGCGTTTTTGCCGCCGCTCACGATCACGCCAGACTTGCAGCCGTCGGCAAACCTGAACGTACCATCAGCCAAGGTGAACACAAAGATCTCACCAGCATCTGCCACGCCATTGCCGTTGGTATCACAGACCACTTTAGAGGATTGCAGGTAGCCATCGACTGCAACACCGCTTGTAGGCGTGGGGGTCGGCGTGGATGGAACGCCCCCGTTACCGCCACCGCAGGCGGCCAACACCACCGTAGCGGCCGCCGCGGGAATATGCCTTAGTTTGAATTGCATTTGAGGTCCCAAATTGAATGGACGATCCCGCACTCGGCGGGATCAATGGGTGTCAAGTGATTAGTTGTTAGTGAAACCAATGGGGCCGAGATTCACCCCAGTCGCGTAGTTACCACCATCGATATTGGTGAAGTTAAAGCTCGTTCCTGGTACGTTTACAACCACTCGCGCTAGTTGAGAACGCACGTTCGCCACGGCGTTCAAGTTGGTATCAGTGCCACATAGCCCTTTGACTGTGAAGCCAGAAAACGGCAAGGTGTAAGCACCGCCTGCGCCGTTCTTTAGATTCGCAGTCAAGGTTTGCGTGATTTCAGTTCCTCCCGAACCCGTTGTGCACCCAGCCACCTTAGGCCCAGCCAATGTGACTTCGAGAACCGGATTGAAGTTAGCCCGCTCAAACATTGGCGCTGGACCCCACACCTTGAACTTGATCTTGCTGAAGGCGCTGGTGTTGACGAAGCCATTGTTTGGCGCATTCGCATATACACCCATGTAAGCGTTAGCCGAGACCGCCCCCTTCAAGACAAAGTAGCGGAAGAAATTTGGCACGCCAAGCGGAGCGATGGCTGTGCCGGAGACCCAGCCGGCCTCTTCTACTTTCTGGGGGGAGTTGCTCAGATTCGCATCGTCCTGGTAGTAGCCAATGCTGCCACCCGCAACGCCGGTGATGCCGCCAAAGTTAGCCGTTTTCGCACCCGGCCATGCCGCCAGGTTGAACGGCGGCTGCGTCTCGGCGCTGCCCACGTAGTTCACCGCGAAAAGCCCTTCGCCTGAGACAAACATGGTGTTGCCACCATCGCCGGTTTTTACATCGGCAGTAGCCACCGTCAACGTTTGCAGGCCGGCTGCGCCCATTTCGGCGGCTGGTGTGACGACACTGCCACTACCGCCAGTCGCCGCCAAAAGCTTCATGTCATCGAAATAGTAGGTCTTGCCAGGTGCCTCGTCGACCGTGCCAATATTAGGCAGTAGCACAACAACGTTGTATGTCTTGGCAGGATCGGCATTGCTGAAT
>CAMCZF010000056.1 GCA_945885775.1 Rhodoferax sp. OV413 | reverse complement strand
GAACTGAAGGTGAAAACCATCTTCGTCGAGCAGGGCGCTTCGCTGCGGCGTTTCACCGCCCGCGCTAAAGGGCGTGGCAATCAAATCAGAAAACCCACGTGCCATGTGTACGTGACGGTTGGGTACTGAAAGAGGCCAGGAAGATATGGGACAAAAAATCCACCCAACCGGCTTTCGCCTGTCGATCAGCCGTAACTGGGCTTCTCGCTGGTACGCCAATGACCGTGACTTCGCCGGCATGCTGGCCGAAGACATCAAGGTGCGTGAGTACCTGAAAGCCAAACTCAAGAACGCCTCTGTGTCACGCGTTCTGATTGAGCGTCCTGCCAAAAATGCCCGCATCACTATTTTCTCGGCTCGTCCGGGCGTGGTGATTGGCAAGAAGGGCGAAGACATCGAGAACCTCAAACGTGAACTAGGGCGTCAGCTTGGCGTGCCCGTGGCCGTCAACATCGAGGAAGTGCGCAAGCCGGAAATCGATGCCAAATTGATCGCTGACAGCATCACGCAGCAGCTTGAGAAGCGGATCATGTTCCGCCGCGCCATGAAGCGTGCCATGCAAAACGCGATGCGCTTGGGTGCTCTGGGCATCAAGATCATGTCGTCTGGACGGCTGAACGGGATTGAAATCGCACGCTGCGAGTGGTACCGCGAAGGTCGCGTGCCGCTTCATACCTTGCGCGCGGACATCGACTACGGTACTTCTGAAGCTAAGACCACTTATGGTGTGATCGGTGTCAAGGTCTGGGTTTACAAGGGCGACACGCTGGGTCGTAATGATCTACCAGCCGTCGTTGAGCCCCGTTCTGATGAAGAGCGCCGTCCGCGTGGTCCGCGTCGCGACGCACCGCGCCCAGGTGCGGATCGCGCAGCGCCTCCGCGCGGCGTACGTCGGCCCTTGGCTGGCAATGTTGCCCCTGCCGATGGCAGTGACAAACCGGCAGAGGCCATCGGTGCCGATGCAAACAAACCCGCCGTTAAGCGCGTCCGCAAGATAGTCGCGCCAGGTACTGCAGGCAGCGTTGGCGCTGCGGCAGCTGACGGCAAAGGAGAATAATCATGTTGCAACCCGCTCGTCGCAAATACCGCAAAGAGCAAAAAGGCCGTAACACCGGCATTGCGACCCGAGGAAGCTCGGTCGCGTTTGGTGATTTCGGTCTCAAATGCACGGACCGTGGCCGCTTAACTGCTCGTCAAATTGAAGCTGCGCGTCGTGCCATTTCGCGCCACGTTAAACGGGGTGGTCGAATCTGGATTCGCGTGTTCCCCGACAAGCCAATTTCGCAAAAGCCTGCAGAGGTTCGCATGGGCAACGGTAAAGGCAATCCCGAGTATTACGTGGCTGAAATCCAGCCCGGCAAGATCGTGTTTGAAATTGTCGGTGTCCCAGAAGAGTTGGCTCGTGAGGCGTTTCGCCTTGCTGCCGCCAAGCTACCCCTCAGGACCACTTTTGTGGCCCGAATGATTGGCCAGTGATCACTATGAATACTTCTGAACTCCGCCAAAAAGATGTGGCTGGTCTGCAAAGCGAGGTCAAGTCCTTGCAAAAAGCCCATTTTGGACTGCGTATGCAAAAGGCTACGCAGCAACTTAACAACACCGCTACGCTGCGCTCAACGCGCCGCGATATTGCTCGCGCCAAGACGATTCTTGTCGAGAAGCAAAGCGCTGCAAAATCCGCCACATAAGGAGCGATACATGACGGAAGCTAAAAAATCCCTCAAGCGCACCTTGGTGGGCAAGGTAGTCAGCGATAAGCGTGCAAAAACTGTGACGGTGCTCATCGAGCGCCGGGTCAAGCACGAGCTCTACGGCAAGATCGTTGGTAAGTCCAGCAAGTACCACGCCCATGACGAAAAGAGTGAGTACAAGATGGGCGACCTGATCGAAATCACAGAGAGTCGTCCGATTTCAAAGACCAAGAACTGGGTTGTTACCCGCTTGGTGGAAAAGGCGGCGGCGGTTTAAGTCTATACAGACCTTAGGCTGCAGTCTCACTTAAAACGGCTCACAATGTGAGCCGTTTTCAATGGTTTTATCTCTCACACAACTTAACAACTGGAGTCACGCATGATCAAAGTAGGCGATACCCTTCCGGCTGCAACGCTGATGGAATACGTGGAAGTCGAAGGCAATGGATGCAGCATTGGACCCAATGCAGTGGATGTGAGCAAAGCCACAGCAGGCAAGACCATCGCTTTATTTGCGCTGCCTGGCGCTTTCACCCCAACCTGCTCTGCCAAGCATGTCCCGGGCTATGTGGCTGGTTTTGACGAGTTGACCGCCAGCGGCGTGGACGAGATCTGGTGCGTGAGCGTCAATGATGCCTTCGTCATGGGCGCATGGGCACGTGATCTGAAATCGGGTGGCAAAGTCCGCATGTTGGGCGATGGTGATGCCGCTTTCACCAAAGCCACCGGGCTGACGCTGGACCTGACCGGGCGTGGCATGGGCTTACGTAGCAACCGCTATTCCATGCTGATCAAGGATGGCAAAGTGGCGACGCTCAACATCGAAGCGCTAGGAAAATTTGAGGTCAGCGACGCCGCCACCATGTTGGCTCAAGTCAGGGGCTGAGTGCCTGATTCGGGTAGGCCTAAGTATTGCCACCTAAAGGCGGTACTTAGAGCTCGACCCTGAGGTAATGTGCACCGGCGATGGGGTTGTGGTAGTAGGGTGGGATTTCTTCGAACCCCAGGTCGACGTACATGGCCCGAGCACTTTCCATGTCGTCTAGCGTGTCGAGTAATACGCAGCTGTAGCCGGCCTGTCTGGCCATATCGAGGATGGCCTCTGCCAGCGCTCGGCCTATGCCTAGGCCTCGGAAGGCTGGGCGTACATACAGCCGTTTCATTTCACAGGCATTGGCGTAATCAGAGTTGTCAAGCGGGCGCAGGGCGCAGCACCCCGCCCACTGGCCCTCACAACGCGCCAGCAGCAGCGATCCGCGAGGGGCAGCATAATCGCCGGGCAGGTCCCTCAACTCCGAATCGAAGCCCTGAAAGCACAAATCGTGTTGTAGGCTCTCGGCGTACTCTGTAAACAGTGCGCGGGTGATGTCCAGTTCAGAGGGGCTGGTCGTTGAGCGCAGTTCTAAGCCTGGGGCCCGGTCAGAGTTGTTTGTGCCCATCTAGCCCACCTGCTTCAGCAAAGCCGCCACCGCACCGGCACAGCCGAGCAGAACCACTGCTGCCAACAGGCGTGAGCGGGCATCGTCCCGTGATGCAGGCTGTGGGTACGGGCTGCTGGCGTCGCCAACCAGCATGGGCCTGATGAGATCTTTTTTCCGCTTGATTCGGTAAAAGACGATGGCGCCTATGTGCAGCACCACCAAGAACAGAATCATCAACTTGCCGATCTCTTTGTGGTAGTAGGTCAGCTGGCTGACCAAGGCGCCCGACGCCAGCTTGCTCAAGGGGCCCACAGCGGCAATTTCATCGTCACTGAACAGGCCGGTGCCAACCTGCAGCAGCAGCAGGCTCAGCACGGCGAACACGGAAAGCGCGCCCAGAGGGTTATGACCCAGTGGCGCTGCGCCATCTGTCTCCCCTCGGATATAGCGCAGCAAGCTCGCGGGTGAGTACAGGAAAGTTGAAAAGCGCGACCAGTGGCCGCCGAAAAATCCCCAAAGCAGACGGAACAACAACAGGGTCAGAACGCTGTAGCCAAACCGGAAGTGCCATTCCATGGCATTACCGCCAATTTGAGCTGTGGTCACAAGGCCAATGATGCAGACCACCAAGGCCCAGTGAAACAGGCGGGTGGGCAGATCCCAGACCCTGACGAGGTACGATTTCATGGGGGTAACGCTCCTTTAAAAAGTTTGAGTTCTGGCTGGGCTGACGTGAACCCGTTGACCAGACCACAAGCTGACTCAGTGTTTTCCCTAGTTTGTGGCGCAGAGCCGAACCTTTTCGCAACCGGTCGCTCACAATAAAAGGACTGGCTATGCCGAAGTTTGTCACTCCAACCACCCACATAGGAAAATTCATGAAAAATATGGTCTCTTTCATCCTTGTTGCTGCTGCGATCACTTTGTCCGCACCGGCTTCGGCCCAATTTGCCAAGCCCGAGGATGCTATCAAGTATCGCAAGGCTTCTCTGTCGGTGATGGCGACTCATTTTGGCCGCGTGGCTGCTATGGCCAATGGACGCGTGCCCTTTGACGCCAAGGCGGCAGCTGACAATGCAGCCATCGCCGAGGCAATGTCCAAACTGCCCTGGGCCGCCTTCGTCGAGGGCAGCGACAAGGGGGACACCAAAGCCAAGTCAGACATCTGGAGCGACAGCGGCAGGTTCAAAGACGCCAGCGAAAAAATGCAGGGTGAGATGAGCAAGCTCGCTGTGGCGGCCCGGACGGGCAGCATGGACAGCATCAAGGCGGCGGTCGGCGCCACGGCAGGCACATGCAAGGCATGTCACGATGTGTTCCGCAAGGATTGAAGTCGTCTAGCTGCTGTACGTTCGCTATAAATATAATAGCTAACCCTCCATAAGCAGCATGGCCTAAGGGTCGATTTCATCAAAATTAAGTACTTGGCTGGGCCCATGTCATTGGGCATCACGTCTTGGCAAGAAGGGTCTCAAGCAGCTTGTTCAGCTCGGCAAAATCCGGGGGGCCAACGTAACGCTTGACGATCTTGCCTTGCTGGTTGACCAAGTAGCTGGTGGGTGTGAGCTGGACGTCGCCCCACTGGTAAGCCACCAGCCCGGTGTTGTCAATGGCCACCTGAAACGGCAGTTGTCGCGTCTGAGTGAAGTTGACGACGGAACTGGGCGGGTCATAGCGCATGGCGACTGCGACAGTGTCATAGCCCTTTGCATGGAACTTGTCGTAGGTGGCGACAAGCTGCGGCATCTCGGCGACGCAGCTGGTGCAACTGGTGGCCCAAAAATTGACCAGAGTGACCCGTCCCTTGAAGTCGGCGCTGCTACGGGTGGAGCCGTCAAGCAGTACAAAGGTTGAAATAGGGGCTGCCTTGGAGCCTAAACCCTGGTACGAACCCAGCCCGAGGACCGCGACGGCGGCGGAGGCGGCAAGCAGGTACAGAGGTTTCATGAACAGATGGAGTGGTCTTAGCGTTGAAGTTTAAGCCCATTGGGCACAGGGCAGATAATGCCAGAATGACTCACCTTTCACTTGCCGCTTTGATGCTGCTCGCCCTGGCGATCAGTGCCTGCAGCCCCAAGTTCAACTGGCGGGAGGTGCGGCTGGAACAAAGTGGTGTCGCACTGTTGTTTCCGTGCAAGCCCGATACCCAGGCGCGTCAAGTCGAACTCGATGGGCAGACAGTGAGTATGACCCTCTTGGGCTGCAGCGCCGGCGACGCCAGCTTTGCATTGGCCTACGCCCGGCTGGAGGAGGGTAGCCCGCCGGGTCCGGTATTGCAGCGTTGGCGTGAGTTGACTTTGAGTAACCTTGGCGCCCAGGGCGTCAAAGAGATGGCCTACCCGTTGCCAGGCGCCCGCCGCGATGCGCAGTCGGTACGTCTTGGGGCCGCAGGCCGCCGGCCCGACGGCAGCAGCCTGGTGGCGCAGGCCTTTTGGTTCACCCAGGACCGCTGGGTCTACCAGGCCAGTGTCCTGGCTGAGCGGCCCCGAGAAGCCGAGGTGGATACCTTCTTGACGAGCATCCGTCTCCCATGACAACCGACCTCACGCTGACACGCCAAACCGCGATCAAGGTGTTTTTGGCCTTTGCACTGGCGTATTTTTTATCGGCACTCATTCGTGCCATCACCGCCACCCTGTCACCCACCCTGACGCAGGAATTCGCGCTGACGGCCGGAGATCTTGGCCTGCTTGCGGGCGGCTATTTCCTTGGGTTTGCCGCCACACAACTGCCCTTGGGCGCTTGGCTGGACCGGCATGGCCCGAAAAAAGTGATTCTTTGGTTTCTGGCTGTTGCAGTGCTGGGATGCGTGGCGTTTTCACTGGCCACCAGTTTTGTCGGCCTGCTGGCGGCCCGTATTCTGTGCGGTATCGGGGTCAGTGCCTGCCTGATGGCGCCCCTGACCGGCTACCGGCGCTGGTTTGACCCCAGTACCCTGCTGCGAACCAACTCGTGGATGCTGATGACCGGCTCCATGGGTATGGTCGCTTCGACCTTGCCGGTGCAGTGGCTGATGCCGGTGATCGGTTGGCGCCCTATGTTCTGGGGCTTGGCTGCCCTGGTGCTGTTGTCTATGCTGCTGATCAGCGCGCAAGTGCCGGCTTGGGGCGCCGTGACCCTGACCGCCGCCAAACCGGCACCAGATGCGCCGAACCCTAGCTATGCGGAAGTCTGGCGAAATCCCTATTTCCGTCAACTGCTTCCGCTGGCCTTCTTCAGTTACGGCGGCCTGGTGGCTATGCAGACGCTGTGGGCGGCACCTTGGATGACCAAGGTCGCTGGTTACAGCGCCTTGGAGGCGGCTGCTGGGCTGTTCTGGATCAACGTGGCGATGCTGCTGACTTTTTGGACCTGGGGGTTGATCAACCCTTGGCTGGCCCGCCGGGGCTGGCATACCGATCGGCTGGTGACCGTGGTTTTGCCCTTTAGTTTCGTAGTTCTTGCTGTAATTATCATAGCTGCTCAGCCAACGCTGGCGTGGTCTGGGCTGCTCTGGGCCCTGTATTGCGTGTGCTGCACAGTGGTCTCCCTGACGCAGCCGGCGGTCGGCATGGCCTTTGCGCCGGCGATGGCTGGTCGGGCGCTCTCGGCCTACAACCTGGTCATCTTCTCTGGTGTGTTTGCGGTTCAGTGGGGCGTCGGTTTGGGTATCGATGCCTTGCGCAGCCTGGGGTTGCCAGAGCTGCTTGCCTTTCAGCTGACGATGGGTCTGTTTTTGCTGAGTTGCATCGCGTCGTACCTCTATTTTTTGATACCCAGACGCCATAATTCATCCCGCTGATACCATGAACAACGGCATTCTCATCATTGCTCACTCCCCGCTGGCCAGCGCCTTGCGCCAGTGCGTGTTGCACGTGTTTGCCGATGCCGAACCCGCGCTGGCCGCCTTTGACGTCCAGCCCAACGTGCCGCCCGAGGAAACCCTGGCGGGTGCTTCGTTGGCGTTGGACCTCCTGGGCACAACAAACACTCTGGTATTGACTGACATGTTTGGCGCGACACCCTGCAACGTGGCCCACAAGTTGATTGACGG
Source organism: Rhodoferax sp. OV413 (assembly GCA_945885775.1). Classification (GTDB taxonomy): domain Bacteria; phylum Pseudomonadota; class Gammaproteobacteria; order Burkholderiales; family Burkholderiaceae_C; genus Rhodoferax. The sequence continues at coordinate 9,161 of CAMCZF010000056.1, read as the reverse complement.
CGTTCACGCCAAGTTGGTGGCGGGCGTCAACTTGCCTATGCTGCTTCGCTGTGTCACTTACCGCCATGAAGCCTTGGACGCCCTGGTGGCGCGGGCGCTTGCCGGCGGGACCCAGGGGGTCATGCAGGTGGCAGTGACGGCGCCGCAAAACCAAATGAGGAAGACCCATGATCAAGACCAGCACGACCATCAGCAATAAGCTCGGCCTACATGCCCGCGCGTCAGCGAAGCTGACCAAGCTGGCTGGTAGTTTCCCCTGCGAGGTGTGGCTGTCGCGGGGAGAGCGGCGGGTCAATGCCAAAAGCATCATGGGGGTGATGATGCTGGCGGCCGGTCTTGGCAGCACGATTGAGATTGAGACCGCGGGTGAGCGTGAGCAGGACGCACAGGACGCCCTTTTGGCCCTGATCGCTGACAAGTTCGGAGAGGGTGAGTGACTTTTTCCATCCATGGCCTGGCAGTCGCCCGTGGCATTGCTATCGGGCGGGCGGTGCTGGTGGCCTCGAGTCGGGTCGACGTGGCGCACTATTTCATTGCGCCAACGCAGGTTGAGGCAGAGATTGACCGGGTGCGACGGGGCCGCAATGCGGTGGTTGATGAGATCCATCGCTTGCAGGCCAGCATCGTCCATATGGGCCCGAAGGAAGCGCCGCAGGAACTGACGGCCTTGCTGGACGTGCATTTGATGCTGCTGGACGACGACGAGCTCATCGGCGGTGTCAAGCGCTGGATCACCGACAGGCTCTATAACGCCGAATGGGCCCTGACCACCCAGTTGGAGGTGATCGGCCGCCATTTTGACGAAATGGAAGACGAGTACCTGCGTGAGCGCAAGGCCGACCTAGAGCAGATCACAGAAAAAGTCTTGCGTGCCATGAAAGGTATTGGTTCGACCGTGGTGCCGCCGCCGGTGCGCGCTGCGCGCAAAACGGCGCAGCAGGACCTGCTGCTCGATGACACGGTGGATGTGCCGCTGATTCTGGTGGCGCACGACCTGTCACCGGCTGACATGCTGCAATTCAAACAAAGCGTGTTTGCGGGCTTTATCACCGATGTTGGCGGCAAGACCTCTCACACGGCGATCGTGGCCCGCAGCTTGGACATTCCGGCGGTGGTCGGCGCGCGCCTGTCAAGTCAGTTGGTGCGCCAGGACGACTGGGTCATTATTGACGGCGATGCCGGCGTGGTGGTGGTCGATCCTTCACCGATCATTTTGGCCGAGTATGGTTTCAAACAGCGCCAGGGTGAGCTCGAGCGGGGCCGCCTGTCTCGCCTGTTGCACACCCCGGCGGTCACCTTGGACGGGCACAAAATTGAGCTGCTCGCCAATATTGAGATGCCCGAAGACGCGGCGGGTGCACTGAAGGTCGGCGCCGTTGGCGTGGGGCTGTTTCGCAGCGAATTTCTGTTCATGGGTCGCCAGGGGCGCTTGCCAGACGAGGAAGAGCAGTACCAGGCTTACCGGCGCGCCATTGAGGGTATGCGGGGCCTGCCTGTCACGATTCGCACCGTCGACGTTGGGGCCGACAAGCCGCTGGACAGCTCGCTCCGGGACGATGCACATTTAAATCCCGCGCTGGGCTTGCGCGCCATTCGCTGGAGCCTGGCCGACCCGGCCATGTTCCTGACGCAGCTGCGCGCCATCTTGCGGGCTGCCGCCTATGGCAAGGCCAAAGTGATGATTCCGATGCTGGTGCATGCGAGTGAGATTCGCCAGACACTGGCGCTTCTGGACCACGCGCGAGCCGAGCTGGATAACCGGGGCGTGGCCTATGGTCCGTTGCAGGTGGGGGCGATGATCGAGATTCCGGCCGCAGCTTTGACGCTCAAGGTGTTCTTGAAGTACTTCGACTTCCTCTCCATCGGCACCAATGACCTGATCCAGTACACGCTGGCCATCGACCGGGCGGATGAATCGGTGGCGCACCTGTACGACCCGATGCACCCGGCCGTGTTGCGACTGGTGGCCGGCACCATTGCCGAAGCCCAGGCGCAGGGTAAAGATGTGAGCGTGTGCGGTGAGATGGCCGGCGACACCACGCTTACCCGCTTGCTGCTGGGCTTGGGACTGCGTAGCTTTTCAATGCATCCGGCGCAAATTTTGGCGGTCAAGCAGGAGATTCTGCGCGCCGACACCACCAAGCTGGCCCCCTGGGCACAGCTGGTGCTGGCTGATGATGAGCCCGGCTATCGGCTGGGCAGGGCCTAGAACCTAGGCAGCTCCGGGTGCTTGATCTGCCCGGCCCGCACCAGCATCTTGCCGTACTCGGCGCAGCGCTGCAGGGTCGGGATCACCTTGCCGGGGTTAAGCAGTCCTTTGGGGTCGAAAGCCCGTTTGACGCCAAACATCTGCTCGTTCTCGGTTGCTGAAAACTGCACGCACATTGAATTGAGCTTTTCCACGCCAACGCCGTGCTCGCCCGTGACGGTGCCGCCCATCGCCACACTGGTTTCAAGAATCTCTGCGCCAAACAGTTCACAGCGTCGCAATTGGTCCGGGTCATTGGCGTCAAACATGATCAACGGGTGCAGATTGCCGTCGCCCGCATGGAACACGTTGGCGCAGCGCAGCTGGTACTTTTGCTCCATCTGCTGGATCGCCAGCAGGATATCGGCCAGGCGCTTGCGGGGAATGGTGGAGTCCATGCACATGTAGTCAGGGCTGATGCGGCCGCTGGCCGGGAAGGCGTTTTTGCGCCCGCTCCAAAACCTAAGGCGCTCGCTCTCGTCTCGGCTAACCGCAATGGCCGTGGCGCCACAACGGCGCAGCACGGCGCTCATGCGGCCAATTTCTTCCTCAACCTCTTCAGGAGTGCCGTCGCTCTCGCACAGCAGGATGGCTTCGGCGTTGAGGTCGTAGCCGGCGTGTACAAAGTCTTCCACGGCGGCGGTCATGGGCTTGTCCATCATTTCCAGCCCGGCCGGAATGATGCCGGCGGCGATCACCGCAGCCACCGCATCGCCCGCCTTGCGCATGTCGTCAAAGCTGGCCATGATGCAGCGCGCCAATTGCGGCTTGGGGACCAGCTTGACAGTGACTTCGGTGGTCAGCGCCAGCATGCCCTCTGAGCCGACCACGATGCTCAGGGTGTCCAGCCCCGGGCTGTCGAGCGCCTCAGAGCCGAATTCGATGGCTTCGCCCTCAATGGTGAAGCCGCGCACCTTGAGCACGTTGTGCAGCGTCAAGCCATATTTCAAGCAGTGCACGCCGCCCGAGTTCTCGGCCACGTTGCCACCGATCGTGCAGGCGATCTGGCTCGATGGATCGGGCGCGTAGTACAGGCCGTGGGGCGCGGCGGCCTCGCTGATTGCGAGGTTGCGCACGCCGCATTGCACCCGGGCCGTACGCGCCAGCGGGTCGATCGCCACAATTTGGTTGAATTTGGCCAACGACAGCGTCACGCCCATGCGGTGCGGCATGGCGCCGCCCGACAGGCCGGTGCCGGCGCCGCGTGCCACCACGGGGACATCAAGGGCGTGGCAGGTGCGCAGTACCGCCTGCACCTGGGCTTCAGTCTGAGGCAAGGCCACCACCAGCGGGCGCTCACGGTAGGCTGTGAGGCCGTCGCATTCGTAAGGGGTGGTGTCTTCCCGGTTCCAAAGCAGTTGATGGGCAGGCAAATGGGCCTGTAGCCCACGAACGATCTCGGCCTGACGCTCTGATCTTTGTAGCAGGGCCTGTTGATCAGGCTTCAAGGCAGCGTTCATGGTGGTGGTGTGCTGGGTCGGGGTTGAAGGGTTTGGATGTCTGGGGATGTCTGGACCGTGGAGCACCAACTTGGTATCGACTTTAGAACAATGCCGGGCGCCTTGGCGTGAGAAATTTTGTAGCCGACCGTGAAAACTTGTTTGATATAAAAATGATAGCTACAACCCCAGGTGGGACAAGGGCTGGAGCCTGATTTGACTCTAAGTCAGGTCAGGCTCTTCTTCAGCCAGTCGGCAAAGGCAGCACACTCCCAGCGGTCCATCATGCCCGTGCGCCAGCACAGGTAGTGGGCATGCGGGCTGGGCACCGTCTGGCTGTAGACCGGGTTGGCGGCCAGTCGCACCAGCGCGCCACGCTCCAGCCAGGGCGAGCCCAGTCGCAGCCTGACCAGTGCCACGCCCATCCCGGCGGCGGCGGCATCGCACATCAGGCCAATGTCATTGAACTGCGAGCCCTCGGTCGGCTCGGGCCAGTCCAGGTGCTGCGCGGCAAACCAGGTGCGCCAGGGCTCCAGCGGACTGCGCAGCAGGCTCACGCCCTCCAGATCTGCCGCCAGGGCAAACGGCCCGTGCTCGCGAACAAAAGCCGGGGAAGCCAGCGGCGTGACCTCGTCCTTGAACAGCACCACGTGCTCCACATCCGCATAGCGGCCGGTGCCAAAGCGGACCATCAGGTCGGCGTCCTCGGCCACCACGTCGAGCAGCGGGATCGACACCTGCAGCGTCAGGTCGATCTCAGGGTAGGCTTCGGTGAACTGCCGAAGGCGCGGGATCAGGATGGAGCGGGCAAAGGTGGGCGTCACGGCCAATCGCAGCTTGCGCTTGCCGGGGGCTGCCTCAGAGCTGGGAAATTTTTGCAGCGCTGCCAGTCCCTCACGCACATGGGCCAGGTACTCGCTGCCCTCGGAGGTCAGAGAAAAATCGGCTCGGCCAAACAGACGGGTACCGATAATTTGCTCGAGCTGTCGGACCCTGTGGCTCACCGCGCTGGGTGTCACAAACAACTCCTCCGCCGCCTGCGTCACGCTGCGCAGCCGGGCCAGTGCCTCAAAGGTTAAAAGGCACTGAATTGGGGGGATGCGTGTGGCAGTCATGAGGGTATTTTCCCACCTGACTGGCCACGGGGGCACTTAGTACAATGGTCAGCTGTTTTCTATCCGTTGGCCCCCATGTCAAACCGTCTTGCCGTGCTGCCGCAATACCTGCTGCCAAAGCAGGCGCTGACCTGGCTGGCCGGCAAAATCGCCAGTGCCCGCGCCGGCACCTGGACCACAGCCCTCATCAACTGGTTTATCGGGCGTTACCAAGTCAACATGACCGAAGCCGCCAACCCCGATCCGGCCAGCTACGCCAGCTTCAACGACTTCTTCACCCGAGCCCTGAGGGCCGATGCCCGGCCGTTGGCGCCGTCGGCCTTGATTTGCCCGGTGGATGGCGCCATCAGCCAGTTCGGACGGATTGAGCGCGACCGAATTTTTCAGGCCAAGGGCCACGAGTACTCCTGCGCCGCGCTGCTCGGTGGCGATGCCGCGCTGGCCGCGCCCTTTGTGGATGGCCTGTTTGCCACCCTGTACCTGAGCCCCCGGGATTACCACCGTATTCACATGCCTTGTGACGGGCGTTTGACCCGCATGGTTCATGTGCCGGGTGATTTGTTTTCGGTTAACCCGACCACGGCGCGTGGCGTTCCCGGGCTGTTTGCCCGCAATGAGCGGGTGGTGTGCCTGTTTGAGTCGGCGCATGGCCCGTTTGCGCTGGTGCTGGTGGGCGCCACCATTGTGGGCAGCATGGCCACGGTCTGGCATGGCGTGGTCAACCCACCGCGTCCAGGCCAAGTGCGCACTTGGTACTACGAGCAGGCGCCCGTGGCTTTGTGCCAAGGCGACGAGATGGGGCGCTTTTTGCTGGGCTCTACCGTGGTGCTGCTGTTCCCTAAGGGGTCGCTGGGTTTCAACCCGGCTTGGGCGCCGGGCCGGCCGATCCGGCTGGGCGATGCCATGGCTGATACGCTTCACTAAACCCACATCACGCACAAGGAGTCCGGCCATGGCCTACCAACATATCCTGGTTAGTACGGAGGGTAGTATCACCACCGTCACCCTTAACCGCCCCGACAAGCGCAACGCCCTGAGCCTGCCTCTGATGCTGGAGCTCACCGAGGCGCTGCAGGCGGTTGGACGCAGCGCGGCGCGCGGCGTCATCCTTGCTGCCAACGGCCCGGTGTTCAGCGCAGGCCACAACTTTGGCGACATGGCCGGCGCCAGCCTGGCGCAAGCGCGCGAGCTGTTTGCCGTCTGCACCCGCATGATGGACACCCTGCAGGCCCTGCCGCAGCCGGTGATAGCCCGGGTGCATGCGCTGGCCACAGCGGCCGGTTGTCAGTTGGTGGCCACTTGTGACCTGGCCATTGCTGCGGACACCGCTGGCTTTGCCATTCCCGGTGGCAAGGCCGGGCTGTTTTGCCACACCCCGCTGGTGGCCGTGGCGCGCAACATTGGCCGCAAGCGCGCGCTGGAAATGGCCATGACGGGTGATGCCATCGACGCCACCACCGCCGCTGACTGGGGGTTGATCAACCGTGCCGTGCCGCCGGACCAGTTGGACGCCGCCACACTTGATCTGATCAGCCGCGCCACCCGCGGCAGCACCGAGTCCAAGGCCATGGGCAAACAGGGCTACTACCGCCAGATGGAACTGGCGCAACCGCAAGCCTACGCCCTGGCCAGCGAGATCATGGCTGCCGGCGCATTGACGGCGGATGGGCAGGAGGGCATTGCCGCCTTTTTGGAGAAACGGCCAGCGCAGTACCGCTGAGGTCCGGCTCGCCGGCCTTACAGCAGCAGCAAGTTGTCAGCGGTCGCGCCGACAACCGTGCTCAGCGCCACGCGGTGGTCCAGCGTGGCCAGGCAACCCTGGTGGGCGACGGCCAGTGCCAGCAAATAAACATCGGTGATTTGGTTGTGGCCCAGCACGCGGGTCCAATTGACAAGTCCGTCAGTCCGCAAAGAAAGCGCGTCTGGCCAGAACGCATGGTCAAGTTCGGCGCAAATGGCCTGAAGTTTGTTGCACACGGTGGCCATGCCAACCGGCCCATAGCGGCTGTAGGCGGGTAGGTTGAGCACCCGGATGACACCGTTTTCAACCAGTGGACAGCTGGCAATCCGCACCTGGGGTTGACTCACCAGCGCGAGAGCCTGCGCATGGTGGACGTGCGCCTCGTCCAGCAATGCGACCCAGACATTGACATCCAGCAAGTAGCGCACGGGTCAGATGCCCTCTTGGTCCAGCAGATCGCGAACATGTTCGGTCGTGATGATTTCATCGCGTGCCGGGAGCAGTGCGTACTTGCTTTTCACGGCCGTTGTCTGGAGCAAGGGCGCGCCTCGGCTGCGAATGCCATCGCGAGCCAGCCGCGAAATGGCTTCTCCAATTGAAATGCGTTGCCGTTGCGCTTCTGAGCGTGCGAAGGCAAAAACATCGTCGTCTAAGGCTAATGTGGTTCTCATAGATGCACGATAGCATCAAAACATCAATTTAGCATCAAAAATAACTTTGAATTTCCCGTAGCGGCGCTCCGGTATCACTTGACGCGGCCAGAGATTGGAGTCAATAATGAGTCATTAGCGAATCACCGTTTCTCTAATAAAACAAAATACATCGATTGACCTAAAGGCCTTGTATGACAACCGGCGCTGACGCAGAAACCCCTTGGCACGAGGTCGCGACCCTGGCCCAACTGGACCCCGATTTCCCGATTGGCATTGAGGTTCAGGGCCAAAAGATTGGCCTGTTTCTGCTGGGCGATGCCGTGCACGCCATTGAAGACGTCTGCCCCCACGCCTACGCGCTGCTGTCGCAGGGTTTTCAGGAAGACGGCGTGATCGAATGCCCACTTCACGCGGCGCGCTTTGACATTGCCAGCGGCAAATGCCTGACCGAGATCGGCCAGCGCGACCTGCATTGCTTCCCGGTACGGGTGCAGCAGGGACAAGTCCAGTTGCAGTTGCAGCGGCAAGCCAAGGACCGGGCGTGAGCAAACCAGCCATTGAGTTCAGCGGCGTTGCAAAGCGCTTTCCCGCGCGCGGCCGCTCCAGCGAGGTGCTGGCGGTCACCGATGTCAGTTTTGCCGTTCAGCCGGGCGAGGTGGTGTCCATCATCGGCCCATCGGGCTGCGGCAAGAGCACCTTGCTCAACATGGGCTCGGGGCTGGCCAAGCCCAGCGCCGGTGCGGTGTGTGTGGATGGCGAGTTGGTGGCTGGGCCCAATGCGCATGTGGCCTTTATGCTGCAAAAAGACCTGTTAATGCCATGGCGCACCATTGCACAAAACATTGAGTTTGGGCTGGAACTCCGCGGTGTGGCCGCGGCCGAACGGACCCGGGTGTCCGCACAGCTGCTGCAGCAGTGCCACCTGGACGGCTTTGGCAAGCACTACCCGCACCAGCTCTCGGGCGGCATGCGCCAGCGTGCGGCCTTGGCCCGCACCCTGGCGGTGGACCCGCTGGTGCTGCTGATGGACGAGCCCTTCTCGGCACTCGACGCCCAGACCAAGATGATCTTGCAGCAGGACCTGGCGCAAACTGTGGCGCAGCAGGGCAAGACGGTGCTGTTCATCACCCATGACCTGGCCGAGGCGGTCGCGCTGTCGGACCGTATTCTGGTGATGAGTGAGCGGCCCGGCACCATCGTCGAGCAGATCACCGTGAACCTGCCCGAGCGCCACAACCCGATGAAACGCCGCAAGCAGGACGAGCTCGGCCGCCTGGTGGCCCGGTTGATGGACCTGCTCAAACTTGACGCCAGCACCAACGTGCATTAAATGCAGCCCAGATTTCACCCCTTTTTTCTGTCCACACGCTTTTAACCCCGGAGAACACTATGTCATCCCTAACACTATCCGTGACGCGCCGCGCCTGCCTGACCATCTGTAGCCTAGCCGCCTTGCTCGTCCCCATGGCGGCGCAAGCGCAGCTGCAAAAAGTGACATATTTGTTGCCCTCCAGCAGCACGCTGCCGGCTTTCGGCCCTTGGGTACTGGCGCAGGCCAAGGGCTACTATGCAGCAGAGGGCCTAGAAGTAGAGTTTCTCACGGGCCGCGGAGGCGTGGATGTGGCGAAGCAAGTTGGCGCCGGTAATGCCGTGATCGGCGGCGCGATTGGCGACACCTCAATCATTGCACGAGCCCAGGGTATTCCGGTGAAGGCGGTCGCCGTGCTGGGCGCTGGCTCGCTGATGCAGCTGGTCAGCCACAAGGACGAGCGCATTGACAGCCCGCGCGAACTGCGCGGCAAAACGGTCACCGTGCTGGCCTACACCGACACGGGTTACTACGCCTTGTTGGGCATGCTGGCAAAAGTGGGCCTGACCAAAAACGATGTCAATATCCAGGCCGCCGGCCCGGCTGGCGTGTGGCAACAATTCGCTGGCAAAAAGGCCAGCGCAATGGCTGGCGTG
>CAMCZF010000055.1 GCA_945885775.1 Rhodoferax sp. OV413 | reverse complement strand
AAGGGGCCAGCGGCAGCGCTTCACTGGTGCGGTCGGTGCACGGCACCGACTGCCCTGCGATGCTCGGTCTGGCGGCCCGCGTCGCGCAACTCACTGCGCTCATTGCATTCGCTGCGTTCAGACAAGCGCGACGAGTCAGTTGACGATTCGCGCTGCGCGCGAGGCCGCCCGCCCTGTGCTTCTCGGCGAACCAGAGGCGCGCCAAGGCCTGCGCCTAGGCCCCTTACTGCCTTTCGCTGCTGGTAACACATCTGTGAGTTGTTGGCAAATCCGCAGCCGCGCGACCGGGGCTGGCTGCCGGGAGCGCATTCCGGGGTGGCGAGAAGCGCAGCACGGCGCCCGACGCGCGCAGCGCGTTTCGTCCTCATGCTGGCCGCGCTTGTCCAAACGGCGTGAGCGCAGCGAACACAGTGAGTTGCGCGGCCCGGGCGCAGGGCGAGCATCGCAGCGGAGTCGGCGCTTTGCGCCGGCCAGCCCGGACGCGCACCCGGCAGCCAGCCCCGGCCGCGCGGCGGATCAGCAGCAAGGTGCGTCCCCCTGGCGGAGCACTAATGCATTTGCTGTAGAGTTTCAACCTGCACAGTTCCAACACCCCACAACAACAACCATGATCCCAATCAACCCCGCCGCCCGCGCCAACGTCCACCTGATCGACCACCCCTTGGTGCAGCACAAGCTCACCCTGATGCGCAACAAGGAGGCCAGCACCAACAGCTTTCGCCGGCTGCTGGGCGAGCTCTCCAGCCTGATGGCCTACGAGGTTTGCCGCGACATGGCGGTGCAGGATGTTGAGATTGAAACCCCGCTGGAAGTCATGACCGGTAAGCAGATTGACGGCAAGAAGCTGGTGTTTGTGTCGATCCTGCGCGCGGGCAACGGCATTTTGGACGGCGTGCTGTCAGTGGTGCCCGGTGCCCGGGTGGGCCACATTGGGCTGTACCGCGACCCGGCCACGCTGCAGGCCGTGGAGTACTACTTCAAGATGCCCAAGAACATGGAAGAGCGCGACATCGTCATTGTTGACCCGATGCTGGCCACCGGCAACTCGGCCGTGGCGGCCGTGACGCGGCTCAAGGCCTGCCACCCAAAATCCATCAAGTTTTTGTGCCTGCTCACCTGTCCAGAGGGCATCAACGCCCTGCACCAGGCCCATCCGGATGTGGCGGTGTTCACCGCAGCCATCGACCGCGAGCTCAACGACCACGGTTACATCCTGCCTGGTCTGGGCGACGCTGGCGACCGGATTTTTGGCACCCAATAAGGCTCACAGCCCGCTTGGATCGACGACTCAGCGCCGACGGGCTGAACGCACGCCGGGCAGTTCCGCTACGGTGCCGAGCACCCTAGCCAGCCGGCCTGAATCAGACACCTCGACGGTAAAGGTCATCCAGGCTGTTCCCTTGACCGTTTGGGTCTGCGCCGCAATGACATTGGTCTTGTCCTTGGCAAACACCTCAGAAATGTCACGCAGCAGACCCTGCCGATCTGCGGCCTCTACCGACACGTCGACCGGGTAAACCGCTTCCTTAAGGCTGCCGACCGGCTGGCCCCAAGCCACCTCTATGACACGTTCCCCGTTGCGCGCCACCATCTCGCGCAGGTTGGAACAATCGGCCCGGTGCACGCTGACACCCTTACCACGCGTCACAAAACCACAAATCGCATCGGGCGGGGCCGGTTTGCAGCATTTGGCCAACTGGGTCATGAGTGAATCAACGCCGACCACCAGCAAGCCGCCCTTGGCAGGCTGTGCAGAGCTGCGCGGCTTACGCAGCAGCGGCAGGTCGGCTTCAGCTGCGGTGGGCTCAGGCGGGCGCAGCAGCAACTCAATGTTGCGCAAGGAAAATTCGTCTTTGCCGACCACTTCAAACAGATCGTCGGCCGAGTTAAAGCCCAGTTGCACCGCCAGGTCGTCCAGCTTGAGGGCCGTTCGGCCCTCGCGTTGCAGCAATTTCTCTACCGCCTCACGGCCCTTGGCCACGGTCTCGTCCAAAGCGAGCGCATTGAACCAGGCCCGCACCTTGGCGCGGGCGCGGTGACTAACCAGGTAGCCCAATTCGGCGTTGAGCCAATCGCGCGAAGGCCCGCCCTCCTTCGCCACTGTCACCTCCACCGTCTGGCCGTTCTTCAGCGGGGTGTTCAGCGGCACCATGACGCCGTCGAGCCGGGCGCCGCGGCAGCGGTGGCCCAGGTTGGTGTGTACGCTGTAGGCAAAATCGACCGCTGTAGCACCTTGCGGGAGTTCCACAATGGCGGCATCGGGCGTCAGCACATAGATGCGGTCGTCAAACACACCCGGTCCCCGCGTGCCCGAGAGCTCTCGTTCCCAGGCCAGCAGTTGGCGCAGCACGGCAATCTTGGCGTCGTAGGCACCAGTGGCAGACACACCGGCATAACCTTTGGCGCCAGCCTCCTTGTAGGCCCAGTGCGCTGCCACGCCGTGCTCGGCGTGCTCGTGCATGGCCTGGGTCCGGATCTGGATCTCAATCGGCTGGCCACTGGCGTCGCGCACGATGCTGTGCAAGGAGCGGTAGCCATTCACCTTGGGCCGGGCGATGTAGTCATCAAACTCTTCAGTCACCGGCGTAAACCGGCTGTGCACCCAGCTCAAGGCAGCGTAACAGTCTGGGACGCTGACAACCACCACCCGCAGCGCCCGGATGTCGTGGATCTGCTCAAAACCGAGCGACTTGCCGCGCATTTTACGCACGATGCTGTAAATGTGTTTGGGCCGGCCCTGCACCGTGGCCAGCACGCCTTGCGCCTCCAGACCGACCTGCACCTCGTCGCGCAGGCGCTGCACCTGGGCTTCGCGCTCGGTGCGTTTTTCGTCCAGCAGCCCGGCCACCGTGCGGTAGGTGTCTGGCTCCAGAAAACGGAAGGCCAGGTCCTCCATCTCCCACTTGATCTCCCAGATGCCCAGCCGGTTGGCCAGCGGCGCAAACACCTGCAGCGACTCGGCCGCAAGCCCGGGCGGCAGCGGCAGCTTGGTCTGGGCAAAGTGGCGCAGGGTTTGCAGGCGCGAGGCCAGTCGCAGCATCACCACCCTAAGGTCACGCGAAAACGCCAGCAGCATCTTGCGCACGTTCTCGGTCTGGGCCGCGGCAGTCTGCGCCATCGGGATCGCCGTGGTGCGGGCGCCTGCCGCCTGCACCTGGCGTGCCTGGCGCTGCAGCCGAACCAGTTGGGTGGTCTCCAGCGCCAGCGTGGCAAAGTTGTCACCAAAGGCCTTGGCGATCACCTCTTGCGGCTTGTTCAGGTGTTCGCAGGCGTAGACCAGGTAGCTGGCGGCCTGCATGGCTTCTGAGCCGCCGATCAGCCGCAAAATGACGGCCACAGCGTCGGCATGTGCCAAGGTGTTTTCGCCGGTATCCAGGGTTTCACCGGCCAACAGCGGCTCGGCAAAAGCGCGTGCGCGCGCCAGCGCCTGGGCTTGCTCGGGCAGGCTGTGGGCAGTGGCTTGCAGCAGGGGCGAGGACGATGCCGAGCCCGAGGGTTCGGCAGGCAGGCTTTTCATAGGCTAATTGTCATCGTCGGCCCGGGCTCAGGCCAACACAAAGTCAGCCACCGCCTGCACCTGGTCGTCGGCGATCAGCGTCGGGGCATGACCAACGCCGGCAAACTGCACGAGCCGCGCACGCGGCCCACGCTGCGTCATCGCCTGGGCCGTGAGTGGTGACAGCAGGTCAGAGTCGGCGCCGCGCAGCAACAAGGTGGGCAGGGCCAGGCTGTCATACAGCTGCCACATCAGCGCCTGGCCCTGTGCAGCGGCCTCTGGCGTCACCAGCCTAAACGGCAGGGCCAGCGCTGGGTCGTAGTGCAGGCGCAAGCGATCGCCACCCTCAGCCACAGGCTTGACCATATGGCGCGACAGCGCAAGCCATTGCGCCGGCGTGTGCGGCCCAAAGCTGCTGGCAATTGCCCACAGCGCGTCGGCCGCCTCCTGAAGCGAATCAAATTCACCGCCACGGCCGAGGTACTGGCCAATGCGCTGCAGCGCTTGCCACTCGATGGTGGGGCCAACATCATTGAGCACGAGCCGGCGCACGCCAGCAGGCCCCAGATGGGCACAAACCGCCATGCCAATCAGTCCGCCCATGCTGGTGCCGACCCAATCCAGCGTTGTTGCGCGGAGGTGGTCGATCAGGTTCAGCATATCGGCGGCATAGGTCGGCACCTGGTAGGCCATGGGGTCGGCCAGCCAGTCACTGTCACCACGCCCCACCACATCGGGGCAGACCACCCGCAGGGCATCGCCAGCGCGCTCAGCCCGCAGGCACAGGGCCTGGGCCAACACATCAAAGTCACGGCCCTGGCGCGTCAATCCATGCACGCACAGCACCACATGCTCGGCCTCAGGGTGGCCCCAGGCCCAGTAGGCCATGCGGTGGCCATTGGCAGAATCAGGGCAGGAGAGAAAGTGGCGGGTCGGTTCAGTCATGGTGAAATCGGGGTTAAATCAACGGCTATCCTAAGGCCAACTCACAAGGAATCAACATGCTAAAAGGTAAGACAGCGCTGGTCACAGGCTCCACCAGCGGGATTGGCCTGGGCATCGCCCGGGCGCTCGCCGGCCAGGGCGCCAACATCGTGCTCAATGGTTTTGGCGATGTCGACGGCCCGCGGGCCGCCGGCGCCGCCTTGGGCGTGCAGGTGGGTTACCACGGCGCCGACATGAGCCGCCCAGCCGAGATTGAGGCCATGATGGCTTATGCGGCCGGTACCTTCGGCCGCGTCGACATCCTGGTCAACAACGCCGGTATTCAGCATGTGGCCCGCATCGAGAATTTTCCGCCCGAGCGCTGGGATGCCATCATCGCCATCAACCTGAGCAGCGCCTTCCATGCCACCCGCCTGGCGCTGCCGGCCATGCGGGAGGCCAACTGGGGCCGCATCATCAACCTGGCCTCCGTCCACGGCCTGGTGGCCTCGGCAGAAAAGTCCGCCTATGTGGCGGCCAAGCACGGGCTGGTGGGCCTGACCAAGGTCACCGCGCTGGAAAACGCCACCACCGGCGTCACCTGCAATGCCATCTGCCCGGGCTGGGTGCTGACGCCACTGGTGCAAAAGCAGGTGGATGCGCGTGCGGCGGCGCAAGGCGTGAGCAACGACGAGGCGATACGGCAACTGCTGGGTGAGAAAGAGCCTTCGATGCAGTTCACCACGCCTGAGGAGTTGGGCGCACTGGCGGTGTTCCTGTGCTCAAGTGCCGGTAACAATGTCCGCGGCGTGGCCTGGAACATGGACGGCGGGTGGGCCGCGCAGTAGGCCTGACCGGGGCGACTATTTCAGGTGCACGGTGCCCGATACCGTGACGGTAACGGCAGTTTTCCCTGCCTCTATGGGCACCGGCGCCTCGGCCATGGCCACGCCTGGCGCCATGGCCATAAGCCGTGTGCGCGGCAACATGCCCTGCTCTTGGTTGCCGACCTGAACTTCTCCCAAGGTGTAACTGGCAAAGCCGAAGCTGCGGGCAATCTCCAGGGCACGGGCCCGAAAGCGCTCAATCGCCAGGGCCTGAACCTCATTCTCCACCCGGATGCGCTGTTCACGACTCAGGGAAAAATTGACGCCGGAGACGGTCAAGCTCGTCAACCTGCCCGCCGTGGCAGCAATGCGGCCAATGTCCCGCCCCTCCAACACGAGCTCTGCCGTACCCTGCCAACCGGTGTTCTTGCCGTCACGGTTCTGGCGCGGGTAAAGATTGAACTGGCCAGTGCGCACCTCCAGTTGACCAGGCTGCGCCGCCTTGCGCGCCTCAAGCAGGGCACTGTCCAGAGCGACCTTAAGCTGGCTTTGCACCAGAGCTGCGTCACTGCCATCACGCGTGGTGCTGAGTGAGATAGACAGCACATCTTGTTGCACATCTGCCACAGCACTGGCAGAGAGCTGCACCACATTAGCTATGGCTGTCGCTGGTAAATTTTGGCAAAAAGTAAGCCCAGACCACGCCAGCATTGAGGTTATAGCTATATTTTTAATAGCAATTTTCATTTGAGCTCCTGTTGGTCTTGTCGGCGAGGCTGCGATTACAAGAGGGCGTCGTCCGATTTTCTGGGCCATCTGGCTTGGGCGGGGCAGCAGCCTGCTGCCGAAGTTGGCGACGTAAATCTGCCCTCTCTTCCTCTGACAGTTGTCGCTTGGGCTCTAACGACCCGCCGGGGGGGGTGGCCTGCTGATCGCCGCCTCTCAGGCCTTGGGAGCCTGGCGGTGGGCTCAGCGCAGAGCGTAACTCAGCCCGGCGTTGCTCCAAAGCGACAGGAGCCGCGCCTGGCTCACGCCTTTGACCCGATGGTCCCTGGGCACAAACACCAGCACCGAGCAGAACAGACAAAAAAAACAGAGCGATCCTCATGGTCAACACGTTAACACTGGTTTGGTGCAAGATCGGCATTGTTCTCCAGATTGACGGCCGTACAAATAAACACCCAGCCTTATCCCCATGAGCCAAGCGTCTAGCCGAAATGACAAGATCGTGATCGTCGACGACGATGCCCGTATTCGCGACCTGCTGCGCCGCTATTTGACGCAGGAGGGTTTCGACGTGTTGCAAGCCGAGGACGGCAAGGCCCTGAACCGCATTCTGCTGCGCGACAACGTCGATTTGATTGTGCTTGATCTCATGATGCCCGGCGAAGACGGCCTGTCGATCTGCCGACGCCTGCGTGCTGCCAATGACCGCACGCCGATCATCATGCTAACTGCCAAGGGCGAGGACGTCGACCGCATCGTCGGTCTGGAGGTGGGGGCCGATGACTACCTGGGCAAACCGTTCAACCCGCGAGAGCTGTTGGCCCGGATCCACGCCGTGCTGCGACGGCGCCCGACCCTGGAGGCGCCGGGCTCGCCGGCGGGCGATGCCCAGGTCGTGAGCTTCGGCCCGTTCACCTTTGACATGGGCACCCGTGTCTTGCGCCGCGCCGACGAAGACCTGCCCCTGACGACAGGCGAATTTGCCATGCTCAAAGCCCTGGTTCGCCACCCGCGCCAACCCCTTTCGCGCGAAAAACTGGCCCAACTCGCACGCGGCCGTGAGTTTGAAGCCTTTGACCGCAGCTTGGATGTTCAGGTGTCGCGTCTGCGTAAACTGCTCGAGGTTGATCCCGGCGCGCCCCGCTACATCCAGACGGTGTGGGGTGTCGGCTATGTGTTCGTTCCGGATGGTTCAAACTGATGCCATTGACCCCGCACCCACGCGACTTTGCGTTGCCGGCACGCGCCGGCGTCAGCCTGTTTTGGCGCACGTTTTTCCTGCTCGGTTTATTGCTGCTGGGCAGCATGGCGGCTTGGCTGCAGACCATTCGGGCCATGGAGTCCGAACCCCGGGCACTGCAAACCGCGCAGGAAATCGCATCTTTGGTGAATTTGAGCCGCGCCGCCCTGGTGCACTCAGACGCGATCAGCCGGGTTTCGCTGATCAAAACCATGACCGAGCAGGAAGGCGTGCGCATCGTGCCGCGGGAGCCCGGTGACAGCGTCGAACCGTTTGACACCGACGCCTCGGGCCAGCGCATCACACGGGAACTGGTGGCACTGCTGGGCCCAGGCACCGAGCTGGCCAACCGGGTCAACCAGCAGGACGGTCTGTGGATAGGTTTCACCATCGATGGCGACCGCTACTGGCTGCGCACTGACCGTGCCCGTTTCAACCGTGCCGCCGGCCAGACATGGATCATCTGGTTAATTACCGTCACCGTACTGTCACTGGCCGGGGCCGCCCTGATCGCGCGCCTGATCAACCAGCCACTCAAGCAACTGTCTTTGGCTGCGTTTCGGGTGCGGGAGGGGGATTTCGCTGCCAGCACGCTGGACGAGTCTGTGACCACCCCCGAAATCCTGGCGGTGAACTCAGGTTTCAACCGAATGACGCGCAAGCTGGCCGAAGTGGAGGACGACCGCGCCATCATGCTCGCCGGCATCTCGCACGACCTGCGCACGCCCTTGGCACGGCTGCGGCTCGAGACCGAGCTTAGCGTCGCTGACCCGGAGGCACGCGACCACATGGCGGCCGACATTGCGCAGCTCGACGCCATCATCGATAAGTTTCTTGATTACGCCCGCCCAGGCAGGGTGACCTTGGTCGACGTGCCCTTGCGCCCCGTTCTGGAGTCTTGTATGTACCGCCTGGCCAGTCAGGATGACATTCAGGTGCACTTGGCGCTGCCGGAGCAGCTTGCGGTGCTGGCCGACGACGTCGAGTTGGGGCGCGTCGTCACCAATCTGCTCGAGAATGCCCGCCGCTACGGCCGCTCCGCCGGCACTGGCGTTGCTCAAGTGGATATAAGCGCGCGGGTTAACCCACCGTGGGTGCTGTTACAGGTTCGCGACCATGGGCCCGGCGTCTCAGCCGAACAACTGGTGCGCCTGACGCAGCCCTTTTACCGCGGCGACACTGCCCGTACAGAGGCCAAAGGCGCCGGCCTGGGCTTGGCGATCGTGGAGAAAACCCTGCAGCGCATGGGCGGCTCGCTGTTGCTGGCCAATGCCGAGGGTGGCGGCCTGAGCGCCAGCATCTTGCTGCAACGCGCGCCGCTGGCCAGCGCACATGCACATGCGCACGCACACACACAAACTGACCTTACCGGGCCAAGCGTCGCTTGGGAACAACAAACACGGCACAATTCGACCTGACGCGCGCCGCCCGGTCAAGTTGTTGCCACCACTGATACAGTCGGCGTAAACTACCCTGCTAACTTATTGATAGCAAACCCGCCAATTTGGACGTGGTATCAGGCGATATTAGACAAAAAATTCACAGCGTTTCATGACTTTGCTGACGACTGACTTCTCAAACTCTAGGGCCATGATCATCGACGGCAGTCCGATGACCCGGTCCATTTTGACGTCGCAGTTTCGGGAATTCGGGTTCGAAAAGGTCACCCAGTGCGCACGCCTGTCTGAGGCACGCGACTACTTCAACGAAAGCGCCTTTGACGTGGTGCTGTGCGAACACAATTTCGGTCATGAGGCACCGTCCGGCATTGACCTGGTGGACGAGTTGCGCAGCAAACAGATGCTGCCCATGTCGACCGTGGTGTTCATGCTCACCGGGGAGGCCTCTTATGCCCGCGTGGCTGAGGCCGCGGAAACCGGGCTGGATGGCTACCTGCTTAAGCCGCACAAGGCCAACCAGTTGCACGAGCGGCTACGCCTGGCCTGCTACCGCAAAGACTCCTTCCGCGAGGTTTTCACCGCGATGGAGCAAAAGGCCTTTGACGTGGCGGCGGACCTTTGCCTGGAGCGCTACCAGCACCGCGGTCTGTTCTGGCTGTACGCGGCGCGCGTTGGCGCTGAGTTGCTGATGCGCACCAGCCGCTTCCAAGAGGCGCAGGAACTGTACGAAGCCATTGCCGAAGCCAAAACGGCACCCTGGGCCAAGTTGGGCGTCGCCCGCGCCATGATGGAGTCGGGCAACACGGTGGGTGCCGCCAATGCGCTGGGTGCCTTGCTGGAGGAAGACCCCAGCTTTGCCGACGCCTATGACGTGATGGCCCGGGCCCAGTTTGAACTGGGCAATGTTGCTCAGGCGCGTGCCACTTACAAAATGGCCTGCGAGATGACGCCAGACTCCGTGCCGCGCCTGCAGAGCCTGGCGATGATGAGTTTTTACGCCGGCGACACCAAAGAGGCTGGGGTATTGCTGGACCGGGCCACCCGCATCGGCCTGGACTCCAAATTATTTGACTGCCAGACCCTGGTGGTGCTGGCATTCACCCAGCTCGACGCCAATGACCACCGCGGCCTGCAACGCAGCCGCGACAACTTCACCCGACTGCTGGAGCGCAACCCGGGTAGTGCCCGCCATCAGCGCGGGGTCACCATGATCGACGCCATGCTGGCCCTGCTGAAGAATGAGCGTGCCGCGCTGCTGGCGCTGGTGCGGGAGCTGGGGGGCACCACCAAAACCCCGGAATTTGATTTTGAAGCCGCCTCCAACTTGATCGGTCTGATGACCCGCCTGGCCAAGCGCGACGTGCGGGTCGACCAGGCGGATGCCCGCATTGAGACCCTGGCGATGCGGTTTTGCACCTCCAGGCCACTGACGGAAATGCTGGCCGGCGCGGCCAATGGCCACACCAACTACACCGACCGTATCCGCAACGCGGGCCAGCAAATCCAGAAAATTGCCCAGAGCGCCGTGACCCTAGGCCTGATGGGCGACCCGGCCATGGCCGTGCGGCAGCTCATCGTTGAGGGGCAGACCACGCTCAACTCGAAACTGATCGAGGCCGCCCACCAGGTGTTGGAGCGTTACCGCAGCAAAATCAACGAGGCCGACCAAATGGCCGAAGTGGTTCAAGAGTTGCGCCAGCAGTTCGGTAGCCAGGCCGGTCAGGGCAACAGCTCAGTCGCGGCCAAGCGCAAAAGCGGCGGCCTGAAGCTGCAAATCGACCACATCTAGACCGGTCGAGACCGCCCAATTCGGCTAGCCCGGCCCTTAACGCTTGGGCTTGCCCGTCCCGCTCGACCCACTCCACCCAATGGCGCGTTTGGCAGCAGGCTTAGCCCCCAAGGCCCGTGGCGGCAAACCGGTATGTTGGGTCAGCAGACGCCCGCGTGCCGGAGCCACTGGGCCAGCAGCAGGCGATGCGTCTGGCGCATTGGACACATTGGGCGCCGAAGCCGTCGAATTTTTGCGCCGCGCGCTGGTGTAGCCGCCGTCGGTCAGCGGCTGAAAGGTGGGAATCAGGTGGTGCCGGCCGTTGCCGATCAGGTCAGCCCGGCCCATGGCCTTGAGCGCCTCGCGCAGCAACGGCCAGTTGTTGGCGTCGTGGTAGCGCAAAAAGGCCTTGTGCAGGCGTCGGCGCCGCTCGCCGCGCACGATGTCCACTGTCTCGCTGTCGCGCCCGATCTTGCGCAGCGGGTTCTTGTTGCTGTGGTACATGGCCGTGGCGGTGGCCATCGGGCTGGGGTAAAAGGTTTGGACCTGGTCGGCGCGAAAGCCATTTTTCTTGAGCCACAGCGCCAGGTTCATCATGTCTTCGTCGCTGGTGCCCGGGTGGGCAGCAATGAAGTAGGGAATCAGGTACTGCTTTTTGCCGGCTTCCAGGCTGAACTTGTCAAACAGCGCTTTGAACTTGTCGTAGCTGCCGATGCCAGGCTTCATCATCTTCGACAAGGGCCCGGCCTGGGTGTGCTCGGGCGCAATCTTCAGGTAGCCGCCCACATGGTGAGTGACCAGTTCCTTGATGTATTCGGGGCTTTGCACCGCCAGGTCGTAGCGCAGCCCGGAGCCGATCAGGATTTTTTTGATACCCCGGAGTGCGCGGCCGCGCCGGTACATCTTGATCAGCGGCGCGTGGTCGGTGCCCAGGTTGGGGCAGATGCCGGGGTAAACGCAGCTGGGTTTGCGGCAGGCCGCCTCGATCTCGGGGCTGCGGCAACCCAACCGGTACATGTTGGCGGTGGGGCCGCCCAGGTCAGAAATGGTGCCGGTAAAACCTACCACCTTGTCGCGGATGTCCTCGATCTCGCGGATCACCGAGTCTTCCGAGCGGCTCTGGATGATGCGGCCCTCGTGCTCGGTGATCGAGCAAAAAGTGCAGCCGCCAAAGCAGCCGCGCATGATGTTCACGCTGAAGCGGATCATCTCCCAGGCGGGGATCTTGGTCACGCCATCATGACCGCCCTGCTCGTCGGCATAGGCCGGGTGCGGGCTGCGCGCGTAAGGCAGGTCAAACACCAGGTCCATCTCTGCAGTGGTCAGCGGAATCGGCGGCGGGGTGATCCAGACATCGCGCGCCGTCACGCCTTCGCCGTGCGCCTGCACCAGGGCGCGGGCGTTACCGGGGTTGGTCTCCAGGTGGAGCACCCGGTTGGCGTGGGCATAAAGCACAGGGTCGGCACGCACCTGCTCGTAGCTGGGCAGCCGGATCACCGAGCGATCACGCGGCGGCACCTTGAGCTTGCCCTGGGTGGTGGGCAGGTTGGGGTTGGCAAAAAACGTGAGTGGGGCCACCGCTGGAACGTTGGCCGACTTGGCATCCGACTTGGCATCCGATTTAGCGTCAAATTGGCCCTCAGCCCCCGTCGTTATTGGGTTTACAGCTACATTTTTTGTAGCGTCTTCCTTGGCGCAGCTGCTGCCCTGCTCGGCCGCCTGCTCGGAGGTGGTGAGGTAGGGGTTGACCTGGGCCTCGACCCGGCCCGGCACATCCACCTGGGTCGAGTCGATCTCGAACCAGCCGCGCCCGGTCTCATCATCCGGCCGGCGCACAAAGGCGGTGCCACGCACATCGGTGATGGTCTCCACCGGCTCGCGCGCGGCCAGCCGGTGCGCAATCTCCACAATCGCGCGCTCAGCGTTGCCGTACAGCAGCAGGTCGCACTTGGCGTCGACCACGATCGAGCGGCGCACCTTGTCAGACCAGTAGTCGTAGTGCGCAATACGGCGCAGCGAGCCCTCAATGCCGCCGAGCACGATCGGCACATCCTTAAAGGCCTCGCGGCAGCGCTGGCTGTACACAATGGCTGCCCGGTCGGGCCGCTTGCCGCCCACGTCACCGGCCGTGTAGGCGTCATCGCTGCGGATCTTGCGGTCGGCGGTGTAGCGGTTGATCATGGAGTCCATGTTGCCCGCCGTCACGCCCCAGAACACATTGGGCTTGCCCAGCACCTTGAACGGCTCGGCACTTTGCCAGTCGGGTTGGGCGATGATGCCCACCCGGAAGCCCTGGGCTTCGAGCATGCGCCCGATCACCGCCATGCCGAAACTTGGGTGATCCACATAGGCATCACCCGTGACCAGCACGATGTCGCAACTATCCCAGCCCAGCTTGTCCATCTCGGCTCGGCTCATCGGCAGGAAGGGCGCCGTCCCAAAACGCGCGGCCCAGTACTTGCGGTAGCTCGACAGCGGTTTGGCGGCGCGCGCGAAAAAGGAGACGTCAACAGGGGCGTTCATGGTCATTTCAGGGTGAGCGGGCGAGTGTACGGCCTGTCGATAGAATGAGCCCCGCATGCCGCCCAAAGCCCCTATCACTGACTCCCCAAACCCCGTCGCACTCGCTTCGCGCCCCTGGCGCTGGCGTGAACGCGAGTGGGCCTGGCTTGCAGGCGGCTGGCTCGTGCTGGCCCTGCTCTTTACGCTGTGGCCAGCGCTGGACCTGAAGGTCAGCGGCTGGTTTTACCGGCCCGCCGGCAGCCCGGGCTGGAACGGCTTTGCCGCCGACCAGTTCGCTGTGGTGGCCGTGATTCACCAAGCCGTGCCCTGGTTTGGCCGGGCGGCCAGCCTGCTCGGCCTGCTGCTGCTTGTTTTTTGGCGGCTGCGGCCGGGCCCGCTCACTCTGCGCTGGTGGCGCCGTTGTCTGATGCTGGGTCTGGTGATGGTGCTGGGCACCGGCGTCATGGTCAATGCCATTCTCAAGGAGAGCTGGGGCCGCCCTCGCCCTGTTGACGTGCAGACCTTTGGCGGCGCAGGCACCTTCGAGCCGGCGCTGCACCCCTCCAACCAGTGCAGCAGCAACTGCTCCTTCGTCAGCGGGCACTCAGCGACCGGGTTCACCCTGCTGGCCTTGGGCCTACTCGGCGCCCCCGCAACCCGGCGCCGCTGGCTGCTGTGGGGGTTGGCGGGAGGGCTTTGCACCGGCGCGCTGCGCATCGCCCAGGGTGGCCATTACCTGAGTGACGTGCTGTTCAGCGGCCTCGTCATCTGGTTGTGCGGCGCCATGCTGCGCGCCGGCTGGTTGCACCTGCGGCGCCGGCGGCGTGGGCGGTTGCAGCTGGCGCACGGCCGACAGGCCGCGGCATCAGGCAGAATCTGACTTTTGGCATTCATACAGCGCCAGTACTCTTTTTTAAAGGATCACCATGGCTATGCACTTTGTCTCCAGCTTCGCCACAGGGCTTGTGGCGCTCACCCTTTTGATCGCGCCAGCGGCCCATGCGCTGCAGCCAGCCACCGGCAAGGTCATCCTGACCCTGACCGGCAAGGTGGGTGATGCCAACAAGGCCAAGACCGCCGAGTTTGACCTGGCCATGCTGGAAAAGCTGCCGCAACGCAGCTTTACCACCATGACCCCCTGGGACAAAAAACCCATTAAGTTCACCGGCCCGTTGTTGCGCGACGTGCTGGCCGCCGCCAAGGCCGAGGGCACGACCCTCAAGGCCATGGCCCTGAACGACTACCAGACCACCATCCCCTTCGCCGACATCAAAAAATTCGACGTCGTGCTAGCCCACAAGATGAACGGTGAGTCCATCCCGGTCAAGACCAAGGGGCCGCTGTTCATTGTTTACCCCTACGACACCGATAAGGAATTGCAGTCCACGGTCTATTACGAACGCTCGGCCTGGCAGCTCAAGTCACTCAGCATTGACTAGTTTGACCATGGCGGCAGGCGGCAAAAATCGCAGCTTCCTGATTTGGCTGGCCATCGGCACCGCGCTGTTGGCCCTGGCCACTGCCGCTTTGCTGACGTTTTTGCTGCACCAACGACAGCTCATCGCGCAGAGCCGTAGTCTGCAGACCGACTCGGTCACCGCTTTCACGTTTCAGGCCGAGCGGGAGTTCATGCGCTACCGGCAAACACTCGACGCTGCCGTCAACAGCCGCAGGCCGCCAGACGATGAGGCCTTGACCTTACGCCATGATATTTTTCTGAGCCGGGTGACCCTGCTGCGCGAAAGCGGCAGCATCGGCTCTTTGGAATTGCGACCCGAATACACGTCGCTCAAACCCAAGCTGCTGGCGTTGGTGGCACAAGCCGAAAAGGCCATGGCCCAAACGCCCCGCGATCCAGCTGCCCTGGCCGCCTTGCTGGAGACCTTTTACGCCATCGGGCCGGGCTTTCAGATGTTGAGTCTGGCGGCCGACTCCGAGTTGGCCAGGCGGCTTGAGCGCCAATCGGCCACTTCCCTCAGCCTGAGCGACCAGACCGTGGCGCTGACACTGGTGCAATTGCTGATCCTGCTGACTGCGGCCTATGGCCTGTACGTCTGGCATGGCCGGCAGGCCGCAGAGCGGCTTGCACTTGAAGCTGTGAGCACTGAGCTGCGTGAGGCTACCCTGCGCGCTGACGAGGCCAACCGCGGGAAAAGCGCTTTTTTGGCAAACATGAGCCACGAGTTGCGCACCCCTTTCAATGGCTTGATGGGCATGCTTGGTGTACTGGACGAGACCCAGCTCGACGCCACCCAACGCGGCTATCTGCAGACAGCACAAACCTCAGCCCAGCATCTGCTGACTCTGCTCAACGACATTCTGGACATCTCCGCGCTGGAGGCGGGCAAGATCACGGTCAAGGCCGCGCCTGTGAATCTGGCCTGGTTGTTGCGCGATATTGGCGCCCTGATGCAGCCTTTGGCCAATGGCAAGGGGCTCGACTTTTCCCTGGCGCTGCCAGTCATGCCGCTGCCCTGGGTTCTCAGCGACGACACCCGCCTGCGTCAAATTCTGTTCAATTTGTTGAACAATGCCATCAAGTTCACTGACAAAGGCCAAGTCAAGCTCACGGTGCACGAAGTGGCCCGTTCCGGCAAGGGCATTGAACTTGATTTTGATGTCACTGACACCGGCATCGGTATCGCTAAACATGACCTGTCGCGCCTGTTTCAGCGTTTTCAACAGGCGGAGAGCGGCAAGGTCCGCAATTTTGGTGGCGCCGGTCTGGGCCTGGAGATTTCGCAGTCGCTGGCCCATCTGTTGGGTGGCAGCATCAAGGTCAAAAGTACGCTCGGCGCTGGCACCACTTTCAGCCTGCATTTGCGCTTGCTGCCCAGCGAGCCGCCCTTGCAGTCAGCCCAGTTGGCCAACCCAGTACCGGCACCGGAAACCAGGCCGATTGGGTTGGCCAATGCCAGCGCACCCGTGACGCCCTCGTCATCTACCCTGCTGCTCAACCATGCTGGCGAACCTGCCCGTGTGCTGCTGGTGGAAGACAACGCCATCAACCGCATGGTGGCCGTGATGCTGCTGCAGCGCATGGGCTGCGTCGTGACCGACTGTGAAAACGGCCAGCTCGCGGTGGACCAGGCCCAGGCCGAAGACTTTGACCTGATCCTGATGGACATCAACATGCCGGTGATGGACGGCTTGTCGGCCACCCGTGCGATCCGCGCCCTGCCCGGAGAACGGGCCCTGACGCCCATTGTGGTGCTCAGTGCCGATGTCATGAACGAGTCGCAGGTGCAGGCATTTGGTGCAGGCGCCCAGGGGTTTCTATCCAAACCCGTCCAGTTTGCCGACCTGCGGGCCTGCGTGCTCAAACACCTGCCGACTGCACCTCCAAGCCAAAATCTCGCTGGGCCGGATCGCCTGGGCTAAGGCCCATCTGCCATGCGCTCTCTATTGCCCGCCCCCCTGCGCGGCCTGACAGCCGCCAGCCTGTTGGCGATCAACACCCTGGTCTGGGTGCCAATTTTGTTGCTGTTTGCCCTGCTCAAGCTGCTGGTTCCGGGACGGCGCATACGGCTGTGGGTCGATCCGGTGCTGCTGCGCATCGCCGAAGCCTGGATTGCTGGCAATAGTCGCTGGATG
>CAMCZF010000054.1 GCA_945885775.1 Rhodoferax sp. OV413 | reverse complement strand
ATGGCCTCCCAGGGTGCCTACTGTGCAGCCAAAGCTGGCATGGACCATTTCACACGTTGCTTGGCGCTGGACGAAGCCCGTAAAACCAACGGAGCACGCACCTGCTCGCTGGCGCCAGGTGTCATCGACACCGACATGCAGGTGACGCTGCGCAGCGCCGCGCCCGGTACGTTTCCCGACCAGAACAATTTCATCAGCCTGAAGGCGCAAGGCATGCTCAGCAGCCCGGCTGACGCTGCAAGCCGGGTGCTGGGGTGGCTGGCACGGCCAGACTTTGGCACCAATCCGGTCGCAGATGTGCGGGATTGAACTGCCGCCGGCATTGTCGGCTTGCTGTCAGCCTGGTTGATTAGCATCGGCCTGACTGATTAGTATCGGGCGTTTGCGGCGATCCAGCCGCATGCCCAAACCCAACCATGAACAGGAACTTACCCATGTCCCGTGAAGTCGTGATCGTCAGCGGTGTGCGCACCGCCATTGGCACCTATGGCGGCAGCCTGAAGGATATTGCTCCCACCGAGCTGGCTACCCAAGTGGTGCGCGAGTCGCTGGCACGAGCGCAGGTGGACGGTAAGGACGTCGGCCACGTGGTGTTTGGCCATGTGGTCAACACCGAGCCTAAGGACATGTACTTGTCGCGCGTGGCGGCCATTAACGGCGGCTGCGCCGAGGGCACCCCGGCGTTCAACGTTAACCGGCTGTGCGGCTCCGGCCTGCAGGCCATCATTTCAGCCAGCCAGTCCATCCTGCTGGGCGATGCTGACATCGCTATCGGGGGCGGCGCCGAAAACATGAGCCGCGGACCCTATGCCAGCCTGAGCGCCCGCTGGGGCGCCCGCATGGGCGACACCAAGATGGTCGACATGGTGGTCGGCGCTTTGCACGACCCGTTCCAGACCATTCACATGGGCGTGACAGCAGAAAACATCGCGGCCAAGTGGGGCATCAGCCGTGAAGACCAGGACAAACTTGCTGTGGAGAGCCACAACAGGGCGCAGCGCGCCACCGAAGCCGGCTATTTCACCAGCCAGATCACCCCGGTCATTCTGAAAAGCAAGAAGGGTGATGTGGCTTATGCCACCGACGAGCATTTCCGCCCCAACTGCTCGGCCGCTGACCTGGCCAAACTCAAGCCCGTGTTCATCAAGGAAAACGGCACCGTCACGGCCGGCAATGCCTCGGGCATCAATGACGCGGCAGCGGCCCTGGTGCTGATGGAAGCCGGGACGGCCAAGGCGCGCGGCCTCAAGCCGATGGCCCGCCTGGTGGCTTACGCCCACGCCGGTGTAGACCCCAAATACATGGGCATTGGCCCGGTACCTGCCACCCAGAAAGCCCTGCAAAAAGCAGGCTTGACGGTTAACGACCTGGATGTGATTGAGGCCAACGAGGCCTTCGCAGCCCAGGCTTGCGCTGTCACGCGCGACCTAGGGCTAGATCCGGCCAAGGTCAACCCCAATGGCTCGGGCATCTCGCTGGGTCACCCGATTGGCGCCACCGGTGCCTTGATCACGGTTAAGGCGCTGTACGAGCTCGAGCGCATTGGTGGCCGCTATGCGCTGGTCACCATGTGCATTGGTGGCGGCCAGGGCATTGCGGCTATTTTCGAGCGTACCGCCTGACGGCTCCGTTCAGTCGCGCACCACCAGCACGGAACGCTTGGTGTGCGACAGAACGGCCTGGGTCACACTGCCCAGCACCAGCTTTTCCAGCCCCTTGCGGCCGTGGGAACCCATCACAATCAGGTCGACGCCAGCTGCGTCTGCGGTGTCTACCACACCGCGCCAAACGCTGTGCGATTCAATCACCGATGAATCCACCGCGACACCATCCGCTTCGAACAGCGCTTTGGCGGCCTTGATCGCGGTGTTGGCCTGCGCCGTGGCGGCGCTCAAGTACTCGGCCTGCCCGTAGGCGAAATCGGTACCCACCCCCGTAAACGGGTAGGGGTCGACGACAAAAATAGCCGTGACCCGGCTGCCATGGGCTTTAGCGAGACCAATCGCGGTGTCAACGGCCTGTAATGCGGTGGCTGAGCCGTCAACGGGCACAAGAATATGCTTGAACATGCGGGATCCTTGGGTTGAACTAACAGCGGTCAGTGTGACCCCAAGCCCTGGCCCACGACTTGACGCCGATCAAGCAACCCCTGCGTCGCCCTCACCCGGAAAGCCGCCACGGCGCAAGGTCACCACCAGCGTGTCGCGGTAGGCGGCGTGACTGTCAGCCTGCAAGGGCTGGATCGGCGTGGACTCGTGAATCACCCGGGCATCGTCCAGTAACAACACTGACCAAGGCTGGGTGAGCGTGAATCGCTGGCCCGCTGGCCCGTCAGCGTCAAACACCCGGGTCTCGCCACCCTTGACGCCTTGCCGCCCCACCAGGAACACCGCCACCAAGTCGACACCATCCCGGTGGGCACCTTCGGGCGTGGGCCGTCCGATACCGTCCGTGGTGTCAATCCGAAACGGATGCGCCTCGACAAACCAGGGCTGCGGGCCTCGCAGTGCCGAGGCCACCTGCCCCAGCCCTAGCAGCAACTGATGCCAGACCGGTGTTGCCAACATCTCGGGCGCCACCGGCTCAAACAGGCGATGCATGCCCCCGTGCAAGGCGTTGTACGCCAGCGGCTGCCAGTGGGCCCGATGTGGCACCTGCGTAAGCGTTTCACCGCTCACTAAAAAGCAGGAATGTCGGCGGCGCCGGTAGCGCCCGCCATCCTTCAGATGCAAATCAGGGGGCAAGTCAGCCCAGAAGGGCGCCAAGGCCAGCAAATCAGGCAGCTGGCAACCGCTCAGGGCGCTAACGCCAGCCGCATCCAACACCGCAAAACCTTGGGCATGCAGGGTTGGTAACGTGGCGTCGGGCGACACCAGTGCGGGCGGGGCAATTAAGTTCGTCATAAGTCTCTGAGCTTACCCTGCCCGAAGATTGGCACTGCACCTAGCCACTGGCAACCCTGCGTTTTTGACGACCTTCTGACCCCGGTCAACATCTGACCGACAGACTGGCCTTAGCCTAGCACCCAACTACCGGGAACATGATGTCTTCTACCCTCTTGTGGTCTGACTCGCTGGCGCTGGGTCTTGATGTGATGGACGAGACCCATCGCGAATTCATTGCATTGCTGGAGCAGGTCGACCAGGCGGCCGAGTTGGACATCTTGCCGGCCTGGCAACGTTTGGCGGAGCACACCCAAAACCATTTTGACCGTGAAGACCAGTGGATGCGCAGCACCCGCTTTTCATCGTCCAACTGCCACAGCATGCAACATCAGGTGGTGCTGCAGGTTGTGCGCGAAGTGGCCAGTCGCGTGCAGCAAAGCAACGATATCGCCATGCTGCGCGACATGAGCCAACAGTTGGGCCAATGGTTTGTGCACCACGCACAGAGCATGGATGCGGCCTTGGCGCTGCACCTGCGCAATGTCGGCTTCGACCCGCTGACCGGCGTCGTGCATATGCCCGACGCCTTGCCGGCTGATTTGGTCCACGGCTGTGGCGGGATCAGTTGCGACAGCCCCGACCACGCTGTCGCCGGGGCTACTGCTGAAGCCTGAACCATGGGATAGCATCGTCTGCATTCATTTGCCAGACGCCACCCATGACCTTTGACCACCTGACCAATCACCAAATCCGTCTCGCTAGCCGCCCCGTGGGCCTGCCGACTGTTGCCAACTGGCAAGCCACCACTGAGCCTGTTGCCGGGCCGGTTGCCGGTGGCGTGCTGCTCAAGACGCTGGCCTTATCGCTCGACCCCGCCATGCGCGGCTGGATGAACGAGGGCAAGAGCTACATCCCGCCGGTGGCCTTGGGGGAGGTCATGCGCGCCGGCGGTGTGGGCCGAGTGATCGCGTCTGAGCACGCCAGCTTTGCGGTGGGCGATGTGGTGAGTGCCGGTTTTGGCGTTCAGCAGTACCTGCACCTGGCGCCTGCCGACTTCAAGCGGGCCGGCCTGGTCAAAATTGACCTCGGCCTGGGAACGCTGACACAGTGGCTCAATGTGCTGGGTATGCCGGGCATGACCGGTTATTTCGGCCTGATGGATGTGGGCCAGCCCAAAGCCGGCGAAACGCTGGTGGTGTCGGGCGCGGCCGGGGCGGTTGGGCAGACGGTGGGCCAGGTGGCCAAAATCCGGGGCTGCCGTGTTGTGGGCATCGCCGGGGGCCAGGCCAAGTGCGACTGGGTGGTGAAAGAGCTGGGCTTTGACGCCTGCATCGACTACAAGGCCGGCCCCAGCGCGGTGCGCGACGGACTCAAGGCCCACTGCCCCAGCGGCGTGGACATTTATTTTGATAACGTGGGTGGGGACATTCTGGACACCGTGCTGGCCCGCATCAACCGGGGCGCCCGCATTGTCATCTGCGGCGCCATCAGCCAGTACAACAACACAACGCCAGTGCAAGGCCCCAAAAACTACCTGAGCCTGCTGGTCAACCGCGCACGCATGGAGGGCATTGTGGTGTTCGACTACGCCGACCGCTATCACCTGGCAGTTGCGGAGATGGCGGGCTACCTGAAAGACGGGCGCATGACCAGCCGCGAAGACGTGGTCACTGGGCTGGATAACTTTCCCGCCGCGCTGACCAGGCTGTTCACGGGTGAAAACTTCGGCAAGTTGGTCTTGCAGGTGGCCGCCGACTAGGCTTCAATCGTCAAGAGCTGCATAGACCAAATTGCGGAACAACAGCCGGTAGTACTCGCGCTGGTTGGGCGCCTGCAGCATCAGAATCGCAAACAAATCTTCTGCTGGATCGACAAAAAACGTGGTGCCAGCCATGCCGCCCCAGTGATAACTGCCGGGAGAGCCGGGCATGCTGGCCACGCCAGGCGTCTTGCGCACCGCGAAGCCCAGGCCAAAACCATGACCGGGCGACAGCAAAGCGCGTGAGGCCGGGCCGAACACCGGGATGTCACCCAGGTGGTCCGTCGTCATGAAGTCGACCGTCCGCGAGCCCAGCAAGCGCACGCCGCCCAACTCACCACGGTTCAGCATGAATTGCAAAAATCGGGCGTAGTCCATGGCGGTTGAGGCCAGCCCGCCGCCGCCCGACTCCAAGGCGACCGGCTGCCGCACATCAATCACCCGCATTTGCACGCCGCCCTCGGGGTCACGCGCAAAGGGCTCGGCAATGCGCGAATGGTGTTCTGGCGGCACAAAAAAACCGGTCTCCGTCATGCCCAGCGGCGCAAAGATTTGGCTGTTCAAGAAATCGCCCAAGGTCTGGCCGCTGATCACCTCGACCACCCGGCCGAGCACGTCTGTGGCGCGGCCGTATTCCCAGTGGGTGCCCGGCTCAAACATCAAGGGCAGAGCCGCCAACTCATGGGCGAAGATGGCGTTACTGCGCTCCCGGGACCCAATGCGGGCCTGGGCGTACTGCCGTTGCACCGGGGCGCTTCCCATGAACTCATAGGTCAAACCGGCGGTATGGCGCAGCAGATCCTGCACCGTGGCGGGCTGGCGTACCGGCTGCAGTTGCACCGCACCGTCCACCATGTGTGCCACCTGCTGCTTGGCGTATTCAGGCAGGTAGCGCGCCACCGGGTCGTTCAGCAGCAGTTCGCCCCGCTCCATCAGCATCAGTGCAGCCACCGACACCCCGGGCTTCGTCATGGAATAGATGCGAAAGATCGCATCCGGTCTCATGGGCGTACCGGCGGCCGGGTCCAGCGCGCCCACGGCCTCGTAGAGGGCCAAATGCCCGCGCCGGGCGATCACCGCCACAGCGCCAGGCAGACGTTGGCGTGCCACCTCGGATCGCAACACGGTCAGCAATCGCTCGGTACGCTGGGGACACAGCCCGGCGTCCTGCGGTGTCACCCGTGGCAGGATCATGCAGGGGTAGCCTCGGCGCCGTAGCGTTGGCGCGCCAACGCGGCGCCAGCGGCCAGCGCTTCGAGCTTGCGCAGGGCGATGTCGCGCCGCATCGGCGCCAAACCGCAGTTGGTACAGGGAAACAGCCGCTGGCGCGGCACAAACTGCAGGGCCCGTCCAATGGTGTCGGCCACCTGCTCTGCCGTCTCCACCTCATCACTGGCCACATCAATTACCCCGACCATCACGTCCTTGCCGGCCAGCAGGGCCATGAGGTCGGGCGGCACGTGGGAGTGGTAGCACTCCAGGCTGACCTGCTGGATGCTGCTGCGCGCCAGGGCTGGAAAGATGGCTTCGTACTGGCGCCACTCCTGGCCCAGGGTCTGCTTCCAGTCCAGGTTGGCCTTGATGCCGTAGCCATAGCAGATGTGCACAGCCGTGGTGCAGGTCAGGCCGCGCACCGCGCGCTCCAGAGCTTGTACGCCCCAGTCTGCTGCGTCCTGCATGTATACATTGAAAGCGGGTTCATCAAACTGGATGATGTCCACCCCGTCCGCCTGCAAGGCCAGTGCCTCCTGGTTCAGCAGTTCAGCAAAGGCAAATGCCATATCGACCTTGCTGCCATAGTGACGGTCAGCCACGGTGTCCACAATGGTCATCGGGCCGGGCAGCGTGAACTTGAGTTTTTTGCGGGTATGAGCGCGCGCCAACTGTGCCTCAATCGCGTGCACCCGTCCCTTAAGCTTGAGCGGGGCTACCACCTGCGGCACCTGCGCGTCATAGCGGCCATTACGGATGCCCATGGTGACCTTGTGCTCGAAATCGATGCCGTCTACCTGCTCCAAAAAGCCGTGCACAAAATGCTGGCGCGACTGCTCGCCGTCGCCCACGATGTCAAGCCCGGCGTCCTCCTGCGCCTTGATCCAGAGCAAGGTGGCGTCGGCCTTGGCCTGTTGTAGCTCGGCGCCCTGCGCTTTCCACTGCGGCCAGAGTTTTTCTGTTTCAGACAGCCAAGCCGGTTTAGGCAGGCTGCCTGCGATCGAGGTGGGGAACATCTTTTTCTCCGGGTTTAGCGCCCTGTTGCGGCGTCGGTCATGTAAGGCGGCAGGCGGGCGCCACAATTTTGGCAAAACGTAGCCTCGGGCAAATGGCCCTCGCTCAGGCACTCCTGGCAGGTTCGGGTCGTAGGCACCGGTCCCATTCGGCGCGCCGTCATTTCGGCGGTAACAATGCCGGTCGGCACCGCCAGCGTACCCCAGCCCAGCAGCATCATGACTGATGCGATCAGCCGGCCCAGATCGGTCTTGGGTGTGATGTCGCCAAATCCGACGGTGGTCATGGTGGTGATGGCCCAGTACACCGAGGTCGGGATGCTGGTGAAGCCGTTGGCGGGGCCCTCCACCACGTACATCAGCGTGCCCATGATCAGCACAATCATCAATACAGCCGACAAGAACACCAAAATCTTGCGCCGACTGGCCGCCAACGCCCGCCCGAGCGAGTGAAACTCCACCAAGTAAGCCGTGAGCTTGAAAATACGAAACACCCGCAGCAGGCGCAGCACCCGCACATCGATCAGGGCGTGCGCCTCGGGCACCAGCAGCGCCAGATAAGTTGGCAACAAGGCCAGCAGATCGATCACACCATAGAAGCTGCGGGCATAACGCCAGGGGTGGCGCACGCAGGCCAGACGGGCCAGGTACTCCAGAGTAAAAGCGATCGTAAACAGCCACTCCAGCAAGTTGAACGCCGCTCCGTAGTTTGCGGCGATGACCTGCACGCTGCCCGCCATCACCGCCGCGATGCTGCACAGGATCAGCAGCACCAGGCCCCGGTCGAACAGGCGTCCCGCCCGGGTATCGGCCTCAAAAATAATGGTGTAGAGGCGCAGGCGCCAGCCCGCCAGAGGCTTGCCCAGTTCGCCGGCCGTCGTTCGACTGGCCATCAGGCGGCCTCGGCTTCCTGCAGCGCGCGCCACATCACTTTGCCGCTGCCGCTTTTGGGCAGCGCCTCGACGAACTGCACCACGCGCGGCACCTTGTAAACCGCCATGTGCTCGCGGCACCAGCTGATGATGTCAGCCTCGCTCACCGTACCACGGTGCGAGGCGCGCAGCACCACCACCGCCTTGACCGACTCGCCGCGGTAGCTGTCGCGCGTGGCGATGATGCAGGCCTCTTGGATGCCGGGGTGGCGGAACATCAAAGCCTCGACCTCAGCCGGCCAGACCTTGAAGCCCGAGGCATTGATCATGCGCTTGAGCCGGTCGGTAAGGAAGAAATAGCCATCGGCATCAACGTGACCCAGATCACCCGAGCGGAAAAAGCGTTTACCTTCTAGCGTAATAAAGGCGGCGGCCGAGGCGTCGGGGCGCTTCCAGTAACCCTGAAACACCTCGGGCCCGTGCATGATGATTTCGCCCTGCTCGCCCACGGGCACCTCCAGCAGCGTGTCGGGGTCGATGACACGCGCGTCGGTGCCCATGAAGGGGATGCCCAGGCATTGTTGCTTGGGTGCATCGGGCGGGTTGCTGTGAGAAGGCGCGGCAGTTTCAGTCAGGCCATAGCCCTCGATATAGCGCAGGCCGAACTGCTCAAACAGCCGCTGCGCCACCGCCTGAGGCATGGCCGCCCCACCGCCGCCGATGTAGACCAGGCTCGACAGATCAAATCTCGCAAAATTCGGGCTGGCCATCAGGTCGATGACCATGGTTGGGATATTGGTCCAGTGCGTGACGCGCCGGGCCGAGATCAGATGCCCGGCCAGTTCGCGGTCCCAGCGCGGCATCAGGACCAGGGTGGCGCCGCTGCGAATGCTGGTATGCATCATGCTGACCATGCCAGTGATGTGGAACATGGGCACTACCGCCAGCACCACGTTTTCTGCCGACCCATTGCCCCACAGGCCGCTGGCGACCGCGTTGTGCATGATGCTGGCATGGGTGTGCATGCAACCCTTAGGCAGGCCGGTGGTGCCACTGGTGTAGGGCAAGATGGCCAGGTCTGCCGGGCCTGCCGTCAGAGGCTCGAGCGGTAGCTCATTGGCCAGCGCACCGGCCCAATCGTGCACCTGGCCATCCACCAGTACAGGTGCCGAGTGACGGGTCAGCAACCAGTTGGCCCAGGCAGTGGGCGGGGCGTCGTCACCGGCCACATCGGCATCAAAGGCGTCGGTGAAATGGGTTACCAGCAGGTGCGCCAGCCGCAGCGGCGGCGCCAGCGCGGCACTGGCCTGTGCCAGCTCGGCGGCCAGATCGGCCGTGGTAATGGCCACCCGCGCATCGGGGTCGGCGATGTAATGCTTGAGCTCCTCAGTGCGGTTCATCGGATTCACCGGCACCACCACCGCGTTGGCCCGCAGGATCGCAAAATGGGCAATCACCAGCTGCGGGCAGTTTTGCATGTTCAGCACCACGCGATCACCCGAATTAACCCCCAGCCCTTGCAAACAGGCTGCCAGTCGCTCTGCTTTTTGTAGCAGTTGTGAGTAGCTGAGGACTCGGCCGAAAAACACCAGGGCTGCTTTGTCAGGGTAGCGGCGCGCGCTGGTCTCCAGGTTGTCCCACAGCGAGGTGGCCGGCGGCGTGATCGCATGCGGCAGGCGGCGCGGCCAAAAGCGATGATGTGCGCGCTGCCGACCTGGCTCAGGCTCAATGAATAAAGAGGACGTCAGATCCGGATCCATGGTGAGAGTTTCTCCTTGTCAGACTTCCAGGGCCAGCGCCTGCCTGGTCAAGCGGAGGATACGGGACCTCAGGCAGTTTACGCAAGGCCGGTGTCACGGTCGAGACGGGTCAAGAACCATCGAACTTGATCAGCCGATAGAAAATATGGCACCGATATTGCACGGTTGGGAGACAGCTAAGTTTTGACGCGGAGCAGATCATAATTTTTTTGCATGACCTTCG
This sequence comes from Rhodoferax sp. OV413, assembly GCA_945885775.1. Classification (GTDB taxonomy): domain Bacteria; phylum Pseudomonadota; class Gammaproteobacteria; order Burkholderiales; family Burkholderiaceae_C; genus Rhodoferax. Next base: position 6,875 of record CAMCZF010000054.1, on the reverse strand, counting down.
AGCGTAAACCCGAATGCTTTCGTAAATCGGTGCTGCTAAAGTCGGCAGTCAGGACGTCTTTGCAGTCAACTGCCCGGGTCCCCCTGTTGGTTCAATTTTTTACACTGGAGTTTTTCAATGAAACTGAGCAAATTAAGCACCCTGGCAGCCGCTGCGGCAGCCGTGGTCACACTGACGGCCACCCCTGCCCACGCCGGCAAGACCATTGACGCCATCAAGGCACGCGGCCAGGTCATCTGTGGCGTCAACCCCAGCCTGCCAGGTTTTGCCGCTGCCGACAGCCAGGGCAATTGGGCCGGCTTTGACGTCGATATCTGCAAAGCTGTCTCGGCCACCGTCCTGAGCGACGCCACCAAAGTCAAATGGACCCCCCTGAACGCCTCGCAACGTTTCGCTGCTCTGCAGTCTGGTGAGATCGATGTGCTGTCGCGCAACACCACCTGGACCCTGACCCGCGACGCTTCACTGGGCCTGAACTTCACCGGCGTCACTTACTATGACGGCCAAGGCTTCATGGTCACCAAAAAATCAAAAATCACCAGCGCCAAGCAGCTCAAGGGCGCCACGGTCTGCGTGCAATCGGGCACCACCACCGAGAAAAATCTGGCCGACTACTCCAAGGCCATGAAGCTCAACATGAAGCCTGTGGTGTTCGAGACCCAGGAAGCCACCAACAAGGCTTACTTCACTGGCCGCTGCCAGGTGTACACGACTGACGCATCGGGCCTGGCATCGGTGCGCAACAAGGAAGCCACCAACCCGGCTGACCACCTGATCCTGCCGGACCTGATCTCCAAAGAACCCCTTGGTCCGTCGGTTCGTCGTGGTGACGACGAGTGGTTTGCCATCGTCAAGTGGGTTGTATTTGCGCTGATTGAAGCCGAAGAATATGGCATTACCCAAGCCAATGTGGACCAGATGAAATCCTCCAGCACTGACCCGGTCGTGCAACGTATTCTGGGCACCTCGGAAGACACTGGCAAGCTGTTGGGTCTGGACAAGGATTGGGCGTATCGCGCGATCAAGGCCGTGGGCAACTACGGCGAAATGTTTGAGCGTAACCTCGGGCCGAATTCGACGCTGAAGCTGCCGCGCGGCGCCAACAACCTGTGGAGCAAGGGCGGACTGATCTACGCCCCGCCAGTTCGTTGAACCCAACGGGCATGAAGCCCGCCCGGCCAGCCCCGCCAAGAAAGCGGGATTGGTCGTGGCGAAGCCAGGCACTTCGCAGTGTGCTGTACCAGGTTTTGGCACTGGCGCTGGTCTTCAGCGCCGGCTATTACCTGTTGGGCAACACGCTTGAAAACATGCGTTTGCGCGGGATCAAGAGTGGCTTTGACTTCATCACGCAGCCGGCCGGTTTCGGCATCGGCGAAAGCATTATTCCGTTTGACTCTGCAGAAAGTTATGGCAAGGCGTTTGCTGTTGGGCTGTCCAACACCCTGCGAGTCGCCGTGGTGGGCGTTGTGCTCGCCACCCTGCTGGGCACCCTGATCGGCATCGGCCGGCTGTCACGCAATGTCCTGTTGCGCTCGCTGTGCGGCGCCTATGTCGAATTTTTCAGAAATGTGCCGCTGCTGTTGCAGTTGTTCATCTGGTATTTCATCCTGACCGAGACCCTGCCCACGATTGAAGAGGCATTGCGGCCGCTGCCCGGCGTCTTTTTCAGCAAAAACGGCTTGCAGTTTCCCATCCCGGTCTGGGCAGACAGCCATATATTCACGCTGGCCGGCTTTGGCCTTGGCCTGCTCGGCGCGTGGTGGTGGGGTCGTCAGACCCGACAGCATTTCGAGGCCACCGGCCGATCGCGTCCCGTCTGGCTGCCTGGCCTGTTGCTGGTTATCGGCATGGGGCTCTTGGGTTGGCTGGCTGGCGGAAGCCCGGCCGCACTGGACATCCCCGAAAAATCCGAGCTCAATGTCGTGGGTGGTGGCTCGGTCACGCCCGAGTACATGACGGTGCTGGTGGGGCTGACGATCTACACGGCCGCCTACATTGCAGAGATTGTGCGTGGCGGCATCCAGGCCGTCCCCTTTGGCCAACACGAGGCCAGCGCCGCGCTCGGTTTGTCGCGGGGCAAGGAAGTGCGGCTGGTGCTGCTGCCACAGGCACTGCGGGTGATCATCCCGCCGGTGACCAGCCAATACCTCAACCTGACCAAAAACTCATCCTTGGCGGTGGCCGTTGGCTATCCCGATCTGGTGTCCATCTCCACCACGTCCCTGAACCAAACCGGCCGCGCCATCGAGTGCATCGCCCTCATCATGGCCTGCTATTTGACGCTGTCCTTGCTCACCTCCTGGTTCATGAACGCGTACAACCGCCGTTCGCTGCTCAAAGAGCGCTGAAGTCTCGCCATGCCCCAACAGCCTCATGTCTTTCAAACCGTCGCCAGCCGGCCGCCACCGCGCCCGGTGGGAGGCTTGTTGCCCTGGATACAGCGCAACCTGCTCGATGGCTGGACCAATGTCCTGATCACCCTGCTGCTGATCGCGCTGTTGGTGCTGGCGCTGCCGCCCATTGTGCAGTGGGGTGTGCTGAATGCCGTATTCGGCCCGGACAACGCCGCCTGCCGCACCGCGGCTGCCGCCACAAACACTGGCGCCTGCTGGGGCGTGGTGGCCGAGAAATACCGGCTGATTTTTTTCGGCCGCTACCCGTACGAGCAACAGTGGCGGCCGATGGTGGCCTGCGCCCTGATGATCGGCGCCATTGCAGCCAGCTGCTACCGGCCCTTCTGGCGCGGTTGGCTGATTGGCCTGTGGGCGCTGGTTCTTGGTGCGTTTTTCATACTGATGATGGGCGGACGCTTTGGCTTGGTCCCTGTGGAGACCTCGCGTTGGGGCGGCTTCCCACTGACCGTCATGCTGTCCACGGTCAGTCTACTGATCGCCTTCCCGCTAGCCATCCTGGTGGCCTTGGGACGCCAGTCCAAAATGGCTGGCATCCGCACCATTTGCGTGCTGTACGTGGAACTGATTCGAGGCGTGCCGCTCATTTCAGTGCTGTTCATGGCCTCTTTCATGCTGCCGCTGTTCATGCCGCAAGGCACCACCATCGATGTGCTGGTGCGGGTGCTGATCGGCATGACCCTGTTTACCGCCGCTTACCTGGCCGAGGTGGTCCGGGGCGGCCTGCAGGCCTTGCCAAAGGGCCAGATCGAAGCCGCGCAGTCACTCGGGCTTGGTTACTGGCAAACCACCTTCAAGGTGGTGCTTCCTCAGGCCTTGCGCCTGGTGGTGCCCGCCACCATGAACACCTTCATTGGCGCCTTCAAGGACACTTCGCTGGTCACCATTGTGAGCCTTTACGACCTGACCGGGGCATTGCAGCTTGCTCTGGGCGACGCCGACTGGCGCAAGTTCTTCTTTGAAGGTCAGTTGTTTGTCGCGGCCATCTACTTTGTGTTCTGTTACGCCATGTCGCGCTACAGCTTGTGGATCGAGCGTCACCTCAACACCGGCACCCGCCGCCAATAATTTTTTCAGACGATCTAAACAATGACTACAGAATCTCCCCTCATTGAATTCGCCGGCGTCAACAAGTGGTTTGGTGAGTTCCATGTGCTTCGCGACATCAACCTACGGGTCGGCAAAGGTGAGCGCATCGTGATCTGCGGGCCCTCGGGTTCGGGCAAATCAACCCTGATCCGCTGCATCAACCGGCTTGAGGAGCACCAGGAAGGCAAGCTGGTGGTGGACGGCACCGAGCTCAGTGACGATATCAAAGCTGTGAACGCCATACGCAAAAGCGTGGGCATGGTGTTTCAGCAGTTCAACCTCTTCCCGCACCTCACCGTTCTGGAAAACCTCACACTCGCACCCATGTGGGTCAGCGGCGTTCCCAAAAAGGAAGCCGAAGAGCGCGCCATGCAGCAGTTGCAACGGGTGCAGATCACCGAACAGGCCAGCAAGTACCCCTTGCAGTTGTCTGGCGGCCAACAGCAGCGCGTGGCCATTGCACGCGCCCTGTGCCTGACACCCAAGATCATGCTGTTTGATGAGCCCACCTCGGCGCTCGACCCGGAAATGATCAATGAAGTGCTCGACGTGATGAAAGAGTTGGCCCACCAGGGCATCACCATGCTGTGTGTGACGCATGAGATGGGATTTGCGCGCTCGGTGGCCGACCGGGTGATCTTCATGGACCACGGACAAATTGTTGAAGAAAACACGCCCGACGAGTTCTTCAACCATCCAAAAAGCGATCGAACACGCGACTTTTTGTCCAAGATCCTCGCCCACTGAGCTGGTTTATTGTCCGGTAGCAAATCGCACCGGTTCAGCTGCGGTACAGTAGTCGCACCGTGATCACTGCCGCCCTTCGTTCGTCGCTCCTCGCACTTGTATTGACCCTGCTGTCGGTAGCGGCGTGGGCTTGTACAGCCAGTGGCGCGGCGGCCCCACTGGCGACCACCCCAACTCAGGCCAGCGCCCACGGCCAGATGGCGCTGCGGCATACCGCCGACGCGTTGACTGCGAGCCTGGGTGCGTCGCGCGCGGATGCCCAGCACCTGGCTGGCACTTCCTGCAAGAGCTGTGAGATTTACGCCAGTTGCTGCCAGACGCCAGCCTTGACGCCGGGGTGGCGCTTGGCATTGGTCCCCCGCTTGCCCCAAGCGTCATTCCCCGACATCGCGACACCGTTTGCCAGCGCGACCGACACGCCCCGGCTTAAGCCACCCATGTCCTGAACTTGCGGGCACAGCCACGTCTTATTGACGGGTTGCCAGCCTCGCCAACACGCAACACGCCGAAGTTTGCGCTCGGCATCCGTGATTCAGGAGATTCCCATGAAATTGAAAGTAGCCCTGGCCTTTGCCTGGGCGTGTATCCAGGTGTCGGGGTGGGCGCAGTCCACCGTCACCGAACCTGACGGCCAAGCCTGGCGCCGCGCCAATGCTGCTGTGGGCCAGCACCAGCGGGGCCATGCCGACATCCTGGCCCAGGAGGCGGCACAAACCCAGGTGGCGAGCCAAGCAACCGGCACGGCTGGGCCTGTTCTGAGTCTGCGCCAAGCCACCACGATGGCCCTGCGACAGCGCCCGGATTTATGGCTGGGCCCGGCACTCAATACGCTGGAAATCGCACGAATCAACGCGCAAGTGGCTCAACTCAGCCACCAGGTCAGTCGTGCCTGGGTCGAGGCCGTGGCTGCGAACCAAAGTGTGGTTTACCTGCAGGATGCGCTGGAAGCCGCTGAAGCGGGCGCCGAATTGGCGCAGCGCATGGCTGCCGTGGGCAATTGGAGCCAGATGCAGCGCATCCAGACCCGCCTGTTGCAATCAGACGCAGCCATGGCGCTTGCTGTGGCACGGCAGCAGGCTTTGAGCACCCGGGAACGGCTGGTGCGCTTGCTCGGCTTGTGGGGCGAGGCCGCCAAGTTCAGCCTACCGCCCAGGCTGCCTGACTTACCAGCCTCGCCGGTGACGGCGCAGGGGCTGGAGGAAGCCGCCCTGCGCCAACACCTGCCAAGCGCCATGGCACGGGCCCACGCCGAGCGGCAGCGTGCCGCAGTCAGCCACGACAGCCTGGCCGCCTGGCAATCACTGGCAGCGGGCATCACACCGACCTGGCAAAACCAGCCCCCGGACGACGGCGCAGCACTGGCCACCTTGCTCACCCAGGCACCAGTGCTCGACACCCGCCAAAATGCCCTGCGCCACGCCTTGGACGAGGCCATCGCAAGCCAGATGCAGGCCGACACACTCACCAGCAGCACGCGCAGCCGCGCCCGCGAAGCCTATGGGCGCTGCCGCTCGGCCTACGACCTGGCACGCCATCAGCGTGACGACGTCGTCCTTTGGCGAACCACTTTGCAGGAGGAAACCCAGACGCGCTACAACGGCATGCTGCTCAGCACCTGGGACCTGCTGGCCAGCGCTGGCGCCCGCATCCGCAGTGTGAACGCCGCCCTGCTGGCCCAACGCGATTTCTGGCTGGCCCATACCGACCTGCAAGGCGTACTGGCTGGCCTGGACATTGATTTTTCAGCAGAAGCCTCTGGCCCGGCGCAGGGCGCCAGTGCTCAACCGGCCCATTGATCTTTTACCTTTGACCTTTGACGATGGACAGCACAATGCAACGACGACATTTTTTTACCAGCGCCGCTGTCTCCACCGCGGCAGTGGCCGTGGCCAGCGTCAGCCGGGGGGCTCTGGCGGCCCTGCCCGAGCCCGTCATCATGCGCGGCGCCGCCACGGCACCGCCACTGGCTCCCACCACCGGCAGGCCTTACCGGCCGGTGGTCACGCTCAACGGCTGGACCGCGCCCTGGCGAATGAAAGATGGCGTCAAGGAATTTCATCTGGTGGCAGAACCGGTGGTTCGCGAGATCGCCCCCGGCATGCAAGCCACCTTGTGGGGTTACAACGGGCAAAGCCCGGGGCCGACGATCGAGGTAGTCGAGGGGGATCGGGTGCGGGTGTTTGTCACCAACAAGCTGCCCGAGCACACCACCATCCACTGGCACGGCCAGCGCCTGCCCAACGGCATGGACGGCGTGGGCGGCATGACGCAACCGCAGATTCCGGTCGGCAAGACCTTTGTCTACGAGTTTGTGGCGCGCCGGCCCGGCACCTTCATGTACCACCCCCATGCGGACGAGATGACGCAGATGGCCATGGGCATGATGGGCTTTTGGGTCACCCACCCCAAGGCGCCGCACCCGCTGATCAGCGAGGTAGACCGCGACTTCTGCTTTCTGCTGAATGCCTACGACATCGAGCCGGGTGCCAGCACGCCCAAGGTCAACACCATGCTCGAGTTCAACCTGTGGACCTGGAACAGCCGGGCCTTTCCGGGTATCGACTCGCTCAACGTGCGCCTGGGCGACCGGGTGCGGCTGCGGGTGGGCAACCTGACCATGACCAACCA
>CAMCZF010000053.1 GCA_945885775.1 Rhodoferax sp. OV413 | reverse complement strand
CGCTTGTCAGCGGATATGCATCGGGGCCAGCGGGCGAGTCTGGGAAACCAGACGGACCACGCAATCAAGGCCGGATATAAGTGAGCAGCCGACTTCTTCGCAACACACCACAAATTTCTCTTGCTACCCGGGAGGCATCCATATAAGACAGTTCATGAGTGAATCCAAATCTGCCATGCAGTCGATGCTGGTCGAAAACCGCGTGTTCCCACCCAGCGAGGCGATAGCCAAGGCCGCTCGAATTTCCGGCATGTCCGGCTATAACGCCTTGTGTGCCGAAGCCGAACAGGATTTTGAGGGCTTCTGGGCTCGCCTGGCCCGCGAGAACGTGAGCTGGAGCAAGCCGTTCACCCGCACACTGGACGAGTCTGATGCCCCCTTCTACAAGTGGTTTGACGACGGTGAGCTCAACGCATCGGCTAACTGCCTGGACAAGCACATGGGGACCCCCAACGAGCACAAGACCGCCGTGATCTTCGAGGCGGACGATGGCACCGTCACCAAGACCAGTTACCGTGAGTTGTTGGCGCGCGTTAGCCAGTTTGCCAATGCGCTCCAAGCAAATGGCGTGAACAAGGGTGACCGGGTGCTGGTGTACATGCCGATGACGCTCGAAGGGGTGATTGCCATGCAGGCCTGCGCCCGCATCGGCGCGACCCATAGTGTGGTGTTTGGTGGCTTTTCGGCCAAGGCGCTTCAGGAACGCATCATCGACGCTGGCGCTGTGGCCGTGATTACCTCCAATTACCAGATGCGCGGTGGCAAGGAGTTGCCGCTCAAAGCGATTGTGGATGAGGGCCTGGGGCTGGGCGGCTGCGAGTCCATCAAGAACGTTTTTGTCTTCGAGCGAACAGCCACCGCCTGCAACATGGTGGCCGGACGTGACCAGACATTTGCCCAGGCGCTGGCCGGCCAAAGCACAGATTGCGCGCCGGTGCCGGTTGGCGCTGAGCACCCCTTGTTCATTTTGTACACCTCGGGATCCACTGGCAAGCCCAAGGGTGTGCAGCATGCCACTGGCGGCTTTGTGCTGTGGAGCAAGCTGACCATGGACTGGACTTTTGACCTGCGCAGCGACGATGTGTTCTGGTGTACCGCTGACATTGGCTGGATCACCGGACACGCTTATGTGGCCTACGGTCCCCTGGCGGCCGGGGCGACTCAGATCATTTTTGAGGGCGTGCCGACCTACCCCAACGCCGGTCGCTTCTGGCAGATGATTGAGCGCCACAAGTGCAGCATCTTCTACACCGCGCCCACTGCCATCCGCTCCCTGATCAAGGCTGCCGAGGCGGACGAGAAAGTGCACCCAGCCCGGTCCGACCTGAGCTCGCTGCGGATTCTGGGCTCGGTGGGCGAACCCATTAACCCCGAAGCTTGGATGTGGTACTACAAACATGTGGGCGGCGAGCGTTGCCCGATTGTGGATACCTTCTGGCAGACCGAAACCGGTGGCCACATGATTACCCCGCTGCCAGGTGCTACCCCGCTGGTCCCCGGCAGTTGTACCTTGCCCTTGCCGGGCATCATGGCGGCCATCGTCGATGAGGCTGGCCGGGATGTGCCCCATGGCTCTGGCGGCTTGCTGGTCATCAGGCGTCCCTGGCCTTCGATGATCCGCACCATCTGGAATGATCCAGAGCGATTCAAGAAGAGCTATTTCCCGGAAGAAATGGGCGGCCGCTTGTACCTTGCCGGCGACGGCGCAGTACGCAGTGTTGACCGTGGCTATTTCCGCATTACCGGGCGAATTGATGATGTTCTGAACGTGTCGGGACACCGCATGGGCACCATGGAAATTGAATCGGCGCTGGTGGCTAAAACTGATCTGGTGGCCGAGGCCGCTGTTGTCGGCCGCCCAGATGACCTAACGGGCGAGGCGATCTGTGCTTTTGTGGTGCTGAAACGCCCCATGCCTACGGGTGACGAGGCCAAACTCATCGCCAAGCAGTTGCGCGATTGGGTCGCCAAAGAAATTGGCCCGATTGCCAAGCCGAAGGACATCCGTTTTGGCGAGAACCTGCCCAAGACCCGCTCGGGCAAGATCATGCGCCGGTTGCTGCGTTCGCTCGCCAAGGGTGAGACCATCACACAGGATACGTCCACGCTGGAGAATCCAGCGATTTTGAGCCAGCTCGGCCAAGCCTACTGACCTGCTGAACTACTGATCTGCCGCCCGCACCGAACGGGCTGAGCGGATTTAAAGGCCCATCACCCAGCCGGCAATTTTTTTGGCGTCAGCCTCATTCACCTGGGGATTGGCAGGCATTGGGATGGCGCCCCACGCGCCGGAGCCGCCCTTGATGATTTTGATCGCGAGTTTGTCCACAGCGTCTTTTTGACCTGTGTACTTTTTGGCGACTTCCTTGTAGGAGGGCCCCACCAGCTTTTTGTCAATGGCATGGCAGGCCATGCAGTTCTTGGCCGCAGCCAGGGCCTGGTCTGCCAGTGCTGAGCCAGACATAAGGACAACGGTAACCAAAAGACACAGGTCTCGACGAAACATAGATTTTCCTTTCACTGTTGATTTCAATGGGCTGACCGAATTGTAGGAGTCGTTGTGTGAGCCAGAAACGATAAGGGCTGTGGGCGTCACGGCTCAGTAGTTGTCCAGCACGGCACCTTTGCTGGCTGTGGAAGCATTAAAGGCAAACTTGGCCTGCACACCGCGTGTATAACGGGGCGCCGGTGCTGTCCATGCAGCACGGCGGCTGGCAATCACATCGTCGCTGACATTGAGTTGCAGCAGCAACTGGCGCGAGTCAATGGTGATGGAGTCCCCCTCCTCAATGAAGGCAATCGTGCCGCCCACTGCCGCTTCAGGGGCCACGTGGCCCACCACCATGCCCCAGGTTCCACCGGAAAAACGGCCATCGGTGATCAGCCCCACCGACTCGCCCAGGCCCTGACCCACCAGCGCACCGGTCGGCGCCAGCATCTCGGGCATCCCCGGGCCACCCTTAGGGCCCAGATAGCGCAAGACCATCACATCACCCGGCACGATTTTGTTGGCCAGGATGGCGGCCAGCGCCGATTGCTCGTCCTCGAACACGCGGGCCGGGCCGGTCATGACGGGTTTTTTGAGGCCGGTGATCTTGGCCACGCTGCCCTCTGGCGACAGATTGCCCTTGAGGATGGCCAAGTGCCCCTGGGCGTACATCGGGTTGCTGATGGGGCGGATCACGTCCTGGTCAGCGCGAGGGGCATCCGGAATGTCTTTGAGCACTTCGGCAATGGTCTGGCCGGTGATGGTCAGGCAGTCGCCGTGCAGCAGGCCGGCCACCAGCAGGGTTTTCATGACCTGCGGGATGCCGCCGGCGCGGTGCAGGTCCACCGCCAGGTACTTGCCGCTGGGTTTGAGGTCGCACAGCACCGGAGTTTTGACGCGCACGCGCTCAAAGTCATCAATGGACCATTCGACCTCGGCGGCATGCGCGATGGCCAAAAAGTGCAGCACGGCGTTGGTGGAACCGCCGGTTGCCATGATCACAGCCACAGCGTTTTCAATGGACTCACGCGTCACGATGTCTCGCGGCTTGATGTCTTTCTTGATGGCTTCTACCAGCACTTTGGCCGACTCGCGGGCGGAGTTCAATTTCTCGTCATGCGGGTTGGCCATGGTGCTGGAGTAGGGCAGCGAGATGCCCAGCGCCTCAAAGGACGAGGACATGGTGTTGGCGGTGTACATGCCGCCGCAAGAACCGGTGCCCGGGATGGCGCGGCGTTCGATCTCCAGCAGGTCCGTATCGCTCAGGCGACCGGCGGCGTTTTCGCCTACCGCCTCAAACACGCTGACGATGTTCAGGTCACGGCCCTGGTAGTGCCCCGGCAGGATGGTGCCGCCGTAGACGTAAATGGCCGGCACATTGGCCCGCAGCATGCCCATCAGGCCGCCCGGCATGTTCTTGTCGCAGCCGCCCACCACCACCACGCCGTCCATCCACTGGCCCTGGACGCAGGTTTCGATGCAATCCGAGATGACTTCGCGGCTGACCAGCGAGTACTTCATGCCCTCGGTGCCCATGGCCATGCCGTCCGAAATGGTCGGTGTGCCGAACACCTGGGCGTTGCCGCCAGCCTCTTCAATGCCGGCAATCGCCGCGTCGGCCAGCTTTTGCAGGCCTGAATTGCAGGGCGTGATGGTGCTGTGGCCGTTGGCTACGCCAACCATGGGTTTCTTGAAGTCGTCGGCCTCGTAGCCCATGGCGTAATACATGGAGCGGTTCGGCGCGCGGGACTTGCCCTCGGTGATGTTTTTGCTGCGCGAGTTGATGGCATGCACCGGGATAACTTTGGAGTCGCTCATGGCTGTAGGGGGGGTGGACGGTTGAGGTGAACGGATTTTAGCCCTCGACCTTGGGTGCGTCACGCGTCGGACACAAGCCTGAGGCGACCGCGAACGCAGGCACAATGGCGCCATGTTGCTGCATCCCTCCATCAACCCGGTCGCGCTCCAGTTGGGCCCGCTGGCCGTGCACTGGTATGGCTTGACCTATCTGGCGGCTTTCGGCCTGTTCATGGCTTTGGGTCTGCGCCGGCTGCGGCACGAGCCGTTCGCCTCGCTCACCGGGAAGCAGGCCTGGTCGCGGCAAGACGTGGAGGACATCCTGTTCCTGGGCGTGATGGGTGTGGTGGCCGGCGGTCGTCTCGGTTACTGCCTGTTTTACAAGCCGGCCTACTACCTGGCGCATCCGCTGGAGGTGCTGGCGGTCTGGCAGGGCGGCATGAGTTTTCATGGGGGCATGCTGGGCGTGATCGCGGCCATGGTCTGGTTCGCGCGTTCGCGCGACAAACCCTGGCTGCAAGTGGCCGATTTCGTCGCGCCCTGTGTGCCGACGGGGCTCGCGGCCGGGCGCGTTGGCAACTTCATCAATGGTGAGCTCTGGGGCCGCTTATGTAGCCCAGACCTGCCTTGGGGCATGGTGTTTCGGGGGGCTGGGGAGTTGCCGCGGCACCCCTCGCAGGTCTACCAGCTCTTGCTCGAAGGCCTGCTGCTGTTTGTGATCTTGTGGCTGTACGCGCGCAAGCCGCGCTCGCGCGGCGCCGTGGCAGCCATGTTTTTGTTGGGCTATGGCCTGTTCCGCTTTGTGGCCGAGTTTTTTCGCGAGCCGGATGCCCACTTGGGCGTATTGTCGCTAGGCATGAGCATGGGGCAGTGGCTGTGTCTGCCGATGATCGTGGGTGGGGCGGCGCTCTGGTGGTGGGTCGGGCGGCGTCGGTCATTAAGCATAAAATAAGCTGCCAGGCCCCGTCGGTATTGGGTTTATTGCTATGCTAAATATAGCAATTTTTTATAACAACAGGAGACAAGCATGTTTGATCAAACACAATTAATCGCCAATCGACGTCAAGTTCTGCGTCTGGCCGCCGCGGCTGGTGCACTGACATTACCCCTGGCGGGGCGCACACAGTCGGCGTGGCCCACCAAGCCCGTCAATCTCGTCGTGCCTTTCCCGGCCGGTGGCGGTACTGACGCCTTCGCCCGGCCGCTGTCGGCGCAGTTCGCCAAGCAAACCGGCAAGACCATGGTGATCGACAACCGAGGTGGCGCTGGTGGCACGCTCGGCGCCGGTGTGGCCGCCAAGGCCGCGCCGGATGGCTACACCCTGTTCATGGGGGCGGTGCACCACACCATTGCGCCGTCGATGTACCCCAAGCTGGACTACGACATTGAAAAAGACTTTGTGCCCCTGGCCCTAATGGCCAATGTGCCGCAGGTGCTGGTGGTCAATCCCAAGAGCATTACCGGTGATTTCAAGGCCTTTTTGGCTCAGCTCAAGGCCAGCCCAGGACGGCTCAACTACGGCTCGGCCGGCACCGGTACCTCGCACCACCTGGCGGGCGAACTGTTCAAGCAGCAGACCGGCACCTTCATCACCCATATCCCCTACACCGGCGCCGGGCCAGCGCTGCGCGACCTGATCAGTGGCCAGGTGGACATGATGTTTGATGGCCTGGGTTCGTCGGCCGGCCACATCAAGGGTGGGCGCATCAAGGCACTGATGGTGTCAGGGGTCAAGCGCAACCCGGCTTTTCCTGACGTACCCTGTGCGGCCGAGCTGGGCCTGCCCGACTACACCGTCACCACCTGGTACGGACTGTGGGCACCCAAAGGCACGCCAGCCGATGTGCAGGCGCAGATTGTTGAAGAGATCCGCCGTGCCGCCGGCACCGATGAACTCAAAGCGATCTGGGCCAGCAATGGCGCTGATTTCGGCAGTCTGTCGCCGGCGCAATTTGGCGGTTTTGTAAGCGCCGAGATCAAGCGCTGGGCGGCGGTGGTCAAGGCCTCGGGCGCCAAGCTCGACTAGAGGCCGCTCCGGGCATGCAAGCCGGTATTGGTGTTTCGCTGCAGGGCGGCGTGGCGCGGGTAACGCTGTGTCACCCGGCCCGACTGAATGCCATGACGCGCCAGATGTGGCGCGACTTACGCCGCGTTTTTTCCGAATTGGCGGGGCAGCCTGAGTTGCGCTGTGTGCTGGTGAGCGGGGAGGGGGCACACTTCTGCGCCGGCGGCGATATTTCCGAATACCCGGCTTTCCGGTTCGAGGCTGCGAGCCTGCGGCAGTTTCATGAGGCTGAGGTCTGGCCGGCGCTGCAGGCGATGCTCGATTGCGACGTGCCGCTGGTAGCGCAAATTGCGGGCAACTGCATGGGCGCCGGGCTGGAGATTGCCAGTTGCTGCGACCTGCGGCTGGCAGCCGCAGGCGCCCGCTTTGGTGCGCCGATTGCCCGCCTTGGGTTCCCGATGGCACCGCGTGAGGCCGCGCTGGTGGTGCGCGAAGCCGGGTTGTTGACGGCGCGAGAGATGCTGCTCGAGGCCGCCGTGCTGGATGCGCCGCAGATGCTGGCCCGTGGGTTCTTGAGCCGAGTTCTACCTGACGATGGACTGGCTGCCGCAGCCCAGGCCACCGTGCAACAGGTGGTCGCACTGGCGCCGCAGGCGGCCCGGATGAACAAGCAGACCCTGAGGGCTTTAATGCCAAATCAGCCCCAAGCCCCCGTCTTTATTGAGGGTGTCGCTATGAATTATGAAGCAATTGCCGGAGCTGATCCCTACGCCTATGCGGCCAGTGCAGAACACCGGGAGGGCGTCCACGCCTTTCTAGACAAACGAAAACCTGCCTTTTGAAGCAGCGCCAGTGCCAGCGCCGGATGGTGCCGACCCGACCCTGACCCTCCCCGTTATCCCCCATGACATTGCCATGACCACCGCCCAACTATTCCCTAGCCCCGCCACGGGCAACCTGTACGCCGCCCTGCGCGCTGCGTTTCCAGCTGATCTTGACAGCATCGCCGTCGAAACCGACCACGGTCTGCACTACAGCTGGCGCGACCTGGAGCGTGCCAGCGCCATGCTGGCCAACCTGCTGGTGTCCTTACAGCTGCCCGATGGGGCTCGGGTGGCGGTGCAGGTCGAAAAGTCGGTCGAAGCGATGCTGCTCTACCTCGCTACTCTGCGTGCCGGTCTGGTATTTTTGCCTTTGAACACGGCTTATCAGAGTGCGGAAGTCCAGTATTTCATTGACAACGCCGAGCCGGCGGCGGTGGTCTGCACAGGCAAAAACTTCGGATGGGTCAGCAAAATCGCCTTTCAGGCTGGCACCCGACATGTGTTTACCCTCAACGACGACCGCACAGGCTCCTTGCTGACGCGTGCGGCCCACTGCGCCGACCATCAGGCCGTGGTGCCGCGCGGCCCGGATGATCTGGCCGCCATCCTCTACACCAGCGGCACCACCGGGCGAAGCAAGGGCGCCATGTTGACGCACGCCAATCTGTTGAGTAACGCCCAAGTGCTCAAGACCAGCTGGGGCTGGCGCAGCGCGGCCGAGGGCGGCGATGTGCTGATTCATGCCTTGCCGATTTTTCATGTGCACGGACTGTTTGTGGCCATCCATGCGGCACTGCTCAATGGCAGCAAGATGATCTGGCTGGCCAAATTCGACCCGCGCCAGGTGCTGGCAGCCATGCCTCGCGCCACGGTGTTCATGGGCGTGCCCACCCTGTATGTGCGCCTGCTGGCCGAGCCTGGCCTCACTGCCGAGGTGGCGCGCAACATGCGTTTGTTCATCGCTGGCTCGGCCCCGCTGCTGATCGAGACCTTCACCGAGTGGCAGCGCCGCACCGGCCACACCATCCTGGAGCGCTATGGCATGAGCGAGACTGTCATGCTCACCTCCAACCCCTACCGCGCCATCGAGGGCGAACGACGCGGCGGCACGGTGGGTCGACCGCTGCCCGGCGTGCGCCTGCGTGTGATGAGCGACCAGGGCCAGCCTATGCCCATGGGTGAGACGGGTGGCATAGAGGTGGCTGGCCCCAACGTGTTCAAGGCTTACTGGCGCATGCCGGAGAAAACAGCCGAAGAATTCAGTGCCGACGGTTTTTTCAAGACTGGCGACGTCGGCCGCATCGATGCCGATGGCTATGTCACGATCGTCGGGCGCAGCAAGGACCTGATCATCAGTGGCGGCTACAACGTCTACCCGGCCGAGATCGAGGGCTACATCAACGAATTGGCGGGGGTGGCCGAAAGTGCCGTGATCGGCGTGCCGCACGCCGATTTTGGTGAGGTCGGGCTGGCACTGGTGATCGCCAAGCCGGGTGCAGCGCCAGATCCTGCGGCCATCTTGGCAAGCCTGAAAGCCCGGCTGGCCAACTTCAAGGTGCCCAAGCAATGCCTGCTGGTGCCAGAGTTGCCGCGAAATGCCATGGGCAAGGTACAAAAAAACCTTTTGCGGCAACGCTACGGCGCCCCCGGCTAAACTGCGTTTGATGAATCCACTGCTTGCCGATCAATTGCAGGCCGCGTTTGGTGCGGCCCAGCCGGCGTTGACCACCATGCTTGAGGCGGTGGAGACCCAGGCGCTGTCTGGTGCGCTCGGGCCGGCTGCGGCCCAGGTGTTGGGCGGGCTGAGCGGTTTTCTGTCCCAGGTGGATGCGACATACACCGCCAGCGAGCAGGCGGCCCAGCAGGCTCGTGCGCTGGCCCATGACCGCGAGGCCGGGCTGCGGCAGGAGTTGCGGCAGCTCAGCGACATCGCGGAGTCGGCCCAGCGGGCGAAAGCGGATTTTCTGGCCAACATGAGCCATGAGCTCCGCACCCCGATGAATGGCGTGATTGGCATGACCGAGCTGGCGCTGGCGACTGCGCTGAACGAAGAGCAGCGTGAGTACCTGACGATGGTCAAGTCGTCCTCCGAGTCCTTGCTCAAAGTGATCAACGACATCTTGGAATTTTCAAGGATCGAATCAAGCCGCATCCTGCCGGAAAAGGTTCCGTTCAATCTGGGTGTTGCTGTGGGCGATGTGGGCAAGCGGCTGGCTGTAGCCGCCCGTGCCAAGGGCTTGGCGCTGGTGTGTGAGCTCGACACCACCATGCCTCATGCCGTGCTGGGCGACCCGGGCCGGTTGACGCAGGTACTGAACAATCTGATCGGCAATGCCATCAAGTTCACGCACGAGGGCGAAGTTGTGCTGCGTCTGGCCTCGGTTTTGGGCGACGATCGGCGGCACGAGGTGCAATTCACGGTTCAGGATACTGGCATTGGCATTCCATCCGCCAAGCTGAATTCAATTTTTGAGCCTTTCGCGCAAGAAGACGGCTCCATCACCCGCCGCTATGGGGGTGTCGGGCTGGGCCTGACCATTTCTGCTCGCCTGGTGGAAGCCATGGGTGGGCAAATCATGGTCGCCAGCGAAGTCGGTAAAGGCAGTCAATTTAGTTTTTCTGTGCTGCTGGAGCGTGACCGGCGGGGCGCTGCTTCACCGGCGGATCCTGCCGCGCTGCTGGGCTTGCGTGTGTTGGTCGTGGCCGCCCATACCGCTAGCCGGCGGGCAATTTTGCGGGTGCTGATGGGTCTGGGTGTCTTGGTGCAGGAGGCGGCTTTGGCCGATAAGGCGTTGACTCTGCTGGGGACCGATCCCCATGAGTTGCCCGCGCTTGACGTGATCTTGATGGATGATGTTGGCACCGGGCGGCGCCTGCAGGGCTTGCCTCAGTGTGCTGGTGTCCCCATGGTGCTGCTGACATCCGGAGTGGCGGTCGGTCGTGCAGGGGAAGCCGCGCCAGATGGCTTTGCCGCCCACCTGAATCAGCCGTTCATTCCCGACGACTTGGTGCAAGTCATGCTACGGGTGGTTTCTCCGGCAGCCCCGGGCGTCAGTCCGGGTGCCGTGGGCGCCGGCCCCGTCGATCTCAGTCCTGCCCCCCAGCTTGAGCTGGATGTGCTGCTGGTCGAGGACCAAGTGGTCAATCAGAAGCTGACCGTCACCCTGTTGCGACGTTGGGGCCACCAGGTAACGCTGGCTGTGGACGGCCAGCAGGCCTTGACGCTTTTGTCGCAGCGTCGTTTTGACCTGGTGCTGATGGATGTGATGGTACCGGTGGTGGACGGCCTGGAGGTAACCCGCCGGTTTCGCGCGGCCGAGCAGGGCGCACGTACACCGATCGTCGCTATGACTGCTGGCGCGGCGCGTGGCGACCGGGCCACTTGCCTGGCCGCGGGCATGGACGATTACATTGCCATGCCGATCGACACTGCTCAATTGCAGGCGATGCTGCGGCGCCATGTACCACAGGTGCCCTTGCAGGTGCAGCAGGCGGCCGCAGTGCCCGAGCCTGAGCCAGCAAACCGACCGTCAGAGCTGAGTGACTTTGACTATGCGGCGGCGCTCGATCAGGTCGACCAAGACGTGGTGGAAATCATTGCCGAGACCTTTGTGGCCCAGTGGCCGATTGATCTTGTGAAGATGCAGCAGGCGATCGCCAACCGGGACCTGCAACCCTTGTTGCACACCGCCCATGCGCTCAAAGGCATCCTCGCCATGTTTGGCGCCACCCCGCCGATCGAATGGGCGCGTCAGATCGAGTTGCTGGCGGCTAAAAACGAGCACGGCGGCGTCGACGACCTGATGCTCGCTCTCACGCGTGACGTGAACAGCCTGCTGGCCGCGCTGGCCAGCACCGGGCGTTGCGCCGCAACCGAGGACCAACCATGACCCCGAAGGTCCTGATTGTTGATGATTCCGAGATCAACCTGGTTCTTTTTGACACCCTGATCAAGAAGCTCGGTGCTTGTGAGCCGGTGACCTTCCTGGATTCACTGGCTGGATTGGCTTGGGCGCAAACCCATGATGTCGACTTGGTGATTGTGGATTACATGATGCCTGCGCTGGATGGCATCGAGTTCATCCAGCGATTGCGCCAGACGCCCAGCAAACAGGCCGTGCCGATCTTGATGATCACCACCAACGAGCAAAAGCAGGTGCTTTACGAGGCGCTGGACGCCGGCGCGACTGATTTTCTGACCAAACCGATTGACCGCATCGAGTTCCTGGCACGAGTTAAAAACATGCTCGCGCTGAGCGAGAGCCGCCGACAGCTGGCGGACCGGGCAGCCTGGCTGGCCGATGAGGTTCGAAAGGCGACGGCCGATATCCTTGAGCGAGAACGCGAGACCGTGGTGCGCCTCTCAAAGGCCGCAGAATACCGCGACCCCGAAACTGGCGCGCACATTCTTCGCATGGCGCACTACGCAGCCCTGATCGGGCGCGGCATGGGCCTGTCCGTCGCTGACCAAGAGTTGCTATTGCTCGCAGCGCCACTACACGATGTGGGAAAGGTTGGTATTCCAGACGCGGTCTTGCTAAAGCCCGGTCGTCTCGGACCGGATGAGCTGCTCATCATGAAAAAACATGCTGAATACGGCCATCAGATCTTGGACGGCAGCCTGTCCCGCGTGTTGCAGGCTGGCGCAATCATTGCCTGGACCCACCATGAAAAATTTGACGGCACTGGCTACCCCAGGGGCCTTAAAGGGCAGGATATTCCTGTGTTCAGCCGGGTTGTCGCGGTAGCCGATGTGTTTGACGCACTCACATCACGGCGGCCTTACAAAAGCGCCTGGGCGCTGGAGCGCGCGGTGGAGCACATCCAAGCCGGCGCCGGAACCAGCTTCGACCCCGACTGTATTGCGGCACTGCTCAGCCAATGGGATGACGTCCTGGCCATACGCCAGCGCTTTGCGGACGAACCCTGACCGCTGCGCTGGCACTAGCGCAGCACCAGCACCGGCACTTGGGAGTGTGTCAAAACCTGCTGCGTCTCGCTGCCTAACAGCAGACGTTTGACGCCACGGCGGCCATGTGATGCCATCACGATCAGGTCGCACTTTTGTTTTTTAGCTGCAGCAATGATCGCGTCAGACACCAGATCTGACTTCACGGTGATAGCGCGGGTTTTGACCCCCTTGGTTTCTGCCGATTTCTTCACGGCATCAACCACCCCTTGAGCCGCCTCAGTCCACTGCTTTTCAATCCGGCTCACCTCGGCCGCCTGCAGCGCCAGGCCACCTTCGAAATAGCTTTGGGGATAGCGCGCGACGACCTTGATGACCACCAACTCGGCATTGGCGAGCGTGGCCAGCGCGATGGCGTGGTTAACTGCCTTCTTGGACAGGGTTGAGCCATCGGTGGCAACAAGAATTTTTTGGTACATGGGTCGGTCTTTGGTGCTTTTGAAAGTTGTAGCTTAGGCCGACCAACCGGCGCAGACCTTGATCTTCGTCAATTAAACCGAAGTGCCGGCCCGGTAGGCTCGTCTACCATGTCTTCCATCAATCCCGTCATGTCTGCCATCGACCGATTGCCACCGAGTCACACAGCCGCGCAGGGACCCGATGCCGACCTCCGCATCTTGGACAGCGCTCAGGAATGGTCGGCTTTCAGTCGGCCGATGACCGGGTTGGCCTCTGGCTGGGAGTCAAGCGTGGTGATCGAAGGCATGCATTGCGCTGCCTGCGCTTTGACGGTGGAGGGCGCGCTGCGTGCCGTGCCGGGTGTGCTGCGGGCTGAGGTCAGCGCCGGCAGCCAGCGAGCCCGGGTGCTGTGGTCGGCAGACCAGGTGCAGCCCTCGGGCTGGATGCAGGCGGTGCAGGCTGCGGGTTACCGGGCCGTGCCGGCCAATGACGCCCAGGCCCGGGCACGAAGGCTGGCTGAATCACGGACAGCCTTGTGGCGGTTGCTTGTTGCCGCCCTTTGCATGATGCAAGTCATGATGTATGCCTACCCGGCCTATGTGGCCGCCCCCGGCGATTTATCTACGGAGATGGCGCAACTTTTGCGGTGGGCCTCATGGGTGCTGACGCTGCCGGTGATGTTGTTCTCTTGTGGACCGTTTTTCAGCAACGCCTTGCGTGATCTGGCCCAGCGCCGCATCAGCATGGACCTGCCGGTTGCGCTGGGCATGCTGATCACCTTTGGTGTCAGCAGTGCGGGCACCTTCGAGCCTGAGGGCATCTTTGGTGCCGAGGTCTATTTTGATTCGCTGACCATGTTTGTGACCTTTTTGCTGTTCGGGCGCTGGCTGGAAACGCGCCTGCGCGACCAGACCGCCGGCGCGCTCGAGGCCTTGATGAATCGTTTGCCTGACAGCGTGGCGCGCCTTACACCTCAGGGCGACTTCGAACGGGTGCCGGTGCGCCGCTTACAGCCCGGTGATGTGATTCAGGTGCGGCCCGGTGAGGCCTTTGCCGCCGATGGCGAGTTGCTGTTGGGCGAGACCCGGGTGGACGAATCGCTGCTGACGGGCGAGTCCTACCCGGTGCAGCGGGGGCCAGGCGCTGCGGTGATCGCCGGCAGCCACAACCTGTTGTCGGTCGTGCAGGTGCGGGTGACCCAGGTTGGTCCGGACACGCGCTACGCCCGCATCGTCGCCCTGATGGAGAGCGTCTCGGCCAGCCGGCCCAGGTTGGCCCGACTGGCCGACCGCATGGCGCGGCCATTTTTACTGTCGGTACTTGCCGCCGCCGCATTGGCCTGCGCTTATTGGTGGCGGCAGGACCCTGGCCACGCGCTGATGGTGGCGGTGGCGGTGTTGGTGGTGACCTGCCCCTGTGCGCTGTCGCTCGCTACGCCGGCGGCTATGCTGGCGGCCGCTGGTGCCTTGGCACGGCGCGGGGTGTTGGTACGCCGGCTCGACGCCTTTGAGGCGCTGGCCACGGTGGACACGGTGATATTCGACAAGACAGGCACGCTCACCCGCGATGGTCTGGTGCTGGCGGGGACCCAGGTCCGTGCCGGGGTCACGGCGGTGCAGGCGTTGGCCCAGGCGACAGCGCTGGCCGGGCACTCGCTGCACCCGGTGTCACGCGCGCTGCTGGCAGCATTCACCAGCCAGCAGACTTCGGCGAGCCATACCGACTGGCTGGCACTGGCCGTCACCGAAACCGCAGGCGGTGGTGTCTCAGGCCGGGTGGGGTATTCGCCTGATGGGCGAGACGCCATTGAGATGCGGCTGGGTTCAGCCGCATTCTGTCGATTGGTGCAGCCAGAGAGCAGCCTGATGCAGGTGTTTTTGGCTGATGCCCAGGGCTGGCTGGCGACGTTCGACTTGCAGGAGGACCTGCGACCCGATGCGGGCGCCACTGTGAACGCCCTGCAGGCCGCTGGCGTCTCGGTCCATCTGTTGTCGGGCGACCAACCCCAGGCGGTGGCCCGGGTGGCCCGGGCGCTGGACATCACGGCCCATGCTGGCGCCTGCACGCCGCAGGACAAACTTGGTATTTTGCAGCGACTCCAGCAGGGGGGGCGCCGGGTGGCGATGGTCGGTGACGGCCTCAACGACGGCCCGGTGCTGGCGGGCGCCCAGGTCTCCTTCGCCTTTGGTCAGGCGGTCCCACTGGCGCAAGCCAAGGCCGACTTTGTGGTGCCCGGTAGCCAACTGCTCGCCGTAGCGCAGGTCGTGCTGCTGGCGCGACGCACCGTTCGCATCGTGCGCCAGAACCTGGCCTGGGCGGCCCTGTACAACGCGGTTTGCGTGCCACTGGCGGTGGCGGGTCTGATGAGTGCCTGGGCCGCTGGGCTGGGCATGGCCGTCAGTTCCCTGTTGGTGGTCCTCAATGCGCTGCGCCTTGCCGGCAAAACGCCGGGGCAGACGCACGGCTGATGGACATCCTGTACCTGCTCATCCCGCTGTCAGTGATGCTGGTTTTTTTCATCCTGGGGGGGCTGTGGTGGGCCATTCACCGCGGTCAATTTGAGGACATCGAAGGCGAGGGTGAACGAATTTTGAAGGACCCGTGATCGTATTTGGCCGACGGTTGACATGCGTCAAATCAGGAGAGTGCGTTCCGCAACACACTCCGCTCCAGCGAATCAAGAAGGGGTGAATATGGTTTTTGGAAACGCGCAGGCAAGCACCTACAACGACCAGGTGGTGCGGCAATTTGCCATCATGACGGTGGTCTGGGGCGTGGTGGGCATGCTGGTTGGCGTGATCATCGCAGCGCAACTGGCCTGGCCAGAACTCAATTTCGGCATCCCCTGGCTCAGCTATGGGCGCTTGCGTCCACTGCATACCAATGCCGTGATCTTTGCTTTTGGCGGTTGCGGTCTGTTTGCGTCGGCCTACTATGTGGTACAGCGCACCTGCCATGTGCGCCTGTTCAGTGACAAACTGGCGGCCTTTACTTTCTGGGGATGGCAACTGGTGATTCTCGCGGCTGCTGTTTCATTGCCTCTGGGCTACACCCAAGGTAAGGAATACGCAGAATTGGAGTGGCCGATCGACATTCTGATCACGCTGGTCTGGGTCTCGTTCGCGGTGGTGTTTTTCGGTACGGTGGGCACGCGCAAGGTACGCCATATCTACGTGGCCAATTGGTTTTTTGGCGCCTTCATCATCGCCGTGGCCTTGCTGCACCTGGTCAATAGCGCGGCCATGCCGGCCGGGTTCATGAAGTCCTACTCGGCCTATGCCGGGGTGCAGGACGCGATGGTGCAGTGGTGGTACGGCCACAATGCGGTGGGCTTCTTTTTGACTGCCGGCTTCCTGGGCATGATGTACTACTTCATCCCCAAGCAGGCCGAGCGCCCGGTCTACAGTTACCGCCTGTCCATCGTGCACTTCTGGGCGTTGATCTTCACCTACATGTGGGCGGGCCCGCACCACCTGCACTACACCGCCTTGCCCGACTGGACGCAGTCGGTTGGCATGGTGTTCTCACTGATTCTGCTGGCGCCAAGCTGGGGCGGGATGATCAATGGCGTCATGACCCTGTCGGGCGCCTGGCACAAGCTGCGTGACGACCCGATCCTGCGCTTTTTGATCGTGTCGTTGTCCTTCTATGGCATGAGCACCTTTGAAGGCCCAATGATGTCGATCAAGACCGTCAACGCGCTGAGCCATTACACCGACTGGACGGTGGGCCATGTGCATTCCGGCGCCCTGGGTTGGGTCGGCCTGGTCACCATGGGCAGCATGTACTACCTGATCCCGCGTCTGTTTGGCCAGAGGCAGATGTACAGCGTCAAAGCCATTGAGGTGCATTTTTGGACCGCCACCATCGGCATCGTGATTTACATCGCGGCCATGTGGATTGCCGGGGTGATGCAGGGCCTGATGTGGCGTGCTGTCAATGCCGACGGGACCCTGACCTACACCTTTGTGGAGTCGGTCAAGGCGAGCTACCCCTTCTATGTGCTGCGCCTGATCGGCGGCTTGTTGTACCTTGCCGGCATGCTGATCATGCTGTGGAACGTACTCAAAACTGCGACCAACGGCCGCTCAGTCAATGTGACTATTCCGGCGGTTGCTGCCGCCCACGCCTGAAGGAGACAACACCATGGCCAACAACACAGGCGGCGGTTTGTCGCATGAAAAAATCGAGACCAGCAACTTTCTGATGATCGTGCTGATCCTGCTGGTTCTGCTGGTGGGCGGGTTGGTGGAGATCGTGCCGCTGTTCTTCCAGAAGTCCACCACTGAGCCGGTCAAGGGCCTGCAGCCTTACACCG
>CAMCZF010000052.1 GCA_945885775.1 Rhodoferax sp. OV413 | reverse complement strand
TCGCAAACCTGGGACTGTTCACCATGCAAGCAGCCCACCGAGCGAGCCAATCCCGATGAGGAAACCACCAACTGGAGAGCCGTGTGCGGGAAAACCGCACGCACGGTTCGGAGGGAGGGGAGGACGAGCGTCCTTCTCTACCCCTATCGACCAAGACAAGAAGACACGCTGCGACGCGAAGCCCAGCCTCCGTCATGCCCGGCTTGACCCACCGGACCGTCATGCCCGGCTTGACGCACCGGACCGTCATGCCCGGCTTGACGCACCGGACCGTCATACTCGGCTTGATCGGCCCGACCGTCATGCTCGGCTCGACCGGGCATCCATGGATCCCCGTGTTCACGGGGATGACGAATCGGCGGGGGATGACAAACCTACGGGGAATGGCAGCATGACGAGCAAGCGGCTGGATGTCGCCATCATTGGCGCCGGCTGGGCCGGCATGGCGGCGGCGGTGGAGGCTACTCGTGCGGGGCACGCGGTCACAGTGTTTGAGGCCAGCCGGCAAATCGGCGGGCGGGCGCGGGCCCTATCTGGGGTGAAGTGCAACGGTCAGCCGATCACCGTAGACAACGGCCAGCATATTTTGATCGGGGCCTACACCGAGAGCCTGCGCTTGATGCGGTTGGTGGGCGTCAACCCTAGAAACACTTTGCTGCGCCTGCCCATGACGCTGCGTTTTGCCGATGGCAGCGGGTTGCGACTGCCCCGGCTGCCGGCACCATTTAACCTGCTGTTGGGGGTGCTGGGCGCGCGGGGCTGGCAGCAAGCAGACAAAACCGCCCTGCTCAAAGCCGCCAATCAGTGGCGCAAAGACCGATTTCAATGCGACGCCCAACTCAGCGTGGCCGCCCTGTGCCAGGGCCTGCCGGAACGGGTGCTGGCCGAACTGATAGAGCCGCTGTGCGTGTCGGCCCTGAACACCCCACCGGCGCGGGCCAGTGCCCAGGTGTTTTTGCGGGTGCTGGGCGACGCGCTGTTTGGCGTGTCGGGTGGCTCAAATCTGCTGCTGCCCCGCGTGGATCTGGGTGCACTGTTTCCTGAGGCGGCGGCGCGCTGGCTGGTGCAGCACGGCGGGCACCTGGCGCTGGAGACGCGGGTCAATTCAGTGTTGGAGCAGGGTAAGCAGTGGCGCGTGCAGGGTCAGCTGTTTGACGCCGCGATCTTCGCCACCACACCAACAAATGCGGCTCTAACCCTTGATGCCACTGCATTTGCAGCGCCTGAATCCATAGCAAAACAGATTCATGCCTGGCGCCAAACCAGCCGCGCGCTGCAGTTTGAGCCCATTGCCACGGTTTACACCTGGGGCGCGCGTGCGCGTTTGTCGCAACCCATGCTGGGGCTGCGCAGCCAGCCTGGCGCCGCCGACGGCGCCGCACCCGCCCAATTTGTGTTTGACCGCGGCCAACTCGGCGGCCCGCCTGGCCTGTTGGCGTTTGTGGCCAGCGCCAGCCGCTGGGAAGCAGCCACGGTGCAGCGGCAGGTGTTGCAACAGGCGCAGGACCAGCTAGGGTTGCGGCTGCAAGCCGTACAAACCGTGGTGGAAAAGCGGGCCACCTTTGCCTGCACGCCTGGGCTGCAGCGCCCGCCGATTCAGATCGCGCCCGGCTTGCTGGCCTGCGGCGACTACGTGGAGGGCCCCTACCCGGCCACTCTGGAGGGCGCAGTTCGCAGCGCCATCGCTGCAGTCACCGCGCTCAAATCTCTCTAGGGCCCGCGGCCCCTGCCAGCAGCAGCGTGCACAACTCCCCAAGATGGGTCACCGTGGCATGAGGCTGGGCCTCATGCGACCAAGACTTGCCGTCGCGGTTGACCCACACTGTCTGCATGCCGGCGGCCAGCGCGCCCAGCACATCCAGCGCTGGGTCGTCGCCCACGTGCAGCACCTGCTCTGGCGCCACGCCAAGCCGGCTGGCAGCGGCTGCAAAAATACGGCCGTCAGGCTTGGCCACGCCGGCGTCCCGCGCGCTGACGCTGCCGGCAAACAAATGGTCCACCCCCACCCGCGCCAGGTCAGCATTGCCGTTAGAGACCGCCAGAACCGGAAAGCGGGCCGCCAGTTGCGCCAGCGCCGGCAGCGCATCGTCATAAAAATCGACCCGGTTGCGCTCGGCAAAAAACACCTCAAAGGCCTCTGGCGCATGGGCGGTGTCTTCGCCGCACTGGTGCAGCGCCAGCCGGATCAGCGCTTGGCGTTGGTGGCTCAGGTCGTGGTGCAGGTCTGGGTGGGCATCCATCACCCGCTGGCGCAGCGCGGCACGGGCCTGGCTGTCAGCCACCAGCGCAGCAGCCCCCGGCGCCCGCGGTGTGAGCCAGCCTTGCAAGGCCAGCTCGGCTCGGGCAATGGTGGGCCAGACCGGCCACAAAGTGTCATCTAGATCAAGGCAGATCGCCCGTACCGCAGAAATATCAAGCATAGGTGAGAGAGAATAACGTATGCCCGCTAAACAGACCGCCCCCTTTGCGCAGGAGCCGCACTTCAGCCATGGCCAGGCGCCGCGCGCCGCCCTGCTGTTTTGCAACCTGGGCACGCCGGCCAGCCCTACACCGGCCGATGTGCGGCGCTTTTTGGCTGAGTTTTTGAGCGACGCCCGCGTGGTGGAGATCCCGCGGCTGTTGTGGCTGATGATTCTGCACGGCATTATTTTGAGGGTGCGGCCGGCCAAATCTGCCGCCAAATACGCCAGCATCTGGACGCCTGAAGGCTCACCGCTGAAGGTCTGGACTGAAAAACAGGCGAGCGGCCTGCAGCAATCGCTGACCCAGGCCGGCCACCACATCACTGTGCGCTACGCCATGCGCTATGGCCAGACCAGCATTGCCGAGCAACTGGACGCCCTCAAGGCCGAGGGCGTGACCCGTGTATTACTGCTGCCCGCCTACCCCCAATACTCGGCAACCACCACCGCCAGCCTGTTTGACGCGGTCTACACCTGGGCCACCAAGGTCCGCAATGTGCCTGAGCTGCGCTTCATCAACCGCTACCACGACCACCCGGCCTACATCGGCGCACTGGCGGCCAGCATCCAGCGCCACTGGGCTGCGCACGGCCGGGCCGACCAGCTGGTGATGAGTTTTCATGGTGTGCCGGAACGCACCCTGCACTTGGGCGACCCCTACCACTGCGAGTGCCACAAGACCGCGCGTCTGCTGGCTGAGGCGCTTGGCCTGCCGCGTGAGGCTTTCAAGGTGACCTTTCAATCGCGCCTGGGTCGCGCCAAATGGCTGCAACCCTACACCGAGCCCACCCTGATCGCCCTGGGCCAGGCCGGTGTTAAACGCGTCGACGTGGTCTGCCCAGGCTTCACCAGCGACTGCCTGGAAACATTAGAAGAGATCAGCATGGAGGCCCGCGAGGCCTTTTTGCACGCCGGCGGCGAGGTGTTTCACTACATCTCCTGCCTGAACGACGACGCCCAATGGATCAGCGCCCTGGGCGATCTGGCCCAACAACACCTGGGCGGCTGGCCTACCCTAGCCGCACCCGACCACCAGGCGCTGGCCACCTCACGGGCTGAGGCACTGGCACTGGGCGCGACGGATTAAGTCCGGCGGCGAGCCGCCATCCGTCATCCTCGCGCACGCGGGGATCCATGCACCCCTGGATTCCCGGTCGCGGCCGGGAATGACGTTTTTCGGTTAATTGGAATCTAGACCCCAATTTTTCAAAAGACTGACCTAGTATTTTTGCTAGACTGACCTTGCGAAGTAGTATTATTTGGGTATGTCTTTGCCATATGAACGCACCTTTGTCGGGCAGCTTGAACAGCGCCTCTGCGAGGCAAATCCACTCATCCAGGTGCTGGTGGGGCCGCGCCAAGTGGGCAAGACGACGGGTGTGCGGCAGTTGCTGACCCGTTTTTCCGGGCGGCACCACTACGCCAATGCGGATGACCAGTTGGTCAGCGACCGCACCTGGCTGCTGGCGCAGTGGCAGCAGGCGCTGCTGCTGGGGGATGGCAGCCTGCTGGTCATTGACGAGATTCAGAAAATCGCCAACTGGTCGGACACCATCAAGGCGCTGTGGGACCAGCAGCCACACCGGCTGCGGGTCGTCTTGCTGGGGTCCAGCTCGCTGCAGATCCAGACAGGCCTGACGGAAAGCCTGGCCGGCCGCTTTGAATTGACGCGGATCCACCACTGGTGCTTCAGCGAACTGCAGGCCGCCTTTGACTACGACCTGGAGCGCTACCTACGCTACGGCGGCTACCCCGGTGCCGTGGCTTTCGAGCCGGACTGGGACCGCTGGTACGCCTATCTCAAAGACGCCATTGTCGAGGCCGTCATCGGCAAGGACATTCTGCAAAACCGCAAAGTCGCCAAGCCGGCCCTGTTTCGGCAGGCGTTTGAAATCATGTGCCGTTACCCGGCCCAGGAAATCAGCTACACCAAATTGCTGGGCCAGTTGCAAGACTCGGGCAACACGGATTTGGTCAAGTACTACCTTGAACTGTATGAAGGCGCCTTCCTGATTTTTTCTTTGGAGAAATACGCAGCCAAAGGCTGGCTCACGCGCACCTCCAGCCCGAAAATTCTGCCGGCTTGCCCCGCACTTCACACCATGACCGCTGGGCCCAATGCGCTAGATGATCCGGAACGCAGGGGCCGCGTGTTTGAGCTTGCCGTAGGCGCCGAGCTCCGTCAGCTGCCTGGCGAACTCTTCTACTGGCGCGAAAAAAATGCTGAGGTCGACTTTGTGTACAGGCACCAAAACCGCCTGTATGCCATTGAAGTCAAATCTGGCCGGAAAAAATCTACCAAAGGGCTGGGTGCCTTCTCGCAACACTTTGTCGATGCCCGCTCGGTCATAGTGACCCCTGACAATTTCGCACTGCTGTCAGCTGACCCAGCCAAGTTTCTGGCCATGCTTTGAGCCCTATGCCATTGTTCCCGGCAAGAAATGACAGCCATCCGTCATCCTCGCGCACGCGGGGATCCATGCCTTTCTGGATTCCCGGTCGCGGCCGGGAATGACGATTTACGAGGGTCGGTAATGACAGCCTTCTCGCCGCCTTGGCGCTAAGGGAGGTGGCATTTTTGATACCATAAGACTATGCGAGTCGTTATTGATACCAATGTGTTTGTGGGCGCCTGCATGGGCGTTGGCGCTTCCAACGCAGTGGTCCGTGCCTGCCTGGAACACCGGCTGGTACCCTTGATGGGGGTGGCACTGCTGACCGAATTCGAGGCCACACTCAGCCGCGACGAGCTGTTTGCCAGGAGCAATCTGGACGCTGCTGAGCGCAGCATTCTGCTCGACACCTTTGTATCGCTTTGTGAATGGACCCGTGTTTATTTCTTGTGGCGCCCCAATTTGAAAGACGAATCCGACAACCACTTGATCGAACTGGCGGTAGCGGGCGACGCTGATGTCGTCGTGACACGCAATCTTCGCGATTTGCGCGGTGCGGAGTTGCGCTTTGAACCATTGCGCATCCTTTCGCCCGAGGACTTTTTGAAGGAGTTATGACATGAGTGCACTGACAGTCAGACTATCTGACGACAAACACCGTCGGCTGAAACTGCTGGCCAAAAGTCGCGGCACGCCGCTGAACCGCCTGATTGACGACATGGCCACCGCGATGTTGGCAGAATTTGACGCCGAAACTCGCTTTCGCCTACGTGCCGCTCGCGGCGCCGGACAGGAGGCGCTGGGCCTGCAGCTGCTTCAAAAGGCAATTTCTCCGGCTACTTCCCCGTCATCCCTGGCATGACCGGACATCCATGACTTCCTGGATTCCCGGTCGTAGCCGGGAATGACGGTTTTCCGAGGCCGGGAATGACGGCCATCTGTCATCCTCGCGCACGCGGGGATCCATGACTTCCTGGATTCCCGCCTTCGCGGGAATGACGATTCAATTGGAATCTGCCTCCAGTTCTTCATCACCTATACTGAATTCCCTGTCAATATTCCTATGGGAGTAGCCTATGGAAGTGGTCAACGTGAGTGGGCTTAAGAACAATCCCAGTGAAGCCCTGCGGATGGCGCGTAAGGATGTGGTGGTGGTCATGAACCGCGACACACCCGATGCGCTGATGGTCGGCATTGAATCAGCGGGTTTGCTCGACGCCAGCGGGGTCAAGCCGGCCCTGGCAACGGCACTGTTCCGTGACGGGCATTTGTCGCTGGTGCGATCCGCCAAATTGGCCGGCATGGTCGTGCCAGAGTTTGCGCAACAGGTGTCACGCCTGGGGATCGCCGTGGTTCGTCTTGACGCCAAAGAGGCGGCGCGCGACATGGACACGCTGGACGAATGGCTGGCCGCGTCCTGAGCGATGCCAGCCCACTGATCGGGCTGGGCTACGTTGATGGTCTGCACTGGCTGCAACAACTGTTCGGCGTGGTCTGGATACCGCAAGAGGTCAACGCGGAACTGATCAACGGACAGGGCTTTGCCGGCGAGGCTGCCCTGCTGCAGGCTAAAGGCGACGGCTGGCTACGCCTGGCCGGGCCAACACCCAGTACGCCGATGCTGCCCGACCTGGACGAGGGCGAAGCCGCCTGCATCCGCACTGCCCTGGCCGATGCGCAGCCCGCCCTCCTGCTGATGGATGAGCGCGCCGGCCGCGCCGTGGCCATGGCCAACGGCTTGAAAGTAGCAGGCACCGCAGCGGTGATCGGCATGGCCAAACAACGCGGGCTGATCGAGCAGGCCAAACCAGTGTTTGAGCGCCTGCATCAGTCCGACTTTCGCATCTCGGCGGAGGTGATCGCGGTAGTGCTACGACGCGTGGGTGAGTGAAACACGGCATCCTCGCGAACGCGGAGAGCCATGACCTCCTGGATTCCCGGTCGCGGCCGGGAATGACGACGGGGGGCCGGGAATGACCTGCATCCGTCATACTCGCGAACGCGGGGATCCATGGCTTCCTGGATTCCCTGCAATTTAATTGGAATCTGACCCCAATTTTTCTCGGGGGACAAAGCCGATTTTCAATCCGAAGATATCGGCGATCTTTTGCAGTGTGGCGACGGTGGGGTTGGCGGTGCCGGCTTCAATTTGTTTGAGTGCCTGCACGCTGATGCCTCGATGCTTGGCAAATTCGGCCTGGGTCAGTCGGCTGATTTTTCGCATGGCTGATACGGCCTCTGCGATGGTTAGGGCATTGGCAGCGACATCGGCGTAAAACTGGTCTCGGCGTTGGGAAGCCAATTCAGGGGGCACCAGTTTTTTGACACGCTTATCCACGGGCGGTACCCGCCAGGTCCATAAGCTGCCTGGCTTGGGCGTCGATGGCCTTGGCACAGGCGTCGATCACAACGCGCTCCACACCACAGTCCAATGCGATCACATCCAGCCGGGCCACTGTGTCGGCAAACTCGCTGAGCTCGGCTGCCAGGGCTGCGCGCTCCGTGTCGGGCACGTCCAGCTGCTCGATCACCTGGCGCCAATCCGACTGCCTGACACCCGCCTTGTCGCGCCAATGGCAGCTGCGCGGCACGACCTCGGGGTCTTTGAACATGGGGGCAAAGTCAAACAGCGGTGTGAGTTGAACAATGCCCTGCGGCGTGCGCTGTACCGCGGTGTTTCTGGCGTGGTTGTCGGTATTGCGCAGGGCCAGGTTCAGTACATCGCGCTTGATGAACTCCAGGGTTTCCCGCACGGGGTCGGTCACCACACGCCGCAGGCCCGCCAGAAGCGTCTGCTGGGACTGCGCCATGCCAAAGCCGCGCTGGCCAACCACGCTGGCCAGGCTTTCCTGGTGCAGGCGCTGTACACCACCATCGGGCACCACCAGACGGTCAAACCGTCGCAAAAACAGCATGTCGCCATGCAAAACAGGGGCATGGGCGCACCGCAGGCCCACGGCGTCGGCCACGCGCAGGTAGGCCGCTTCATTGCGCAACACGCTCCGGTCGTCATCGCTTTTGCCGCGCGGCAGCTTGACAAGCCAATGGGCGTGGGCCAACTCGTCGGGCAGCGCCATGTCAGCAAACCAGCGGCCGTGTTGGTCCGTGGTGAGCAAAAATTTGGGGGCAACACCTTGCACGCCCGTAGTACCAGTGGCCAGCATGGCGTGCAGTGCGATGTGGTTCAGAAACTCGTCGCTACGCTGGGTGATGTCTTCAAGGCTGACACCTTGCGCCCATTGCGGGTCAGGGTTTTTGCGCGCCTCTTGGGCAAAAAAGTGCATGGCTGTGTTGAGCCGCAAACACCCAATGGGGTTAAACGCGCCCGCCATCAACAGCGGCATGATCATGTCGTCACTGTCTGGCAAATTCAACGCCGAGAGCAAGAACTTGCGCCCTTGGCCCTGCGGCACCAGGTCATACAAAAATGACGGCGGCCTGTGGTCCGGCACCAGCCCCGTCAAGCCATGCATCAATGGCTCTGGCCACAAGCCGACCGGCATGGTCAAAGACACCGGCAAATTGATGTCACCAAAGACATAGCTGTCCAGGTAATTGAAGCGAACACGGTTAGGGCTGAATGCCTGCAACTCTGCCGCCGGATGCCAAAGCCCAGCGTGATGCACTTCAATGATGGCTTTGGCGGGGTACATACTTTGGCTATTTTAAAGTCCAAATCACTGTAAATACCCATTAAATAAGCTATTTAATTAGACAAAATATCAGAAATGACAAGCATCCGTCATCCTCGCGCACGCGGGGATCCATGACCTCCTGGATTCCCGGTCGCAGCCGGGAATGACAATTTACCGTAGCCGGGAATGACGACGGCGTAGCCGGGAATGACAGCCATCCGTCATCCTCGCGAACGCGGGGATCCATGCAACCCTGCCCTCAGGCAATACAAGTCAAATAAGCCTGCTCCAGCGTGGCCGCGCCGAACTGTTCGCGGCAGCCGGCGGGGGAGCCGACGTAGCGCAGCGCGCCCTGGTGCAGGATGGCCATGCGGTCGCAGATTTCTTCCACATCGGCCAGTGCATGCGAGCTGAAAAACAGGGTGCGGCCGGCTTCGCGCTGGCGCGTCAGCTGCGTTTTGAGCAGAGCGCGGGCCTTGGGGTCTAGGCCGCTCATGGGCTCGTCCAGCACGTAAATGGCCTTGTCAGCCAAGAAGCAAGAGGCCAGCCCCAGCTTTTGCGTCATGCCTTTGGAATAAGCCCGCACCGGCCGGCTGAGCGCGGCGGCATCCAAATCGAGGGCCGCCAGCATCTCGAGGGCAATGGCTTCGTTGTAGCTCAGGCCCTGCAGTTTGAGCATGTACTTTAAAAAATCACGGCCGTTTAAATAATACGGCGGCATGAAACGCTCAGGCAAAAAGGCCAGCGGTTTGCGCGACTCTGTCAGCCGGTGACTAACCCCGGCAATCTCAATACTGCCGCCGTCGGTGGCGCAAAAATCCAAGAGACATTTGAGCAGCGTGGTCTTGCCAGCACCGTTCATGCCCACCAGGCCAAAAAACTCTCCCTGCCCGATCTGCAGGTCGATACCGTGCAGCACCGGGCGTTTGGCGTAGTTTTTGCGGAGTTGGGTGAGTTGGAAGGCGGGGGCGGTCATGGGTCTCACGGCATTCGCTGGATAGCGTCCTGATGTTAGTGCATGTTCCAGGGCTGAATGCCGTTGAAGACACCTCCGACAACCGCCCCACAAACTTAAAATCCCCCGGCACGTCAAAAAGCGAAAGGGGACTGAAGCCAGCAGGGTACCTAACCCATAAGATGACGGTTAGCCGACTTTAAAACAGTGGCGCAGCAACGTTATAGGTAGCCGGATTCGCAGATGCCGCATTGGGTGCACCAGTTCCTATAACACCGAGCGAGTAAGACGCCCCGGCGAACCCGTTCGTCGCGTGAGCAGCGCCACGATAAACACCCAAATTGACGAATCCATCGTCAACAGATGAATCCAAGCTCTGTGCCACATTGGTCGCCACGTTCTCTAAACCAATGAAAGCTTGGGCCGTGGCCGTAGCATTCTGACCACCATAGATTTCTCCAGGTTGCACGCCGATGCGGCCACTAGCGGAATGGCGGGGGCTAGAGAAAATGCTTGCCTCGCCCTCCTTCAGGAAACCAGCTGCGCGCAAATGCTGCCAAGCCAACAATTGCTCGGCGGCGACTGCGGGAACTGCTACACCAGCCGAAAAAGTATTCCAGGCGCCAAGCAAAGCTCCGTTACCGGATCCATTAAGGCAAGCGGCACCACCGCATTTTTGAATTGTAAAGCGCGTCGCGGCGGTGGAATCGTCGCCGGCCAGAGCCTTGTAACGGTCGGTGTAGCTGGTGAAGGCAGCCTGCATGCCTGCCTGGTCATTGGCCAGCGCCTTGCCTTTGCTGCTGGTGATCAATTCCTGGCCTTTCAGCACGCCGCCAAGCAGCAGACCAATGATGACCAGAACGATGGCGATTTCCACCAGGGTGAAGCCTGATTGCTTCGAATGTAGACGTTTCATGAAAACTCCTTGAGGTAATGCAAGCCGTAAATTGGCTTGACCGTATTAAGCCGCCGTAGCGCGCAAAATGGGAGTGAAGAACTTTTACAGGATTTACGGCTTACCCGCGGCACCTGCGGACTTGCCCAAACCGAGATCGATTTCTGCCAAGCGCTCCTTCAAGAAATTGAGTTCGCGCTCTTCTTTGATCTGGCCACTTTGAATGAGCCCACCCAGCAATATGCGGGCAGCTTCCAGCTCGTTCATGTCCTGCAACAGCAGAATTTCCATCTGCCTGACCCAGCTGGGTACTTTGTCACCGGTCGCGCGCAACCGCAGGGCAGCGGCGTACTCTCGCGCCAGTGGCATGTCTTTGAGGCGGTGCCGGGCGATGATGACGGCATGGGCCAACCAAGGCCAGCGCTGGTTGGGATCAGCGTCAAACTGCCGGCGCACAAAGCTGAGCATTTGCCGCTGGCGGGCCTCGTCACCATGCAGTTCGCCGTACACGCGGCTGGCCAATAACAGCGGGTATTGGCTCAAAGGGTCCAGCGCCAAAGAAGCGTTCAGCCAGGCCTGCACCCGGTCATAGTCGAGCCTTCGCAAGGCTATGACCTGACCACCCTGGCTGTCAAACGACTGCAGATAAATTAGCAGGCCCTTGGCCAGCGCCACAGGCTCGCCCAGGCTGGCCAGCCTCAAAGCACCCAAATCCGGCGGCGCGGGCAGATCTTGCGGACGCATTGGGGCGGGCGGTTGCCAGACCTGCCAGGCCAGCTGCAGGGCCAGCGCCAATGCCAGCAAGGCACGTGCAGGTGCTGGTACTGCGGCAATGCTGCGTTCGTCTCTCACAGGTTACGACGGTACAGGTCAAACAGCGCGGCAGCAGTCAACAAGGCCAAGTAAATCAGGGTCTGCGCGGCCAACGGGCCCAGTATGGCCCAGCTGCCGCTGTGGTAGACCAGCCAGTCGGTGCGGGTGAAGTCATCGAGCCGGGGCAGCACATAGCCCACGCCCTGCATCACCGCGTTAATGACCTGCTGCGACGGGCCGTCGGGCGCGTAGCGGCTCTGACCGAACTGTTGCAGCGCAGTGACCGACCGCGCCAGCAGGTAAAAGCCCATGGCAGCGCTAAGCGCGGTCATGACTTGCTGAAAAGTCATCACGCACAGCAGGCTGAAGGCCGCCACGATCCACAGCTCACCCAGCAGCGAAGCCGTCCACAAGGCTGCGTCCCAGGTCTGAACCAGCATACCCAGCAGCCCGCCGAACATCAGCGCCGGCAAAACGGCCAGCAGTGCAAAACCAGCCAGCTTGCCCAGCACATAGCCAGCACGCGGCAATGGCAGCGCCAGCACCAGCTCCAAACCTTTGTCATTGGCCTCGCGCACCAGGCTAGTGACGACAAAAATCACCATCAAAAAAGCAGCCGAAAAGCGCAGAAAGGCGGCAAGCAGCGCCACCTGGGTCTCTTTTTGCTCCGTCACCGCCAGATCGCTCAGGAAGCCACTCAGGCCGATGCCGATCACCAGCACCATCCCCAGCAACCACATCAGTCGGTTGCGCAGAGCTTCAAGCAGGGTGTAGTAGGCGATGGTGGACGCTTGGCGCAGCATGGGGGTGGGGTCCGATCGGAGGTGAGAATCAAGTTTTGCGCATGATAGCGAGGTTTTCTTGACTGATTTACGGTGCACACAAGTTGTGGCCAGCCGTTTCGGCAACGAGCGCCATGAAGACCCCGCCATCGCAAGTTTCTTGGCACTGCTTGAAAAAGACATTGCGACCGGCAAGCACGTCTCGACCTTGTCCGATGATTTGGCCAACGCCCTGTTGGCCGCCGTCCAGCGGCCCGTAGATCCTGGCGAAGATATCCTGGGCGACGTCGCGCTGTGATGCTGCGCCACGGTTGGAACTTGCTGTTTCACGAGGGTTTGATCGAACAACTGCAGAAGCTGCAAGCCGCCGCTCGGCGTGCACAGGCGCAAGACCCGCAAGGGTTTGAATCAAACGCCAACGTCAAGCTCTTCAATGCCCTGGCGCAGTTGATGCTGGAAACCGTGCCAAGTGATCCCAACCGCGACGAGTATCGGCAGGGCAACAACATGGGACCTGCGTTCAGGCACTGGCGGCGCGCCAAGCTTGGACGACGGTTCCGCTTGTTTTTCCGGTTTGACTCCAAAACCAGGATCATCATTTTTATGGCCATAAAGGAAGCGCAAACCTATTTTGCCGAACGGCAGGAGCGGGCTGATTTGACTGAGTTTGACGCGGTGATGGCTCGCACTGGGGGCGAGCCACCCCGCGAGGGTGACCGCATCCTGCTCGCCCAAAACAGCTAGATAAGGCGACCGGTAGATTGCAGTGCGCCACAGGTTGTGCTGAAATCAGATTTGAAAATCATAAAACCCTTATGAAGCCATCCCTCATCCTTAAATCGCATCGTGCAGCCATCCGAGTGGTTGTTGAGCGGCACCGCGCCAAGAATGCGCGGGTTTTCGGTTCCGTTCTCCATGGGAATGACCACGAGGGCAGCGATCTGGACATTCTGATTGACCCAACGCCCGAAACAACACTGTTCGACATTGGGGCTATCCGGCACGAGTTGCTACAACTATTGGGCGTTCCTGTGGACGTACTCACGCCCAATGCTTTGCCCGAGGCTTTCCGGGCCAAGGTCATTGCTGAAGCGCAGCCGGTATGACCCGGGATCAAAAAAGGCCAATGATGCACTTGACGGAATATTCCATTAAGGTTATATTCCATCATGCCTTGGGATGTTGAATACACAGACGAATTTGGTGACTGGTGGGCCAGCCTCACGCAAGACGAGCAAGCGTCATTAGCAGCCTCTGTCCAACTTCTTGAGGAGCGGGGACCAGCGTTGGGATACCCGCACAGCAGCAGCATTAATGGCTCCAGGTACGGTCATATGCGCGAACTTCGCACCCAACATGGTGGGCGACCATTTCGCACGCTGTACGCATTCGATCCCCGCCGAATGGCGATTCTTTTGATTGGTGGGGACAAGACGGGAGACGACCGCTGGTACCAATTGAATATGCCAATTGCCGACCGGCTGTACGACCAGCACCTGGTACAACTTCGACGCGAAGGAGCGATAGATGGCTAAGAAATTTACAGAACTGCGTGCGGGGATGACCCAGGCCGCACGCGAGAAAGCTGATGGCATGGCCAGGCAGATGTTGGCTGAAATGCCTCTTAACGAACTGCGCCAAGCCCGTGGCCTGTCGCAAAAGATGTTGGCCGAAGTGCTCCATGTGCAGCAGCCGTCGATCGCAAAGATCGAAAAACGAACCGACATGTACCTGTCCACCCTGCGTAGCCACATCGAGGCCATGGGCGGCGAACTGGATGTGATTGCGCGGTTTCCAGACGGGTCAGTAAAAATCAACAACTTTACCGATCTGGGCGCTGCCACCCCGCTCTGATGACGGGCAGGTGACCTGTCTGGGCTGAGTCCGGGAAAATAGTGTAAAAACAGGCTACAGGCCCCGTATTCATTGATTAGTTTGCTATCATTTTGATGTAATTTCAGATGCACAAGCCCAGGCAATCAGGCCGGTTCAATCATAAGGGGGACGAAGAATGCGACCCTCAGCCCCCCACCCTGCGCCGCTGCAGCCATCGCGGCACCACAAGCACCGCCATGATCACCACCAGCAATGTGAGCGACATCGGCCGCTGTAAAAACACCATGGCGCTGCCCTCGCCAATGGAGATGGCGTTGCGCAACTGGGCCTCGGCCAAGGGACCCAAAATCATGCCGACCACGACAGGGGCCGTGGGGAAGCTGAAGCGCCGCATGATGAGCCCGAGCACGCCGATGGCATACAGCAAAAACAAATCAAACGCGCTTTGCCGCATGCCATAGGCGCCCACGGTGGCAAAGATCAGAATGCCGGCATACAGCTGGGGCTTGGGCACCTTGAGCAGCTTGACCCACAGGCCCACCAGCGGCAGGTTGAGCACCAGCAGCATCACGTTGCCAATGTAGAGCGAGGCAATCAGCGCCCACACCAGCGCCGAGGCGCTGCTGAACAGCTGCGGCCCGGGCTGGATGCCGTAGTTCTGGAAGGCGCCCAGCAAAATGGCGGTGGTGTTGGAGGTGGGGATGCCCAGGGTCAGCAGCGGAATCAGCGCGGCCGTGACGGTGGCGTTGTTGGCCGCCTCGGGCCCGGCCACGCCCTCGATGGCACCGCGGGTGCCAAACTCGGCCCGGTGCTCGGCTTTGGCCAGCTTTTTCTCGGTGGCGTAGCTCAAAAAGGTGGGGATCTCAGTGCCCCCGGCCGGAATGCAGCCAAACGGTGCGCCAATGGCCGTGCCGCGCAGCCAAGCGGGAATAGAGCGGCGCCAGTCGCTAGCACTCATGGTCACACGGCTCATCTTGTTGGCGGTCTCGACCACCCGGCCCTCAAACAGCACCGCGTGCAGGGCTTCGGCCACGGCGAACAGGCCCACCGCCACCAGCACAATCTCCACCCCGTCCAGCAGCTCGGGCACGCCGCCGGTGTAGCGGGCCTGGCCGGTGATCTGGTCCAGCCCGACCAAGCCGGCCGCCAGGCCCACGAACAGAGCGGTGATGCCCCGCACCGTGCTCTGGCCCAGCACTGCGCTGACGGTGGTAAAGGCCAGCAGCATCAGCATGAAGTACTCAGGTGGACCGAGCTTGACGGCAAAGTCGGCCACCACGGGCGCAAACAGCGTTACCAGCACCGTGGCAATGGTGCCGGCCACAAAAGAGCCGATGGCCGCGGTGGCCAGCGCAGCGCCCGCGCGGCCGCTCTTGGCCATTTTGTTGCCCTCCATGGCCGTGACCATGCTGGCCGTCTCGCCCGGCGTGTTGAGCAAAATGGAGGTGGTGGAGCCACCGTACATGGCGCCGTAGTAGATGCCGGCAAAAAAGATCATGGAGGCGGTGGCCTCCACCTTGGCAGTGATGGGCAACAGCATCGCCACGGCAGTGGCCGGGCCAATACCGGGCAGCACGCCCACGGCCGTGCCCAGCGCGCAGCCGACAAAGGCCCAGAGCAGGTTGACCGGCGTGCCGGCCGTGGCAAAACCCTGCATCAGCTGGTTCCAGATGTCCATCAGAGCCAGCCGCTTTGTGTCAAGCCCGGCAGGCTGATGGCCAGAAACTTGGTGAACATCCAGTACACCGGCGCGGCGATCAGCAGGCCGGTGACCGTGTCAGTGACCCAGCTGCGCACGCCACCACCCTGCCCTGCAGCCAAGCGCAGACCACGCGCGGCCAGCACAAAGCACAGGGCGCAGCTCAAAATGAAACCGATGGTGGTGATGAGTGCTGCATTGGCCAGCAACCCGGCCGACATCCATACAAAACCCGGCCAATAAGGCCGGTCACCGCCGACAGCGTCTTCCATGTTGCGAAAGCCACCACTGCGCGCCTCCCGCACCATGAAGCCGCCGCACAGCATCAGCGCGGCTGCCACCACCCAAGGCAGAAAATTAGGCCCGATGCCGGCGTAACCTGAGGCCGAAGGAATGCTCAGCGCCCCCAGCGCGATGCCCAACCCCACCAGGCCAACGCCGAGGCCGACCAGGGTCTGCAATGGATGCTTGTCAGTGTCAGGTTTCATGTGCTTGTTCGCTCTGTTGCCCACCCGTCATTCCCGGCTATGCGCCTTCGTCATTCCCGGCTACGACCGGGAATCCAGGGGCCATGGATCCCCGCATGCGCGAGGATGACAAGCAAATGCCGTCATTCCCGGCTAATCCGCCGTCATTCCCGACTAGGCGCCTGCGTCATTCCCGGCTAACCCTTCGTCATTCCCGGCTGCGACCGGGAATCCAGGGGTCATCGATCCCCAGTCAAGCTGGGGATGACGCAAAGCGACAAGCTGGTCAGATCATGCCGGCTTTGACCATGGTGGCGCGCAGCGAGGCGAAGTCGTTGTCAACAAAATCTTCGAACTCCTGGCCCGACATCACGGCAGCCGTCCAGTTGTTTTTCTCCATGTCTGCCGCCCAGGATTTGGTCTTGGCGGCCTTGAGCAGCATGTCGGTCAGGGCTTTGCGCTGGGCGGCGGTGATGCCGGGGGCGCCGTAGACGCCGCGCCAGTTGCCGATCACGACGTTGTAGCCCAGCTCTTTGAGCGTGGGGATGTTGATGCCTTTGAGGCGTGCACCCGAGGTCAGCGCCAGGGCTTTCATCTTGCCGGCGTTGATGTACTCAGAGAACTCGCTGTAGCCGCTGCCGCCCACGGTCACGTTACCGCCCAGAATGGCGGCAGTGGCCTCACCGCCGCCCCGGAAAGCCACGTAGTTGATCTTGGATGGGTCCACACCCACCTCACGCGCGATCATGGCAGCGGCAATGTGCTCGGTAGAGCCGCGTGAACCGCCGCCCCATTTGACGCTGCCTGGGTCTTTTTTGAGCTGCTCGATCACTTCCTTCATGCTTTTGAAGGGCGAGTTGGCCGGCAGCACGAACACGTTGTATTCGCTGGTCAGGCGCACCAGCGGTGTGGCCACGCT